>NZ_JBXSOL010000017.1:0-128124 GCF_057784555.1 Rhizobium sp. CNPSo 3670
CACAACGGTGCGTATGGCCATGCTGTGCTCCTCTGGAAGCTGGAAGGATCGTTTAGGCGGGAAAGGCAGAATTCAAAGCGCTTTGGAACGAGGCGCTGGGTGCGCCTGGATCTCCACAACGTCCGAGCAACACATAGCGCTTTGTCAGAAGTTTGACAAAGGGGAAATTTTCTCTCGTGAGACTCCGGAGGACCTTCTGAGATATGACAATGAAATCAATGAGAAACGGATTTCGAGAACAGATTGACGACGATGACGCCCGATATGATCAGCCCGAGGCCGACAATGGCCGGCAGGTCGAGGCGCTGCTTGAAAAAGATCAGGCCGACCGACGAAATCAGCACGATTCCCAAAGCGCTCCAAATCGCATAGGCGATGCCGACGGGAATGCTCTTCAGCGTCAAGGACAGGCAATAGAAGGCCGCCGCATAACAGGCGACGACAAGCGCCGTCGGCCCGATGCGGGTAAACTGCTGCGACAATTGCAGCGCCGTAGTGCCGATGACTTCGAGCACGATGGCTGCAAAGAGCAGCCCGTAGATGGCGGCCTGGCTCATGACGAATTCCTTTTTCGGATTACTTTCCCGTGAGCTCGACAAGACGGCTGATGAGATTCCGCCTCAGGGCACTGCTGATGTCATGGCTCTCCAACGTGTCGGCAAACCACAGCCCATCGGCGGCGAACCGCACGATCTGAGCATCGAGCGAGGAGTCGGTGCCGACATATTCCTCAGCCCGCGCCTGCACCCATTGGCGCCAGCGAAGACGCAGCCTGGGTTCGGCGAGAAGCGCGATCGTCACCTGCGTCCAGCTCCTGGAATCGTCGGGACGATCCTTGAGACCGGACACCGCCCTGAGATAGGCCCGGGTGAAGCGTCCCTGCGGCACGGGATCGCCGCGCATCAGTTCCTCGATATCCGCATCGAACCTTTCGAGCAGGCTCTCGAACAGCGCGTCGAGCAGCGCATTCTTCGTCGGGAAGTGATGCAGCAATCCGCCCTTGCTGACGCTGGAGGCGGCGGAGACCGCATCGAGTGTCACGGCCGCCATGCCTTCGCTGGCGGCAAGGCGCGCTGCGACCTCCAGCAACTGCTGGCGCACGAGAGCCGGTTGTTTCTTGCGATGATGAGCGTTTGACATGCCGATAGAAGATACCGTCCGGACGGTTTTGTCAAGAAGAATCGGTCGAAACCCCTGTCCTGCGGTCATGAATGCGCGAAATGCCGCGGCACCTTGATGACAGTTGCGATCGCCTTTCCGCAAGTGCATGAAGAGGTCGGGGAATGGGAATGATATCGGGGATGGTTTCGTGACGGAGAAGGTCACCACTCTATATGAAGCGATCGGCGGCGATCCCACCGTGCGGGCGCTGACGCAGCGCTTCTATGAGCTCATGGATACGCTGCCGGAGGCAAGCAACGTGCGCGCCGTGCATCCGCCGAGCCTCGAAGGCAGCGAAGAGAAATTCTACGAATATATGAGCGGCTACCTCGGTGGTCCGCCGCTCTATACCGATAAGCGCGGCCATCCGCGCCTACGCAGCCGCCATTTCGTCGCCGAGATCGGGCCCATCGAGCGGGACGAATGGCTGCTCTGCTTCCGCCGCGCGCTCGACGAGACGATCACGAGCCAGGCGCTACGCGATCTCATCTGGGCGCCGGTCGAGCGCCTTGCCCATCATATGCAGAACAAGGAATAGTCATGAGCCTGAACGCGCGCATCGAGCCGGTGCTCTATCTCTTTGCCGGCTTGTTCGGCGCAGCCGGCGTGGCGCTCGCCGCACTTGCCGCCCATGGCGGCGGCGAGGCCAACCTTGCGGCATCCGCCTCCGCCATGTGCCTTGCCCACGCCCCTGCCCTGCTCGCATTGGCTCTCGGCACTGCGAAGCTCAAAACCGCCTGGCTGGCCGGTTTTCTGATGATCGTGGGAACCCTGCTCTTTGCGGGCGATATCGTCACGCTCCGTTTCTCCGGAGCCCGCCTCTTCCCCTATGCCGCCCCGATCGGCGGCTGGGCGATGATGCTCGGCTGGCTGGCCGTAGCGGCGGGTGCCGTGTTTCGGGTCAGGGTTTGAGAGAGCTTTTGACGTGACTTCTGTTTCTGGAGGGCCGCTACATCAGAATTATCGATCCGCAAGTTGAGCAGCTGATGGAAGCATCCACCTCTCTTCCCTCATCCCTGTGCTCGTCACAGGGATCCAGCGCGCCCAAGTCCTTGGGCGCGGAAGACTCTCTTCAGGCCGTATGAGTCATTCACGGCGCCGACGCGCCGTGGCTGGATTCCTGTGACAGGCACAGGAATGAGGGAGGTGGAGAACGCTTTCCTCACATTAAAACCGGATCAACGCCAATTAAATACCCTCGACCACGTTAAAGCCCTCAAAAACGGGCGGCCCCTTGTACATCGCCTTGCGGTCTCCGGCATTGCCGCGCGCCGCGCGAAAATTCTCGGACTTCGTCCAGTTCTGAAAATCTTCTTCGCTCTTCCAGACCGTGTGCGAGGAATAGAGCGTGTAGCCCTCTTCTTCGTTGGCCTTGCCGCGCAGCAGGCGGAATTCGACGAAACCGGGCACCTCGGCCAGGCTGGAATCGCGATTGCGCCAGACCGTCTCGAAATCGGTCTCGCTCCCGGTTACGACCTTGAAGCGGTTCATTTCGATATACATGAAATCTCCTTACGCCTTCTTGGCCGCCTTCGCAGCAGGCGAGGGAAAGGCGAGAATATTATTGCCGTTTGCCGCCGCCGCGCCAAGCGGCCTTGTCGCCGCCTCCCCAGGCATGCGCGCCTCCCAGGTCGGGAACAGCGTCACATTCTGATACATCTGCTGGCGTGCGGCGTGCTGCTGGAACAGTTCGTAGAGTTCGGGCACGAGGCCGTCGCCGCTCTGTGCGGCGAGCTTGTGCAGGCCGATCATGGTGAAGCCATCAGGGCGCTGGTCGTTCATCGGGAAGTGTCTCGTTCGTTCATCGTCTGCAGCGCACGTTCCAGGCTGGATTTGCTGCCGTTTCGAAGCGGGATGAAGGCCTTGCTGAACTTCTTGCAGCCGGTCTTCACGCGCAGGCAGGCATCGTGGCTGATACAGTCGATGGGGCAGAACACGCAGTCGACAGAGGGAAGCAGCGTGTCGATGCGGGAAACCGCTTCGCGAAGGCCGCCGTCGTGATGAATGAGCTCGGCGCCGAAATTGCTGGCGATCTGGCGCAGATGCGCCACCTGGCAATCACGGCCGCCGACATAGAGGAAACTGCGGCCACCCAGTTTGGATCGTCCACTGGATGCCTGGCCGGCCTCCTCGCCCGAGGTCTCGCGGACCTCCCGGCTCGATCCCTTCTTGCCCTTGCGAGCCATATGCCACCCGTTCGCTGGTTGATCGTCACACGATTCCTGCGTGTGCGGACGGACCTTATTAAACCTGATTTTTATAGTAAAGTATAAAGTTGATAATTTTGATCTTATTATCTCGGCGTCACCTGAACCGGAAAGGTGTATGTGCGCGAGGAAGCGACCATATCATCCGGCATAGCCGGAAGATTGCAGGAAGCCACCGTGCCAAGAGCGGCACGATCCACTTCAGGCAAGCTTGACCCCCGGACGATGCCCGATGCTGTGATATTGCCGCTGGGACTGACCGTGATACGAACAGTTAAGCTGGCATAAGCTGTGCGATACCGCGCGTCCATGCGGTCGACGCAACGGAACAATCGTGCAACGAGCTTACCTTTGTAGTTGGCTTCCGACGCACCGCCGGCTCCATTCCGCCCGCCCGACGCGCGTGAATTCTCGCTGGAGTTGGAGTTTGCTTGCCCGTCCGCAGCGCCTTGGCGTGCCTCCTGTTTGGCATCCCCCTCCGAACCTTGAGCCTTTTTCGGCCGCTGTTTTCTTTCCGCCAATTTCTTTTTAACGGGCTTTTCCAGCTTCGGTTTCGGCTGAGGCTTCGCAATCTCTACCGGCGGTTCCGGCTCAGGAGAAATCGCAGCCGTTTCGACGGGCTTGATCTCCTCTGGCTCTGAGGGCGTTGTGGCCACCACTGGCTCAGCAGATATTACCGGAGTCTCTACCGGCCGCTCCGGCACCACCGTCGATATCGGCTGTACGACTGAAGTTTCCGCAGGGGTTTCCGATACAAGAACTTCCGGCTCCGCAGCCGTCGCCGTCTCCGCTGACTGACGTGGAATCTCCTGGGTCGGTTGAACAGCGTCGACAGGCTCCGCATCGGTCGGCTGGACGGCCTCCGGCTGCACCTCCGCTGTCTCTACCGGTTTGATCTCATCGGGTTCGACAGCGTCTGGAATGATTTCTTGCTGGATCGTGACATCGGTCTCGCCGGCTGCGCTTTGATCCGTATCAGAACTGCCGAGCATAACGACGCTGATCGCTTCGCCTGCTTCCATCAGGGTCTCGTCAGAAGCCTTGGGCATAACGACGAGCAGCGCCCCGGCCAGCGCGACATGAAAGAAGAACGAACCGACACACGTCAGAGCCACCCGCCGGCGCACCGGCTTCTGCTCATCTTCCTGCTGCTCCACCGCCGCATCCATCGGCGGCGCCGAAGCGGGAGCGGCCGGTTCGACTTCCGGATGGTCTGGAAAGGAGGATATCTGCGCAAAACGTGTGTAGTGGATGACCGTCTCGCCGGCCGGCTGCCGCTGTGCGTTGCGCAGTTCGGGAAGCTCGTGGCCGGGGTGTATACCGGGCATGTTGTCGTTCAGGCTGGCGTCGGCGCTCTCCTCCCCGATGAGCACGTGTCTCGATCTGGATTTCGCTGAAGTCGCCATTCTTTACGCCTCGGACAGCGGGAAACATGTCGGCCGGGGTTCATCCCCGGCGTCTTCTCATCCTTCGAAGGGAACGGAGATTTGCGAGCGGGTGACGAGACCCTTCATGCATTCGCCGGCGGCCGGCCCGTCGCAGACCGGCGTGTCGTTGATGAGGATGCGGGTCACGCTCTCGCATTTGACATTCGGCATGTCGAACTGGCGCACGCGCTTCTTGTCTTGCGGCAGATCGCGGAAGTCGAGAACGGTGATGCGGTCGACGGCATTCTTGTCGTTGAAGAAGGCAAGCTCGAAGGAAATCTTGTTGATGGCGGCGGGCAGCTTGTTGAGCGCCACGAAAGTCATCATGCAGCCCTTCTGCGATGGCGCCAGCGCATTGAGTTCGACATCGAGGGAGGCCTCGGGCGCCGCCTCCTGCGCCTGGGCTACGCTTGCAACCGTCATCACCAAGCCGGCCGCAACGGCCGCAAACCTACCCGTCATAATCTTCTCCGCATTGTCGCGAGCCGTCGGCGGACGGCTTCGTATCAGCAATCTCAAAAACTTGACTCCGTTAGTCTTCTATTGCGTTCTTTAAAAAACTATGAGTAAGAAAGTCAAGTTAATTGTAAACGCAGCCGGAGACCTTCCGATCCCCGGCGCACGGAATTGCCAGCCGAAATGATGGTTGAAAAGCCAGACACCTTTAAGCATGCGCCGCTGCCCTCCGAGCCGGCGGCGCAGCACCGGATCGTCGAAAGCTCGGATCTTTTCCGCGGCACGAACGAGATCATGATCAGACACGACGGGTTGGTTTACCGCCTGAAGATCACCCGCCAGGGCAAACTCATTCTCAATAAATAGGGCCAATAAGTAGGTAAGACATGACCGAGCAGAAAAGACCGGCGCCAGCAGAAATCCGCGCGTTTCGGGCCGAAAATCCGAAGATGCGCGAGCGCGATATTGCCGCCCGGCTGACGATTTCCGAAGCGGCCCTCGTCGCCGCCGAGACCGGCATCAGCGTCACCCGCATCGATGGTAGCGCCGCGAAACTTCTCGAGCGCGTGGAACGCCTCGGCCAAGTGATGGCGCTGTCGCGCAACGAAAGCGCCGTGCACGAGAAGATCGGCGTCTTCGAAAACATCAAGACCGGCGTGCAGAGCGCGATCGTTCTCGGCGAGAATATCGACCTGCGCATCTTCCCGAGCCGCTGGGTGCATGGCTTCGCCGTCTCCAAGAAGGATGGCGACCAGGAACGCCTCAGCCTGCAATATTTCGACAAGGCGGGCAACGCCGTGCACAAGGTGCACCTTCGCCCGAATTCGAATGTCGAGACCTATCATGCGATCGTCGCCGAGCTTAAATTCGAGGACCAGTCGCAGGAATTCGTCGAGGCCGAGGTCTCGAATGCCGCCGATGAAGCTGCCGATGTCAGCCGTGACGAGCTGCGCGACAACTGGAGCAAGCTCACCGATACCCACGAATTCTTCGGCATGCTGAAGCGCCTGAAAATCGGCCGCCAGGCGGCCATCCGCACCGTTGGCGACGACTATGCCTGGAAGCTCGACGACACCGCGACGGCCGTGATGATGCATGCCTAGGTCAAATCGGGCCTGCCGATCATGTGCTTCGTCGCCAATGACGGCATCGTCCAGATCCATTCCGGTCCGATCTTCAACGTGCAGTCGATGGGCCCGTGGATCAACATCATGGACCCGACCTTCCACCTGCATCTGCGCCAGGATCACATCGCCGAGACCTGGGCCGTGCGCAAGCCAACCAAGGACGGCCACCTCACCTCGCTGGAAGCTTACAATGCCGAAGGCGAGATGATCATCCAGTTCTTCGGCAAGCGGAAGGAAGGTATCGGCGAACGCGCCGAATGGCGCGAGATCATGGAAAACCTGCCGCGGGCAGCAAGTGTTGCCACATAAGGAATCACAGCGATGACGATGCGTAACAAACTTCGCCGGATCCGCCTTTGGGAACTGGCCCTGACGGCAGCGGTCATGGCGCTACCGCTGATTCCGGCGGCGCCGGCCGGCAAAAGCTTTGCTTTCGTCCGCGCCGCCCATGCCGAGGAGCTCGACACGTCGCGCCTGGTTTCGGTCGGCGGAGACGTCACCGAGATCATCTATGCGCTCGGCGAGGAAAGCCGGCTGATCGCCCGCGATACCACAAGCCTTTACCCGGAGGCGGCGCTCAAGCTGCCGAATGTCGGATACATGCGGGCGCTCTCGCCGGAAGGCATCCTTGCCATGAACCCGACGGCGATCATCGCCGTCGAAGGGTCCGGTCCGCCGGAGGCGCTTGCCGTGCTGAAGAATGCCAGCGTGCCTTTCGAAACCGTGCCGAACACCTTCACCCGCGAGGGCATCGTCGCCAAGATCGACCGCGTCGGCACGCTGCTCGGCGTGCCCGACAAGGCAAAGACGCTGGAAGAAAAGGTCGCGGCCGATCTCGACACGGCGGTCGCCGATGCCGAAAAGCGCCCGGAGGCCGAGCGCAAGCGCGTTCTCTTCATCCTCAGCGCCCAGAACGGCCGGATCATGGCATCGGGCACCGGTACGGCGGCCGATGGCGTCATCAAGCTTTCCGGCGCCGTCAACGCCGTCGGAGACTTCCCGGGCTACAAGCCGCTGACGGACGAGGCGATCATCGAAGCCAAGCCCGAGATCATCCTGATGATGAACCGCGGCGATGGCGCCGGCACCAGGAACGAGGACCTGCTGGCCCAGCCGGCAATCGCGCTGACGCCGGCCGGCGAGAAGAAAGCGATCATCCGCATGGACGGCATCTACCTGCTCGGCTTCGGCCCGCGCACGGCAAGCGCGGTGCGTGATCTGAACGCGGCGATCTACGGGGGCTGATCATGGCCCTGCCGCAAGCCATGACGGAGCAAAGGCGACCATTCCGGGTGGCAGAGATGCGCAAAGTCAGGCAGGCAGGAGACAGGACGCGGCTCGCCCTATTGGCGATCGCCCTGCTTGCCGCCGCTTCTATCTTCGCGATGCTGTTTTCGGTGACGACGGGCGCCTCGGATGCTTCGATCCTCGACGTCATCGCCAATATGGCCGGTTCCGACACGGCGCTCAGCGCCCGTGACCGGATCATCATCTTCGATATCCGCCTGCACCGGACGATCCTCGGCTTCCTGATGGGCGCCTCGCTCGCCGTCTCCGGCACGGTGATGCAGGGCCTGTTCCGCAATCCGCTGGCCGATCCCGGACTCGTCGGCGTCTCCTCCGGCGCAAGCTTCGGCGCGGTCGCCATGATCGTGCTCGGCGGCGGCCTCGCTGCCCCGCTCCAGGCGTTTTTCGGCATCTATGCGCTGCCCGCGGCCGCCTTCGGCGGCGGCCTCGCGACGACGCTGCTGCTCTACGGGATTGCGACACGGCATGGCCAGACCTCGGTGGCGACGATGCTGCTTGCCGGCATCACGCTCGGCGCGCTTGCGCTGGCGCTCACCGGCCTCTTGATCTACTTGGCGAACGACCAGCAGCTGCGCGACCTGACCTTCTGGAGCATGGGCTCGCTTGCCGGCGCCACCTGGACGAAGATCGCCACCGCCGGCCCGATCCTTCTCCTGTCCTTCACCGTCCTGCCCTTCCTGGCGCGCGGCCTCAATGCCATCACGCTCGGCGAGGCAGCCGCCTTTCATATGGGGGTGCCGGTGCAGCGGCTGAAGAATGTCGCGATCGTCGGCGTCGCGGCCGCGACCGGCGCTTCCGTGGCCGTCAGCGGCGGAATCGGCTTCGTCGGCATCGTCGTGCCGCATGTCCTGCGCATGGCGATTGGGCCGGATCATCGTTTCTTGCTGCCCGCCGCAGCCCTTCTCGGCGGTTCGCTGCCGATCTTCGCCGACGTGCTCGCCCGCACCCTGGTCGATCCTGCCGAGCTGCCGATCGGCATCATCACCGCAGCGGTCGGCGGCCCATTCTTCCTGTGGATCCTGCTGAAGCAGCGTTCGCGCCTTGCCCTCTGAGCAACCTTGTGAGTGACGTGCAGATGATCGAAGTGTCCGGCCTCTCCGTGCGCCTTTCCGGCAAATCAATCGTCAGCGACGTCGCTTTCAGCGCAAAGGCCGGTGAACTGACGGCGATCGCCGGACCGAACGGCTCCGGCAAGACGACAACGATGAAAGCAATCTCCGGCGAGCTCGCCTATGACGGCTCGGTGCGCATCGGCGGCGATGAGGTGAAGGGCTGAAGCCCTGGCAGCTTGCCGCCATTCGCGGCGTGCTGCCGCAGGCAAGCACCATCTCCTTTCCCTTCACTGTGCGCGAGAGCGTCCGCATGGGCCTGACCGCGGGCCTGAACCCGCACCCCGACAAATCAGATCAGACGGCGGCGGCCGCCCTCGCCTCGGTCGATCTGACCGGTTTCGAAGGCCGCTTCTACCAAGAACTCTCCGGCGGCGAGCAGCAGCGCGTGCAGCTTGCCCGCGTGCTGTGCCAGATCTCGGAACCCATCATTGATGGCAAGCCCTGTTGGCTGCTGCTTGACGAGCCGGTCTCGAGCCTCGACATTAGCCACCAGCTGACCATCATGTTCCTCGCCCGCAAGTTCTGCGAGCGCGGCGGCGGCGTCATCGCCGTCATGCACGACCTCAACCTGACAGCACTTTTTGCCGATTGCATCGTGCTGATGAAATCCGGCCGGCTCGCCGCCGCCGGTAGAGTTAAAGAGGTGCTGACCGACGAGACGATGCTTTCGGTATTTGGCTGCGGGCTGCGGATCAATCAGATCCCGGCTGATGGCACGCCTTTCGTGCTCGCCCACAGCGCCCTCTCCTGTGCCTAAGCCTGCGCGGGCGGAACTTTTGCCCCTTCAACACGTTGTCGGCAATGATCTGGGTCAATGCCGGGCGACATCATTCATGCAACGGACGGTGGTGACCCTCGTGCGAAACAGGCGGGCCCGCGCGCGCCCCAGCCAATGGAGACAGCCATGAGCTATTCTATCTTCCAGTCCGGCCGCAGCCGCCGCAACGGCACCTTCCACCATCTTGAATCCGGCATCGAAGAACAGATCGAGGCATTGCGCGACGAGCTCGCCGAACTGACGCGCCTCGTCGGCAAGAACTCGCGCCACCAGAGCGAGAAGATTCGCAGCCAGGCTAGCGCCGGCTTTGAGGAACTGCTCGGCCGCAGCGAAGAACTGCTGCGCGAGCTGCAGCACGGTTATGAGCGCGGCGCAACCGAAATGCGCGAGACGGTGCGCAATCATCCGCTGGCAACCATCGGCGCCGCTGCCGCTTTGGGCTTGGCCATCGCCTTCCTCGCCCGTCGCTGAGGAAGCTCGATGCTCTCGATCCTCAGTCTGCTCACGGGCGCGAGCGTGCATCGGACCGTTGCGCGCGTCAAACGTAACAGCATCTTCGTCGCGCTTGCCGCGCTGTTCCTCCTTACAGCCTATGCGCTGGCGGTGGCCGCCGGCGCCATTTGGCTCGCTGGCATCTACGGTCCTCTCGCCGCCGTCCTCTTCCTGGCCTTCGGCGCGCTGCTGATCGCAATCATCATGCTGGTGGTGATGTCGATCATCAACGCCCGCGAGGCACGTCGAGCCCGCGATCGCCGAGCGGCGCTGGAGTCTCTGGCGACGGTAGGCATCGGCCTCGTCCGCGCCCAGCCGCTGCTCACTGCCGGCGTCCTGGCCGCCATCGTCGCGGCCAATCTGATCGGCTCGAAGCGGGAGGATTAGGGGAGCCACTCGCTCGCCCACAAGAAGAGAGGTAGGAAGGTGTGCTATCCCTTTCTACACGCAAGCAGAAGATTGGGACAAGACTCCCACTCCACTCTCCCTCACCTGTGCTCGTCACAGGAATCCAGCCACGGCGCGTCTGCGCCGTGAATGAAAAAGCTTCAAAGGTTAGAGTCGTTCGCGGCCAACGACTTGGGCGCGCTGGATTCCTGTGTCAGGCACAGGAATGAGGGAGGAGAGGTAGTGCCTCGAATAACAACCACCGTACAGCGTCCTCCCCGTGCAACGAAGCAAAACGCCGGCGCGCCCAAGAAGCAGCCGGCGTCCTTTTCAAGCAGAGTCGCTTCTCAGAACGCAAAAGCCTTCGATGTTAGAGGCGCCGAAGTGGCGTCGGGGCCGAAATCGGCCTCGCCTGAAATCTGCAGCAGTTCCTGCAGGCGCTGCCGCGCGCGGTTGACGCGGCTCTTGATGGTGCCGACGGCGCAGCCGCAGATTTCGGCGGCTTCCTCGTAAGAAAAGCCCGAAGCGCCGACGAGGATGATCGCTTCGCGCTGGTCCGGCGGCAACTGGTCGAGCGCCTTCTTGAAATCCTGCAGGTCGAGCGCGCCATATTGCGAGGGATGCATCGCCATCGATTCCGTGAACAGCCCGTCGCTGTCCTGCACCTCGCGGCCACTCTTGCGCATCTGGCTGTACAACTCGTTGCGCAGGATCGTGAAGAGCCAGGCCTTCATATTGGTGCCCATCTCGAAATGATCCTGCTTGGCCCAGGCTTTCATGATGGTGTCTTGAACGAGATCATCGGCGCGATCGTGCCGTCCGATCAGCGAAATGGCAAAAGCGCGAAGGCTAGGGAGGGCCGCCAGCAATTCCCGCTTGAAGCTGGGTTGCAGTTTCTCTTCCATGCGACGATCCTATTCGGCCATCTTGGCAGAAGCCATCATTTCAGCATGGTCGAGCTTTTCGAGAAGATCGAGAAAACGATCGGGGATCGCCTCTTCTTGTGCCGCGGCATAGAGCGACCGCAGCTTGACGCCGATCTGGTTGTTCGGGTCCAGAATATCGCTTGCCCGCAGCTCCAGCTTCCGCTGATCCGCCGCCTCTTTATTGCGTGTAGTCATCAACTCGTCTTCTCACCGTTATCTGTTACAAAGGCGTGCAATCAAGAGATCAACCACCGACACCGACCGTTCCACTATCGATATCGCTGATATTTGCCGCGGCATGGATCAAAATGCTACGCTCGCCCTTTCTTTGTCGGGTGGAATAATGCGGCGCGACAAAAAAAGTTCCTACCGTTCCGGAACTTTTTTACCAAGGCAGCGTTAACTGGCCATTGAACCTACGACCGGCCTGCATACGGGAGCCTTTAATGACACTTTCCACTCGAATTGCGCCGCACCTTCCTTATCTGCGTCGCTATTCCCGCGCCCTTACCGGCACCCAGACTTCAGGTGACGCTTACGTCGCTGCCGTTCTTGAAGCCATTATAGCCGATTTGTCGATTTTCCCGGATACGGCCAATGACCGGGTCGCGCTTTACAAACTGTTCACGCAACTATTTGGTTCCACTGCGGTGCAGATTCCGGAGCCGACTTCCCCTTATGCATGGGAACAGCGCGCCACACTCAATCTGTCCAAGGTTTCCCCCGGCGCTCGCCAGGCTTTTCTGCTCGCGTCGGTGGAGAATTTCCGCGTTGCAGAAATCGCGGAAATTCTCGAACTCGATGAACAGGATGTCATGCAGTTGCTCGACAAGGCCTCGCAGGAAATCTCCCGTCAGGTCGCAACCGACATCATGATTATCGAGGATGAACCGCTGATCGCCATGGATATCGAGCAGATGGTCGAGAGCCTCGGCCATCGCGTCACCGGCATTGCCCGCACGCACGCCGAAGCCGTCGCGCTCTACAACAAGACGAAACCGAGCATGGTGCTCGCCGACATCCAGCTTGCCGACGGCAGTTCCGGTATAGACGCGGTCAACGACATCCTCAAGACGTCGAGCGTGCCGGTGATCTTCATCACCGCATTCCCGGAACGGCTTTTGACGGGCGAACGCCCCGAACCCACTTTCCTCGTCACCAAACCGTTCAATCCCGACATGGTCAAGGCCCTGATCAGTCAAGCGCTTTTCTTCAATGAATCGACCAAGGTAGCCGCCTGAGACGCAATTTTCCGGTTCTCGGAACCAAACCGCCGAGACAGGCGTTCCGGTGCTACCGGGGCGCCCCGATGGCTTTAACGGTTTTTGCAGCGCTTTATTCTAGAGTTGGCAGGCGGTTTCTGGCGGGGCGTTCCGTTCAGCGATGCTCCGAGATGTCACAGGGAAAGGCGGCCGAGTGAATACGACTGAACCATTGTCGGGCACGCCTTTCACCTTCGAAGGCAAAGCCGCAATGATGGAGCGGGCGCTCGGCAGCGCCGGGATTTCGATCCTCTGCCAGGACGCCCGGCTTTCAATCTTCTACGCCGAAAATCTGCCGCCGCATTTCGCAGCGCTTTTTATGCCCGGCGGCAGTGATTCCGCCCTTTTCGGTGATGTCCATGGACAATATCTGACGGCGCTGAAGCGCAAGGTGCTGGAGACTGGCATTCCCAACAATGCCGAGGTCGAAATCGATGTCGACGGCGAACTGCGTACCTACGAATTGAAGATCCAACGCACTGGCGACCGCGGCACGCTTGGACTTCTGTCCGTGATGACGGAGGTCACTGAAAGCCGGCATCGCGAAAAAGTGCTGAAATCGCTGCTGCGTGAGCTCTCGCACCGCTCGAAGAACCTTCTCGCTATCATTCAGGGCATTGCGACTCAAACAGCGCGCAACACGCTCTCCCTCGACAGCTTCCTCCTCAAGTTCCGCGGCAGGCTGCAATCGCTTTCGAATTCCCAGGACCTCGTCACGGATTCCAGCTGGCGGGGCGCCTATCTCTTCGAACTCGCTGAAAAACAGTTCGCTCCCTACTGGCCGGAGACATCAGGCTCCATGCCGATCTACGGCATCAATGCCCATCTGACGCCGAATGCCGCCGTGCATCTCGGCCTCGCCCTCCACGAGCTCATTGTCAACTCCGCTTCCTACGGGGCAATATCAGGCGGCGCCGCCTCAATCACGTTGAACTGCCGCGAAGCGATGATCAACGACAGGAAGGCGATCGAGATCGCCTGGGCCGAAGTGCTGCAGGATCAGTCTGAAGTCCACGAATTCAGCGATAACAGCTTCGGCCGCACCGTGCTGGAGCGTGTCGTACCCTCGTCGGTCAACGGCAAGGCGGAATTGAACCTCGTGCCCGGCCGTATCGAATATCGGCTGACTATTCCGGAAACCGAATTCGAGATCTTCAAGCGAGTGTGAAGAGCGACACCACAACGAAAAACAGCCGGTGCGAGGGCGGCGCACCGGCTGTCTTCACTCACCGGGAGGGGACCGTGAGTACGTCCGGATAGTGGGTTGGGGGCGCGCATGTTGGGTCGATGCGGTCACCATCCGGATACCGCAATAACGGCGAAGCTTAAGTTTGGTTCCCTGCCATTCGAAAAAAATCGTGTTTTTTTAATCTTTTTTCCGATGCCTCTTTCCTCGCCGCACGCTCAGATAAATCATCGGTCAAAACTGAAGAAATTAATCTTTAAAAAACAGTTATTTACCGGCACCTCTTCCAGGAGGATCCGTCAAAATTTTACCGTTTGATAAATTTTTAAACCTGAGTTACGCTTTCCCTCACAGGCCGTTTACCAATAATGAGGGAACTTCAATGGAACGACTGGAAACTGGGATTCATGCCGGCCGGCTTTCGCCCGCCGAGTATGAGGCTAATTTTTCCGACCTGCATCCGCGCCTTGACAATCACGAGGCGCTGGTCGCCGCCGACCGCTGTTATTTCTGTTATGACGCGCCGTGCATGACGGCCTGTCCCACCTCGATCGACATTCCGCTTTTCATCCGCCAGATTTCGACCGGCAATCCGCTGGGTTCGGCCAAGACGATCTTCGACCAGAACATCCTCGGCGGCATGTGCGCCCGCGTCTGTCCCACCGAAGAGCTCTGCGAACAGGCCTGCGTGCGTAACACGGCCGAGGAACGGCCCGTCGAGATCGGCCGCCTGCAGCGTTATGCGACCGATGCCGCCATGCAGGTCGGCAAACAGTTCTATGTCAGGGCCGAAGCGACAGGAAAGAAGATCGCCGTCGTCGGCGCCGGCCCGGCAGGTCTTGCCGCCGCCCATCGTCTCGCCGTGAAGGGTCATTCCGTCACGATTTACGACGGCAGGGAAAAATCCGGCGGCCTCAATGAATACGGAATCGCCACCTATAAGACGGTCGACGATTTCGCCCAGCAGGAAGTTGATTACATCATCTCGGTCGGCGGCATCGACGTCCGTCACGGCGCTCTCCTTGGCCGCGATTTTTCGCTCTCCGATCTGCAGTCGCAATATGACGCCGTCTTTCTGGGCATAGGTCTTGCCGGCGTCAATGCGCTGCGTATCGAAGGCGAAAACCTAGCCGGCGTCGAGGACGCCGTAGATTTCATCGCAGCGCTCCGCCAAGCTGAAGACAAAAGCGAAATCGCGATCGGCCGCCGGGTCGTCGTGCTCGGCGGCGGTATGACGGCGATCGACGCTGCCGTGCAGGCAAAGCTGCTTGGCGCCGAAGAGGTGACCATCTGTTACCGCCGCGGCAAGGAGCACATGAACGCCTCCGAATACGAGCAGGATCTGGCCAGCTCGAAGGGCGTCATCATCCGCCACTGGCTGGCGCCGAAATCGATCCTGTCGCAGGACGGCAAAGTTGCCGCGATCGAAGTGGAATACACCAAGATCGTCGAAGGCCGTCTCGTCGGCACCGGCGAGACCGGCGTGATTGCCGCCGACCAGATCTTCAAAGCGATCGGCCAGACCTTTGATGCCGGGGGCCTTGGTTCGCTGCGCATGGAGTCCGGCCGCATCGCGGTCGACGTCGAAGGCCGCACCTCGCTCGACGGCGTCTGGGCCGGCGGCGACTGCGTCTTCGGCGGCGAGGACCTCACGGTTTCCGCCGTCGCCCACGGCCGCGACGCGGCTGAATCCATCCATCGCGCCCTCTCCGCAACAGCCGCTCCGGCTGTCGCGGTTGCTTGAAGGGGAGAATGAACAATGGCTGATCTCCGCAACAATTTTGTCGGCATCAAATCCCCGAACCCGTTCTGGCTGGCATCCGCGCCGCCGACCGACAAAGCCTATAACGTCGAGCGCGCCTTCAAGGCCGGCTGGGGCGGCGTGGTCTGGAAGACGCTCGGCGAGGAAGGCCCGCCCGTCGTCAACGTCAACGGCCCGCGCTACGGCGCGATTTTCGGCGCGGACCGCCGCCTGCTAGGCCTCAACAATATCGAGCTCATCACCGATCGCGACCTCTATACAAACCTGCGTGAAATGAAGCAGGTGAAGATGAACTGGCCGGATCGGGCGCTGATCGCCTCGATCATGGTGCCCTGCGAGGAACAGGCCTGGAAGTCGATCCTGCCTCTGGTCGAGGAGACCGGCGCCGACGGCATCGAACTCAATTTCGGCTGTCCACACGGCATGTCGGAGCGCGGCATGGGCTCCGCCGTCGGCCAGGTCCCGGAATATATCGAAATGGTCGTGCGCTGGTGCAAGCAGTACACCCGCATGCCCGTCATCACAAAGCTGACGCCCAACATCACTGACATCCGCCGCCCCGCCCGCGCCGCCAAAGCCGGCGGCACCGATGCCGTCTCGCTGATCAATACGATCAATTCGATCGTGTCGGTCGATCTCGACAACTTCGCTCCCAACCCGACGGTCGGCGGCAAGGGCAGCCATGGCGGCTATTGCGGCCCGGCGGTCAAGCCGATCGCTCTCAACATGGTCGCCGAGATCGCACGCGATCCCGAAACCTATGGCATGCCGATCTCCGGCATCGGCGGCATCACCACCTGGCGGGACGCGGCCGAATTCCTGGTTCTCGGCGCCGGCAACGTTCAGGTCTGCACGGCGGCGATGACCTATGGCTTCAAGATCGTGCAGGAGATGATAACGGGTCTCTCCGACTGGATGGACGAAAAGGGCCATCGCAATCTCGACGACATCACCGGCCGCGCAGTGCCCAACGTCACCGACTGGCAGTATCTGAACCTCAACTACGTCGCCAAGGCGAAGATCGACCAGGATGCCTGCATCAAATGCGGCCGCTGCCATATCGCCTGCGAAGACACCTCGCACCAGGCAATCACCAACGTCGTCAACGGGCTACGCCATTTCGAGGTGATCGAAGAGGAATGCGTCGGCTGCAATCTCTGCGTCAACGTCTGCCCGGTCGAGAACTGCATCACCATGGAACCGCTTGCCGCCGGCTCCATCGACAAACGCACCGGCCGCGTCGTCGATCCGAACTATGCCAACTGGACGACCCACCCGAATAATCCGATGACCCGCCAGGCGGCGGAGTGACGGCTTCGCAACGCCGCGGACCAGCGCGTCCGCGGCGTAACGCTAGATTGCAAATCCGGATTTCCGGCTTGATGGACGACCCTAAAGCGGGAACATCATGAGGCTGCCGAAGTTAGCGCAGGCGATCTCCGCGAGAGAGCCATGCACGACCACTCAAGCAGCGAAAAATCGAGACCGGCACCCCCCCGTTGGAGCCGACGCCTCCCGATCGGAGCGGAGGTTGATGCCGGCGGCGTTTCGTTCCGGCTATGGGCCCCTGCCAGGGAACGCTGTTTCCTCGTCATCGAGGAAAATTCCGGATATGAGATGACGGCGGAGGAAGGCGGCTACTTCTGCCTCTATCTGCCCGGTCTGGCTGCAGGGACGCGATACCGGTTTCACTTTGAGGACGCAGGTGATCTTCTTGCCGATCCTGCCTCGCGTTTTCAGCCGGAGGGTCCATCGGGGCCATCAGTCGTCGTGGATCCGACGCGGTATCAGTGGCGCGATCACCATTGGCAAGGAATGTCCCCCTTCGGAGCCGCTCTCTATGAGATGCACGTCGGCACCTTCACAAGGGAGGGGACCTTTGCGGCGGCCAGGGAAAAGCTGGCAAGACTCAGGTCGATTGGCATCAACTGCCTGGAAGTCATGCCGATCAACGAATTTGAAGGCGAGTTCGGCTGGGGTTACGACGGCACGTTGCTCTATGCTCCGACCCGACTCTATGGACCACCGGACGATGTGCGCGCCTTTGTCGACGAAGCCCACCGAATCGGCATTGGGGTGATCCTCGACGTCGTCTACAATCACTTCGGTAAAGGTGAGCGTTTTTGCGAATTCACACCAGACTATTTCACCGAGCGTTATTCGAACGAGTGGGGCAAGTCGATCAACTTCGATGGACCGAACAGCCGTGGCGTTCGCGAGTATGTCGCAAAGAACGCGGCTTATTGGATCGACGAATTTCATTTTGATGGACTGCGCATCGATGCAACGCAGGCCTTATTCGACTCAAGCCGCGAACACATCGTCACGGTTATCGCCAGGGAAGCTCGCGCAGCAGCGAGACAGCGTCAAATCTATCTCGTCAGCGAAAATGAGCCGCAACAAACCAGTATGGTGCGGCCGGCTGAGGTGGGAGGGCATGGGCTGGACGCCTTGTGGAATGAGGATTTCCACCGCTCCGCGACAGTGGCGCTGACGGGCCGCAACGAAGCCTATTTTCATGATTATTGTGGTACCGCTCAGGAGCTCGTTTCTGCCGCCAAATATGGCTGCCTGTTTCAGGGACAAAGATATGATTGGCAGGACAAACCACGGGGCACTGCGGGGCTCGACCTCAAGCCGTGGAATTTCGTACACTTTCTCCAAAACCACGATCAAGTCGCTAACTCCGGCACAGGAGCGAGGATCGGCCACATAACATCGCCGGCTCGCCTTCGAGCCCTGACGGCGCTCCAGCTGCTGGGGCCGCAGACCCCCATGCTCTTTCAGGGGCAGGAGTTTGGTTCCTCTTCCCCGTTCTATTATTTCGCTGATCACACCGGAGAAATCGCCGACATCGTACGGCAGGGACGGCGCGATTTTATCAGTCAATTCCCGAACCTGCGGGATGAAGAACTCATCAGACACATGGCGGATCCATGTGCTCGCGAGACGTTCGACAAGGTGAAGCTTGATTGGGCCGAATGGGAGATGAACGCGGCAGTCGTTCAGCTTCATCGCGACCTGCTGAATCTGCGTCAGACAGAAAAGGCATTTTCCCGCCAAGCCTGCGCCCGTGACGGGCAATTGGACGGCAGTATCTTGTCCAGCGCCTCCAGCACCGCCTTCCTCCTCAGATTCTTCGCGGAAAAACCGTCTGAGGAGAGACTATTGCTGATCAACTTCGGCAATGATCTCGTGATCGACAGTCTGCCGGACCCGCTTTTTGCTTCACCAAGAGGTCACCAATGGCATCTCTGGTGGTCGAGTGAAGATGCCGCCTACGGTGGCAGCGGACGCCGCCCCTATGACTTTCAGAAGCGTTGGGTATTGAACGGGGATATCGCCCTGGTTCTCGCCCCCGTAAAAGTCGACCACCGGCAAAACGCCTCGGCAGTGCCGATGGAGGAATGGCAGGCCGGCATTTTGCGAGCCGGAGACTCCCGGTAGCTAACGGCAGGCACCCGGCCTTCGGCGTTCAAGCAGACGTTCGAGGAACTGAGCGAGGGAGTGGCCTGAATTCTCGCCCTCGCCACTGAGGACGGTAACACCCCACCTCTTTAGAACATGCACCTGGACTTCGGTTGGCTCGTGCATGAAGAGAAAAAGAGGTGGTCGGTGTCGGTCCAGTCCTGTCCGCCGCCATGTTGACCACAAGTGATGCAGCAAAAAGCGTATATTCAGATCGGACATGCTGTAGCCGATGAACAGCAACGTCGAGGCGAAGGCATCGCTCCTGAATTTAATATCCAAGGGAGCGTCGAATGAGAGGCGGTCGAAATAATCCGACTCGGTCAGCACCAGCGTGTCGGGATCGGAGAAATCACCGTGGTATTTGATGATCTGCGTTTTGCCGGCTGGCGCGGCCGCCATGTCTTTCGCACTTGTGATCCGGGTGAACGGCCGTTCGAATGTCTCATAGGACATTTCGAGATTTGCATCATAATTTGTGGTGTAAACGAGAGGAAAGTCCAGTTCCACGATGAGCCGATGCAACTCCGAACTCCTCAGTTGCTCCGGCGAAATCTGCCACTCGCGCTTCATCCATGCGACCAACTGAGACAATGACCCGTGCTTCAGCCGGTAATATTCGGCGATTTCCTGATAGGCGGTGCCGTGCTCGGCGGCGAACCACGACGGCAGGCCGAGATCCACCAACATGTGGTCGACGAGGCAGGTCCACGACGGCAAGCCGACATTCATCGATATGCCTGCCCCAACGAACAAGATGGCCTGCCGGCGTTCAAGCGCACCGGCGATCGCCATTATCTGTTCATCGTGTGGCACAAATCCTCCTGACTGCCATAGATCGAACGTCGTCTGGAGGGACTTGTTTCCGTTCGCTAGCGTACCTCCGTGAGGTGCCTAAGCGGCCGGCTGCAAGGATGCAACCGAACCGGCAGCTCCGTGGTCCAGCTTAGCCTGCCTAAGTGGCGTCGCCGGTCCTCTGGGGGCCCCTACGCGTCTCCAGCTCGTGGGCGTAGGGACCCGCATGTCCACCGGTTCTCATGAAGTGTTTGTCGATCTCGGCGATGATCGCTTCAGCCTTCTCTCCGCCATTTAATCTGATCAGAGCGTCCAGCTTCGCTTCGGTGCGATCATCGTTTTCCTTCGAAGACGGAGATCCGATATAGAGAAAGTAGGCAAGACCGACGACCTGCCAGAGCAACTGCAAGAATTCGGACTGCCAGTTTTCAAAGGTGTCTCGGCTCATCTCCATGAGGTAGGCATTGATATCAGGGGCTTGACCGTGGCTCTGTTGCTCGCCGACAAAAGCGAACCAGCCAAACAACCAATGGCCGGCGAGCGAAAATAGAAAGAAGCCGACTGTGATCCAGGCGTAGGCGTATTTCTTGAACATGATACCTCCTTTGGACAGGCGACCGGTGGTGGCGCGTGCACGACCAGCCGCACTTTTTGAAGTCCTCATCAGCTGATACCTGGCCTGCCCTCCAAGTCCGCTCGATCGAGAGATCGCCTGCAGCAATCGGCGCGCCGATGCTGAAAGCGGGCACGACCTCGTGTCCAAAGGTTTTGATGAACTCGCGCTGGTTGCGCCCGACATTGTGGATATAAATCTCTTCAAATCCCATCGCGATATCGGCCTTCAGCCACTCGACGTGCTGTTGCGGATCGGCCGAGATGCGCACATGCTCATCCATGTCTTCGGGCCGCACCTTCAGGCACGCCTCGTCGAACTCCTCCGGCAAACGAAGCGTTTCCGAGATCGCGGCCGAAATCGCGTTGCTCCGCCATTGGTCGAAAGCGTTTGCCCTCGCTTCGCCTTCGGAGTCGGCATAGGACACATGCGCCTGTAAATAGAGCGGCTTGTCCTTCCCGCCGCCACGGCGGAAGGCATCGACGACTTCGCCGAGCTTGTCGGGCGGCTGGTTGATGGTGATAAGCGCATCCGCCCATTCTCCCGCCCACTCGGCCGTTTCGGGCGAAAGAGCACCGGCGACAATGCGGGGAAGCCTGTTTGACAGGGTATGGACCCGCGCCTGATCGACTTTGATCGGCGCTGACCGACTGACAAGCTTCCCCGACCATAAGTCCCGTATGATCTCGACCGCCGCTCGCAGTCGTTCATTTCTTTCTGCCTTGGAAGGCCAGCGCTCCCCCATGACGTGTTCATTCATGGCTTGCCCGCTGCCGACCGCGATCCACGGCAACCGTCCGGGAAACATCTCTGCGATCGTCGCGCCGGCCTGTGCAGTAATCGCCGGATGATAACGCCAGCCCATAGGAACGGTTATGATACCGAAGGGAATAGACCGCGTCGCCTGGAGGCCCGCCCCTAACCAAGCCCAAGCAAAGCCTGACTGACCCTGCCTCTCGCTCCATGGCGTCAGATGATCGGACGACATCACGGCGCCGAAACCTGCAGCTTCCGCCGCCTGCACATATCCAAGGAGCTCACTTGGCGAAAATTGTTCATGGGATGCGTGATAACCGATGAGCGTCATGATCCGTTTCCTTCCGAAACAAACCAATGGTTGGCATAGGGCTCGAGCTCCGGGCGTGGTTGGAGGATACCTTCGAACTCCACATCGCCGATGAGATCTCTGAACTTCCTGTGCTGCATGCCGCTAAAATCGATTTCCGTCTTGTAGGAAAACGGTCCGTCGGCGACGATCGGCTGACACAGTTTTCCGACATTCGCACTGGAGAACCCCGCCTTCTTCTCCGACCACCATTGCATCGGCAGCCGCACTGCTGGTCGCGGTGCTTGCCTAGGACGGGTTCTGCACCTTCGAATATGGAATAGCCTATGCATACCAGCTGCTGCTTCGGTTCGGCACCGCGACGGTCTCCCGATAATCTCTGTTGCCACACCTTCTAACGGTTCCGGAGGGAGGGGGTTCCTTGAGCCGCGCCACGGCTACGAACGGGAAGTTGGGATCAAGTCCGGCCCGATGGAACCCACGCGCACCACCGGTGTTCTCCCAAGATCCCAAACAAGTAGGAAAGCTTCCGATGGATCAGTCCACGACACCGCTGGGAGGTCCCATGCGATCACCTCTCCAACCGAAATGGTGGCATACGGCAACTGTCTATCAGGTCTATCCGCGCAGCTTCTGCGATTGTAACGGAGATGGCATCGGCGATATTCCGGGCATTACCTCCAAGCTCGATTACCTGAAGAAACTCGGGATCGACATCATCTGGCTGTCGCCGATCTACAAGTCGCCGATGGACGACAACGGCTACGACATATCCGACTATAGGGACATCGCCCCCGAGTTCGGCTCGCTCGCAGATTTCGACGAGTTGGTGGCTGAGGCGAAAGACCGCGGGATCGGCATCATGCTCGACCTCGTCGTGAACCACACCTCCGACGAGCATCCGTGGTTTCTTCAATCTCGCCGCGACCTGGACAACCCATTCCGCGATTTCTACATCTGGCGCAAGCCCGCCCCGGACGGAGGACCGCCGAACCGGTTAACATCCTCCTTCGGCGGGCCGGCCTGGACGCTCGATGCCGCCACCGGCGAATATTACCTGCACATGTTTTCCCGTCGCCAGCCGGACCTCAATTGGGAGAACGCGAAGGTCCGGGCGGAAATCTACGACATGATGAACTGGTGGCTCGAGCGCGGCATTGCAGGCTTCCGAATGGATGTCATCGACTATATCGGCAAGCAGGTGGATCAGGAGCTCGTCAAGGACGGACCACATTTGCACGATTATCTGCAGGAGATGAATGCCAAGACCTTTGGCAGCCGCGATATCCTGACGGTCGGCGAAGCCTGGAGCGCCACACCCGGCGCAGCGCTCCTCTATTCCGGGCGTGAACGCCGGGAACTGTCGATGATCTTCCAGTTCGAGCACGTCACCCAGCAATGGGACGCGGTTTATGGGAAATGGCGCCCGAAGCCGTTCGACCTCGTAAACCTCAAGACCGTCCTCAGCAAATGGCAGCTTGCTCTATCCGAAGATGGTTGGAATTCGCTCTTCTGGGGCAATCATGATCTTCCGCGCGCAGTCTCGCGCTACGGCAATATCACCGGCTATCACGTTGAGTCGGCGAAGATGCTGGCGACCGCGTTGCATCTCCTGAAGGGCACGCCTTTCGTCTATCAGGGCGAGGAGATCGGCATGACGAACGTTCCCTTCACCTCCATCGAACAGTATCGCGATATCGAAACTATCAACATGCACAGACTGCACGTGGAGGCCGGCCTTTCACCGGAGGAATTCATCCGCGGAGCAAACGAGAACGGCCGCGATAACGCCCGCACGCCGATGCAATGGAGTGCTGCCCCCTATGGCGGTTTTTCCACAGGCGTCCCCTGGATCGAGGTCAATCCCAATTATCCGAAGGTGAACGCCGAAGCGGCCATCAAGGAAGAGAAGTCGATCTGGAATCATTATCGCAAGCTGATCGCTCTCCGGAAAACCCACCCTGTTATCGTTTATGGCGAGTACCGGTCCTAGCTCGACCAGCACCCCGATGTTTTCGTTTATACCCGCACGCTCGACAGGAGCTGGATCATCGTGGTCGCCAACTTCACACCCAGGGACATTACGCTGAGTTTGCCGACGGAGCTCGCTATCAACGGAGAATGCCTCATCTGCAATTATGAACCAGTGCACATGATCGGCGAAACTGTTGAGCTCAAGCCATACGAAACCTTCGCGATAGAATGTAAGTGAAGCTCTCGAGCCAATGCGCGCTTTGCCAACCGACGGAGTGACGGTTTTCGGCGATCTCGAACTCTTTGAAAAGTTGCACCCTATGTTGGCATGACGCGATCAGCCGCCGAATGACTTCCGATAGGCATGCGGGCTCGTGCCCAGCCGCTTGCGGAAGTGGTGCCGCATCGTCGCCAGCGTGCCGAAGCCGCTTGATATCGCGATATCGTCGAGCGATACGGCTAGTTCTCTTTCGAGAAGGTCGCGCGCATGGCGCAGCCGCTCCTTCAGCAGCCATTCGCCGACGCTGAGACCCGTCGTCGCTTCGAAGCGGCGCTGGAAAGTGCGTATGCTCATGCCGGCCCTTTTGGCGAGCAGGCTGATCGGCTGCTCCTCGGCAAGGCTTGCGCGCATCCAGTCGATCAGCGGGCTGAGGCGTATGCCCTCACGTTCCTCCGGAACCGGCGCGCCGATGAACTGCGCCTGCCCGCCTTCGCGGTGCGGCGGCACGACGAGGCGGCGGGCGACGCTGTTTGCCGCCTCCGAGCCGAAATCGCCGCGCACCACATGCAGGCAGAGATCGATGCCTGCGGCGCTGCCGGCCGCTGTCAGCAGGCTGCCCTCATCTATGTAGAGTACATCCGCCTCGAGCGTGATGTCGGGATAACGCGCCGCGATCGAGTTGACATAGCGCCAATGTGTTGTCGCCCTGCGGTTGGCAAGCAGTCCGGCGCCGGCAAGGACTGCAACGCCGGAACAGAGCGACATGATGCGCGCGCCGCGCTGATGCGCTGCCTTGAGAGCGGCGGCAAGCGGTTCCGGCACCGGCGCATCGATCGACCGCCAGCCGGGCACGACGATCAGGTCTGCCGCGTCGAGCACTTCCAGCCCCCTGTCGACCGCGACCGTCAATCCGCCGGCGGCGCGAAGCGGCCCCGGCTCGATGCCGCAGACGGAGAAGCGATACCACCCCTCGCCCATCTCGGGACGCGGCAGGCCGAAGACCTCATAAGCTATCCCGAATTCGAAGGTGCAGAGCCCGTCATAGGCAAGCACCGCGACCAGCGGTCCGTTCGTCTTCGGAGATATGTTTGGCATGATCTTTACGCTGTCAGTCATGATGGCCAATTTCGCCAAGCTTTAACATCGGCGATATCAGGGGGCAATCCAGCACGAAAGGAAAGACCGATGCCAAGCGCCGTCTCCGAAATCCCCGCCGCCGAGCCTGACCTCGCCGCCGCCCATTATGCCGCTAAGCTCGCCTTCGAGACCGATTGTTCGGATGTCCGCGCCGCTTTCGCAGCTGGAAAGGTCGATTTCGTTCTTCTCGATGTGCGCTCGCCGGCACTGTTTGCGCAGTCCCATGTGCCGGGCGCGATTAACCTGCCGCACGGCAAGATGACCGCACATCGCATGTCGGAATGGGCAAAAAACACGCTCTTCGTCGTCTATTGCGCTGGTCCTCATTGCAACGGCGCCGACAAGGCGGCCTTTCGCCTTGCCAAGCTCGGCCTCAGAGCCAAGCTGATGATCGGCGGCATGACCGGTTGGGCCGATGAGGGTTTTGCCTTCGAAACCGAAACCATCGCTGCCGAATAACAGAAGGCTCCCCTCCACGATTCGCAGGGAGCCTCATGTCTCAAAACTCAATGACGATCTTGCCGAAGGGGCCTCGATAGAGATGATCGAGCGCCTGCGGCAGCTCTTCGAAGCCATAACGCCTGTCGATAACAGGCTTCAGCCCGGTCTGGTCGACGGCGCGCACCAGATCCTCCAGTGCCCTGCGGTGACCGACCGTAATTCCCTGCAGGACGGGCGCCTTGAGAAGCAGTGGCGCCACCGGCGCCGAAACCTCGAAGCCCTCGAACACACCGATCACCGAAATTCGGCCGTTGACCGCCACGGCCCTCAGCGCTTGGCCGAGATGCGGACCGCCGACGATTTCGAGCACATGGTCGGCGCCGTAATCGCCGGTCAGTTGATGCAGCCGCTCCACCCAGTCGCCCTCGTGCCGGTTGATCAGATGATCGGCGCCGAGCGCCAGCGCCCGGTCGAGCTTTTCGCTACTGGCTGACGTGATGAAGACCTCGGCGCCATGCGCCTTGGCGATCTGCAGGCCGAAGAGCGCGACGCCGCCGGTTCCCTGCACCAGCACCTTGTCGCCAGCCTTGAGCTTGCCGCATTCGATCAGTGCGAACCATGCCGTCAGTCCGGCGCAGGGCAGCGTGCTCGCTTCAGCGGCATCGAGCGTTTTCGGCGCATGCGTGAACCACTCCTCGGAAAACACGGTGTGTTCGGTCAGCACGCCCGGATGGAAGCCGCCGCGCGTCTGGTAGGGTAGATTACGCGCGTTGCCCGGGCCGCGTCCATCGATCCAATCCGGGGAAAAGGTGGATATAACTCGATCTCCGGGTTTGAAGCGTGTGACATCCGGCCCGACGGCCTCAACCACGCCTGCCATGTCCGAGGCCGGGACAAAGGGAAACTGCAGCGGCAGTCCCATGCCGCTTTCGAGCACAAGCCTGTCGCGGAAATTGAGGGAGACCGCCTGCGTCCGCACCCGGATCATGCTGCCAGACACGTCGGGAATTCTCGCTTCACCGATCTTCAGATTGGCCTCCGGCCCAACGGCATCGGTTTGCCACTGCTTTGTCGTCTGCATCTCCTGCTCCTTCTCGATTGGAGGAGCAGCAGGTATATCGTTGAATATTCATCGCCTGTTGCGATATTATGTCGTCGAACTGGTGCCATAAAGGAAACAAAGATGGAGCAATTGAAGGGGATTTCGATCTTCGTCCAGACGGTCGAAGCCGGCGGTTTCTCCGCCGCCGCCGAACGGCTTCACCTCACCCGCTCGGCAGTCAGCAAGACGATCGCAAGGCTCGAACAGCGACTCGACGTCCGGCTCTTCAACCGCACGACCCGGACCCAGAGCCTGACTGACGAGGGCCGGTTCTTCTATGAGCGCTGCCTGAAAGCTATCGAGGAAATCCGGATCGGCGAGGCCCAACTTGAATCGGGCAGGCGCGAGGTCCGCGGCAGGCTGAGGGTATCGATGCCGGCGCTGTTTGGACGCCATTGCGCCGCTCCGATCCTGACCCGCCTGCTCGACGACCACCCCGATCTCGAACTGGACTTATCCTTCAGCGATCGGGTCGTCGATCTCCTAGAGGACGGCTTCGACCTTGCCGTCCGCAACGGTCCGCTGAAGGACAATCCCGACCTGATGGCGCGAACGATCGCCCGGCAGTCCATGACGGTCTGCGCCTCGCCCGCTTATCTCGAAAACTATGGCGTGCCGCAAACGATCGACGATCTCGCCCGCCATCATGGCATCGTCTATCGCAGGGGTGACAATGACAAGGCTTGGACCTTCCCGGCTCCGGCCGGTCCCCCACGCGAAGTTCTGCCGAAATCACGGCTGCGGCTCGACGATCTCGCTTCGATCGCAGACGCCGCGGTTGAAGGCCGCGGGCTTGCCTGGCTGACCTGCTGGCTGGTGCGGGACAAGGTCCTCTCAGGTGAACTCGTGCGGGTTCTGACCGATACACCATCAACCATATTTGAAGCCTATGCCGTCTGGCCGCGATCGCCGGTGATGCTGCCGAAAGTGCGTCTTGCCATCGATACGCTGGCCGCGGAACTGCCGGCGATCATGAGCTGAAAAAGGCATCCTCTCAGGAAATCGAGCTGTTAGCCACCCTCCGGCCGCAGCCCGCCAATAAAGAGTTGCTCCAGAAACCGCGCGGCATCCTCGAAGCGCCCTTCGCCGGAATGTTCCTGCCCCAGCACCGCGCGCACCTGGACGTCGAAATCCGCATAGTGCTGGGTCGTCGACCAGATCGAGAAGATCAGGTGGTAGGGATCGCATTCGACGATCTTGCCTGATTTCGTCCAGGCGCGGATGACCTCCGCCTTCTCGTCTACCAGTTGCTTCAGCGGCCCCTTCAATTCGTCCTCGATATGCGGAGCGCCCTGCAGCACCTCATTGGCGAACAGCCGGCTCTCGCGCGGAAAATCGCGCGCCATCTCCAGCTTGCGCCTGATGTAGCTGCGGATTTCTTCTTCCGGATTGCCCTCGGCGTCGAAGGCCCGCAGCGGCTCCAGCCAGGTATAGAGGACCCGGTCGATCAGCGCCCGGTGCATCGCTTCCTTGGTGCGGAAATAATAAAGCAGATTGGGTTTCGACATGCCCGCGACTTCGGCGATCTGGTCGATCGTCGAACCGCGAAAGCCGCGTGCCGAAAACACGTCGAGCGCCGCCTCCAGAATCTGCTCTTCCTTCTCCTCCTGGATTCGCGTTCGCCTCTGGGTCTTCGCTGCTCTCGGAATAGCCATCGGCTATTGTTTCCCCTTGATATTCAACTTCTTCCCTCAAGCTTCGGCAGAGGCGACCCCTGGCGCTTTCTTGAGCAACTGCCCGCATTTTTATCGGAAAATTTCGTGATTTTCGTCTTGAGCCCCGCGGTGGAAGTTGTAATGTTTACCAATCGGTCAAATATCCGCCAGATGAAAAACAAAGGCAACTGGCGATTTTCCGGCGCTCGACAAAACCAACAACAGGCGCGGGAAAGGACCACGGGAACAGGCGGGCATGCCCCTTGCATGACTGCCGCAAACAGGTGAGGGCTTGAAGAATGGTGGCAGCACCAGGCGAGAACATGCGCATCAATGGCGACCGTCTCTGGGACAGTCTCATGGACATGGCGAAGATCGGCCCCGGAATCGCCGGCGGCAACAACCGCCAGACGCTGACGGATTCGGATGCCGAGGGCCGCAGCCTTTTCAAGACATGGTGCGACGAGGCGGGCCTGACCATGGGTGTCGACCGCATGGGCACGATGTTCGCCACCCGCCCCGGCACTGATCCCGACGCCCTGCCGGTCTATGTCGGCTCGCATCTCGACACCCAACCAACCGGCGGCAAATATGATGGCGTGCTTGGCGTGCTCTCGGCCCTCGAAATCGTGCGCACGATGAACGACCTCGGCATCAAGACGAAGCACCCCATCGTCGTCACCAACTGGACGAACGAGGAAGGCGCACGCTTCGCCCCTGCCATGCTGGCGTCGGGCGTCTTCGCCGGCGTGCACAGCCTGGACTTCGCATATAACCGCAGGGATCCAGAGGGCAATCTGTTTGGCGACGAGTTGAAGCGCATCGGCTGGGTCGGCGACGAAGAGGTCGGCGCCCGCAAGATGCACGCCTATTTCGAATATCATATCGAGCAGGGTCCGATCCTCGAAGCCGAGGAAAAGCAGATCGGCGTCGTCACCCACTGTCAGGGCCTGTGGTGGCTGGAATTTACGCTGACCGGCAAGGAGGCCCATACCGGCTCGACGCCGATGAACATGCGCGTCAATGCCGGCCTTGCCATGTCGCGCATCCTGGAAATGGTCCAAGGCGTGGCGATGAGCGAGCAGCCGGGCGCCGTCGGCGGCGTCGGCCAAGTCTTCTTCTCGCCGAATTCCCGCAACGTGCTGCCGGGCAAAGTGGTCTTCACTGTCGACATCCGCTCGCCCGACAAGGCCAAGCTCGATCGCATGCGGGCAAAGATCGAGGCTGAGGCGCCTGGCATCTGCGACGCGCTGGGGGTCGGCTGTTCCATCGAGGCGATCGGCCATTTCGCACCGGTCACCTTCGACGAAAAGCTCGTCACCTCGGTTCGCTCCGCCGCCGAACGGCTCGGTTACAGCCACATGAACATTATCTCCGGCGCCGGCCACGACGCTTGTTGGGCCGCCAAGGTCGCGCCTGCCACCATGGTCATGTGCCCCTGCGTCGGCGGGCTCAGCCACAACGAGGCGGAAGAAATCTCCAAGGAATGGGCGACGGCCGGAGCCGATGTGCTGTTCCATGCTGTTGTGGAGACGGCGGAGATTGTGGTGTGATGTCTGCTGCAGAACCCGGAGCCCCCTCATCCGACCCTTCGGGCCACCTTCTCCCCGCTGGGGAGAAGGGAATGGCGAACGTCGCGGCTTCTCCCTTCTCCCCTCGGGGAGAAGGTGCCCGAAGGGCGGATGAGGGGGCTCCGGGCGCGACCAAAATTATCAAACAGGATATCCGCAGACATCGCCCAGTCAAAACAGCACAAGCTCGACAGCTTCGTCAAAACGAAACCGAAGAAGAATACCATCTCTGGAGCGACCTGCGCGCCCGCCGCTTGAACTGTTATAAATTTGCAAGGCAAGTCCCGCTTGGGCCATTCATTGTCGATTTCCTCTGTCGCGAAAAACGATTGATCGTCGAAGTCGATGGCTTCCAGCATGCCGAAAACGTCAGCGATCAACGCCGAACCGAATGGCTTAATGCAAATGGCTATTCTGTCCCGCGCTTCTGGAATCAGGAAGTCTCTCGCGAAAGACGCTCCGTACTCGAAACAATCCTGGCAGCATTGGAAGGCCGGCTTGAAGCCAGCGAGGAAACGCTCAGCTTCTATTCACCAGGCGAATCCAAAGAAAAGAAGAGGGAACGATCATGACCACAGTCATCAAGAACGGCACCATCGTCACGGCCGACCTCACCTACAAGGCTGATGTCAAGATAGACGGCGGCAAGATCGTCGAGATCGGTCCGAACCTCTCTGGCGACGAAACGCTCGATGCCTCCGGCTGTTTTGTCATGCCGGGCGGCATCGACCCGCACACTCATCTCGAAATGCCCTTCATGGGCACCTATTCCTCCGATGATTTCGAGAGCGGCACGCGCGCGGCGCTTTCCGGTGGCACGACCATGGTGGTCGATTTCGCCCTTCCCGCCCCCGGCCAGTCGCTGCTGGAGGCGCTGACCATGTGGGATAACAAATCGACCCGCGCCAATTGCGACTATTCCTTCCACATGGCGGTCACCTGGTGGAGCGAGCAGGTCTTCAAGGAGATGGAGACCATCGTCCGCGACAAGGGCATCAACACCTTCAAGCACTTCATGGCCTATAAGGGTGCGCTGATGGTCGATGACGACGAGATGTTCGCCTCGTTCCAGCGCTGCGCCGAGCTCGGCGCGCTGCCGCTGGTGCATGCCGAAAACGGTGATGTCGTCGCCTCGATGTCGGCAAAGCTGCTCGCCGAGGGCAATAACGGCCCCGAGGCGCATGCCTATTCCCGGCCGGCTGAAGTCGAGGGTGAGGCCACCAATCGCGCCATCATGATCGCCGACATGGCCGGCTGCCCTGTTTACATTGTCCACACCTCCTGCGAGCAGGCGCATGAAGCGATCCGCCGGGCCCGCGCCAAGGGCATGCGCGTCTATGGCGAACCACTGATCCAGCACCTGACGCTCGACGAGAGCGAATATTCCAATCCCGACTGGGATCATGCCGCCCGCCGCGTCATGTCGCCGCCCTTCCGCAGCAAGCAGCATCAGGATAGCCTCTGGGCAGGGCTCGCCTCCGGTTCGCTGCAGGTGGTCGCAACCGACCACTGCGCTTTCACCACGGCGCAGAAACGTTTCGGCGTCGGCGACTTCACCAAGATCCCGAACGGCACAGGCGGCCTCGAAGACCGCATGCCGATGCTCTGGACACACGGTGTCAACACCGGCCGACTGACGATGAACGAATTCGTCGCCGTCACCTCGACCAACATCGCCAAGATTCTCAACATCTATCCGAAGAAGGGCGCGATCCTCGTCGGCGCCGATGCCGATATCGTGGTCTGGGACCCGAACCGTTCGAAGGTCATCTCGTCCAAGACCCAGCAGTCGGCGATCGACTACAACGTCTTCGAGGGCAAGGAAGTGACTGGCCTGCCGCGCTACACGCTGACGCGCGGGGTCGTCGCGATCGAGGAAAGCACGATCAAGACCCGCGAGGGCCACGGCGAGTTCGTCAGGCGCGAACCGGTGACAGCCGTCAGCAGAGCGCTGTCCACCTGGAAGGAGATCACCTCTCCGCGCAAAGTGGAACGCAGTGGCATCCCGGCAACCGGCGTATGACGATGGAGCATAGCGATACGGCCATCAACCGGGGAACGACGCCTTCATGCGGATGACTTCACGCCGGCACCAGCGCGTCCAGTTCCGGCAGAAGCACGACGCTTTCCTGCTCGTGGGGATCGGTGCGCGCAATGACCGCCGTGCAGGGCGTGCTGCTGAGGTTCGCAGGCATATGCGGCACGCCGGCCGGGATGTAGAACAGTTCGCCGGCATGGGTGATGACGTGATGCTCCAGCCGGTCGCCGTACCAGGTATGAGCCTCGCCGGAGAGCACGTAGATCGCCGTCTCATGCGCCTCGTGCAGGTGCGCCTTGGCACGCACGCCGGGCGGGATCGTCAGGAGGTGCATGCAGATGCCCGTGGCGCCGACAGTCTCGGCCGCTATCCCTTCGAAATAGCTGAGCCCCTGCTTGCCGTCATAGGCGTGCTTGGGACGAACGATGTGGCAGGTTGGTTTTGATGTCGCGTCCATTTTCTTCCTCCAAGAATTGCGCCGCCGGGAAAGCCGGCAGCGATGGTAACATGCAAACCGCCGTCAAGCGGGGAAAACAAGATCGGTCGCATTGATGCAAGCACCCTCCGTCGTATCCGCCAAGGACCTCTGTCTCACCTACCAGGCGAATGACGGCCCGGTGCGGGCGCTGAGCGATGTCAATCTCGATGTCCGCAAGGGTGATTTCGTCTCTTTCATCGGCCCGTCCGGCTGCGGCAAGACGACTTTCCTCCGCGTCATCGCCGATCTCGAAAGGAGCACGTCGGGCGAAATCTCGATCAACGGCATGACGCCGGCGGAGGCGCGCAAAGCCCGCGCCTACGGCTACGTCTTTCAGGCGCCGGCGCTCTATCCCTGGCGCACCATCGAGAACAATATTGCCTTGCCCTTGGAGATCATGGGCTACCGCGGCGCCGATCGGACGAGGCGCATCGCCGAGGCGCTCGACCTCGTCGGTCTTTCCGGCTTCGAGAAGAAATTCCCCTGGCAGCTTTCCGGCGGCATGCAGCAACGCGCCTCGATCGCCCGCGCGCTCGCCTTCGACGCCGACCTGCTATTGATGGACGAGCCCTTCGGCGCGCTTGACGAGATCGTCCGCGACCATCTGAACGAAGAGCTGCTGAAACTCTGGGCCCGCACCAACAAGACGATCTGCTTCGTCACCCACTCCATCCCCGAGGCGGTCTACCTCTCGACCAAGATCGTGGTGATGTCGCCGCGCCCCGGCCGCGTCACCGACGTGATCGACTCCACGCTTCCGGCCGAACGCCCGCTCGACATCCGCGACAGGCCGGAGTTCCTGGAAATCGCCCACCGCGTCCGCGAGGGGCTGAGGACGGGGCATAGCCATGAGGTTTAGGCCGTTGCGCTCTTGGGCCACCCCCCTCTGCCCTGCCGGGCATCTCCCCCACAAGGGGGGAGATCGATATGCCGAGCCGGCCTCCCCAAACAACGAAGGCCCCCTAGCCCAGCATGGCAGCATTGGGGAACGACCCGCCATCTCCTTGCCGATCTCCTCCCTTGTGGGGGAGATGCCCGGCAGGGCAGAGGGGGGTAACGGCCCACGCGGTGCCGATATATGGGGGCTATCCCTGTGAAATCCGACACATTCAGGGACAAGATCGTCCCCGTCACCACCATCCTGCTCGCCCTCGTCGCCATCTGGTATGTCGCCGCCATTCTCATGAACGCGCCGTTCCAGCGTGATATCGACAGCCGCGCCGGCGTCACGCCGACCACGATGGAATTCATCGGCAAGACGCTGGCGCAGCCGAAGCCGATCCTGCCGGCACCGCATCAGGTGGCTGAGAATGTCTATGAGAACACTTTCCTGCGCAGCCTTTCGAGCAGCCGGAGCCTCGTCTATCACAGCTGGGTAACGCTCTCCTCCACCCTGCTCGGCTTCGGTTTCGGCATGCTGCTCGGCATTCTTCTCGCCGTGCTGATCGTGCATAACCGCGCCATGGACCGCTCGCTGATGCCTTGGCTCGTAGCCAGCCAGACAATCCCGATCCTCGCTATCGCGCCGATGATCGTCATCATCTCCTACAACGTGCTGACCGGCGACAATGCGCTGGCGCATCTGCTGAATCTCGATTCCGACGCCTCCCGCCTCGTCTCCAAGGCGCTGATCTCCACCTACCTCTCCTTCTTTCCGGTCGCCGTCGGCATGGTGAAGGGGCTGCGGTCACCCGAACTCCTCTATCTCGACCTCATGCGCACCTATAACGCCAGTCCGATGCAGACCTTTTGGAAACTGCGCGTCCCTGCCTCGATCCCCTTTCTCTTCACTTCTATGAAGGTCGCGATCGCAGCAAGCCTCGTCGGCGCCATCGTCGGCGAATTGCCGACGGGCGCCGTTGCCGGCATTGGTTCGAAGCTGCTCGCCGGCTCCTATTACAGCCAGACGATCGATATCTGGGCAGCGCTGGTCGCCGGCTCGCTGCTTGCAGGCGTCCTCGTCGCGATTGTCGGCCTTGCGGCGAAGATCGTCGACCGCGCCATGGGCGGGAGGCCGGCATGAGACGTCTGAGCTTCTCCTGGCAAGGCGCGGCCGCTCTTCTTTTCTGCATCGCGGCGCTGGCTGCCTTACCGCTTCTGGCCGAGGGCGCGGCCCGTCCTTTAACCGATGGCACCGCAAGCCTCATCTTCATCGTCATCGCCGCGGCCGCTCTCCTGTCCTTTGCACCGCAACCGCCGGCCTATCGCGCCACCGTGCTGTTCATCGGCGCCCATGGCGCCGCCTGGCTGCTGCTTGCAGCGATTTCCGGCAACGAGGGCACGGCAACGCGGGCTTACTTCCTGCTGCTCTTCGCCGCGTGGCTGCTCGCCTGGCGATGCGTCACGGAGCTTTCGAAAGTGCCGCCTGCCGCCGCCTTCGGTGCATCGGTGCTCGAACTGCTGATTCCGGCGATTTTCGGCGCCTGGATTCTCATCCTCTGGGAGGCGATCACGCGCGGTGCCGGCGTCCCCTTCATCCTGTTGCCGCCGCCGAGCGCCATCGGCGCCCGCATCATGGCCTCTCTGCCCATCCTCGGCGACGACGTCAGGCAGACGATCTTCAAGGCGGTTCTGATCGGTTATATCGTCGGCTGCCTCAGCGGCTTCGTCGTCGCGGTGCTGGCCGACCGCATCGCCTTCCTGCGCCGCGGCCTGCTGCCGATCGGCAACATGGTGTCGGCTCTGCCGATCATCGGCATCGCCCCGGTCATGGTCATGTGGTTCGGCTTCGACTGGCCGTCGAAAGCCGCCGTCGTCATCATCATGACCTTCTTCCCAATGCTGGTGAACACCGTGGCAGGCCTCTCCGCCTCCGGCAGCATGGAGCGCGACCTGATGCGCACCTACGCATCGAGCGACTGGCAGACGTTGCTCAAGCTCAAGCTTCCGGCGGCGATGCCCTTCATTTTCAACGCACTGAAGATCAACTCGACGCTGGCTCTGATTGGTGCCATCGTTGCGGAATTCTTCGGGACGCCGATCGTCGGCATGGGCTTCCGCATCTCGACCGAGATCGGCCGCATGAATGTCGACATGGTCTGGGCGGAAATCGCCGTCGCGGCGCTGGCCGGCTCGATCTTCTATGGCATCATCGCCCTGACAGAACGGGCGGTGACGTTCTGGCATCCGTCTATCCGTGGTGGCTAGGCGCGCGCGGGCCTCGCAAATTGGGTCCGGGCATAACTTCAGAGGGTAAGGACAAGAAAATGAAAAAATTGATGGTTGCAATGATGGCGAGCGCCATGTCGCTTGCAGCGGCCCATGCTATGGCCGCCGACAAGGTGGTGCTGCAGCTGAAATGGGTCACACAGAGCCAGTTCGCCGGTTATTATGTCGCCCAGGAGAAGGGTTTCTACAAGGAAGAGGGCCTCGACGTCGACATCAAGCCCGGTGGTCCCGATATCGCGCCTGAGCAGGTGATCGCCGGTGGCGGCGCCGATGTCATCGTCGACTGGATGGGCGGCGCGTTGGTTGCCCGCGAAAAGGGCGTTCCGCTGGTCAACATCGCCCAGCCATATCAGAAGTCCGGCCTGGAAATGATCTGCCGTAAGGACGGCCCGGTCAAGACCGAGGCCGACTTCAAGGGCCATACGCTCGGCGTCTGGTTCTTCGGCAACGAATACCCCTTCTTCGCTTGGATGAACAAGCTGGGTCTTTCCACCGAAGGCGGCCCGAACGGCGTCACCGTGCTGAAGCAGAGCTTCGACGTACAGCCGCTCGTCCAGAAGCAGGCCGATTGCATCTCCGTCATGACCTACAACGAATACTGGCAGGCGATCGATGCCGGCTTCAAGCCGGAGGAACTGACGGTCTTCAACTATACGCAAATGGGCAATGACCTTCTCGAGGACGGCCTCTACGCCATGGAAGACAAGCTGAAGGACCCGGCGTTCAAGGAGAAGATGGTCAAGTTCGTCCGCGCCTCGATGAAGGGCTGGAAATATGCGACCGAGAACCCCGATGAAGCCGCCGAGATCGTCGTGGACAACGGCGGCCAGGACGAGAACCACCAGAAGCGTATGATGGGCGAAGTTGCCAAGCTGGTCGGCGACGGCTCCGGCAAGCTGGACGAAGCGCTCTATGCCCGCACGGCGAAGGCTCTGCTCGACCAGAAGATCATCAACAAGGAGCCCTCGGGGGCCTGGACACACGAGATCACAGACGCCGCATCCAAGTAAACACGGCAGGAAGTAAAGCGAAACGCGCGGAGAAAATTTCCGCGCGTTTCTCATTTTTGGGACGACACGAAAAAAGCGTCGCTGATGTCGCATTTTTCCGGCGTCAAACGTCATTAGGGGAGAAGCGGGATCAATGATCGTCATGTTCGCATAACTCTGCGATGATTGATTCAGGTCATGATGGTAATTATTATCGTCTCATGGGGAATTGTTTTCTGCCGGGCTTGCATATCGAGCAAATCGATACCAACTAGAAGCCGATTTGCCGGCGAGGGATGAAGACGGCAAATGACGTGTGGATACCCCTGAGAATGCAGGAAAGGCAGTGGCCTGGTCGCGAGCTCGATGGCAGACGCGCGAATTCGGCTAACCTTATGACGAGATTGGACGAAAACGCATGGCACGCAAGCCGACTGGAATTTTAGGCGCATCCACCCTTTTTGCAGCGGCGCTGGCTGCATCCGCCGCCTTTTCGCAGGAAGCGCAGGTCGCAAAACCGCAGCAGAACCTGCCGGCGATCGTTGTCACCACAGCCGTCAATCGCACCCTCGTCGACCGTGTTATCGGCACCGGAACGGTCAAGCCGGTGGAGGAAGTCTATATCCAGCCGCAGGTCGAAGGCCTTTCGATTCGCACGCTGAAAGCCGATGTCGGCGACAAGGTCCAGGCTGAAAGCACGCTGGCAACGCTCAATGACGACGCCCTGGTCCTGGAGAAAAGCCAGATGATGGCGACGAAGGCCAAGGGCGAGGCAAGCCTTGCCCAACTGCGCGCCCAGCTCATCGAAGCGCAGGCCAATGCCGAACAGGCAAGGCAGCAGCAGGCCCGCGCCCAGGAAATGGGCAAGAAGGGCACGGTTTCTACAGCCCAGGTCGAGCAGGCCGATGCGACCGCCGCTGCCGCCAACGCCCGAGTCGTCTCCGCCGAGCAGGCGATCGAGGTCGCCGAAGCCGATCTGAAGGTCTTCGACAGCCAGATCGCAGACGCCGATCTGAAGCTCGCCCGCACCGATGTGAAGACGCCGGTTGCCGGTGTGGTTTCGGCTAAGAACGCCAAGGTCGGCGCGATCGCCGCCGGCAACGGCGATCCGCTATTCACCATCATCCGCAACGGCGATATCGAGCTCGTCGCCGAAGTCGCCGAAAGCGATATTGTCAGGATTGTGGCCGGCCAGAAGGCAACCATTTCCCTTTCCGGCAGCCGCGAAAAGCTTTCCGGCGCCGTGCGCCTGGTTTCGCCGACCGTCGATCCCAGCACCCGCCTTGGCCTGGTGCATATCTCGATCGACGATGACAGCAAGGCGCGTTCCGGCATGTATGGCAGCGCCGAGATCATCGTCCGCGAAACCGAGGGCGTATCGCTTCCCCTGACGGCGGTGCTGACCGGCAACGAAGGCTCCTCCGCCCGTAAGGTCGAGGACGGCGTGGTGAAATTCGCCAAGATCGAGACCGGCATCCAGGACGGCGCCTATGTCGAGATCGTCAATGGATTGAAGAGCGGCGACGAGGTCGTCGCCAAGGCGGGCGCTTATGTCCGCGACGGCGACCACATCACGCCGGTGCGTGAACAGCCCTCCGCTTCCAACTAAAGAGACCATCCGATGAATTTTTCAGCCTGGTCCATTAGAAATCCCATCGCGCCGCTGCTGGCCTTCTGCCTGCTGATATTCATCGGCATTCAGTCCTTCAACACGCTGCCGATCACGCGCTTTCCGAACATCGACGTGCCGCTGGTCTCGATCAGCGTGACGCAAAGCGGCGCGTCGCCGGCCGAACTCGAAATGCAGGTGACGAAGGAGATCGAAGACGCGATCGCCTCGATCACCGGCATCGACGAAATCCAGTCGACGGTGACCGACGGCAGTTCACAGACCAACGTCATGTTCCGGATGGAAGTGCCGACCGAACAAGCCGTACAGGACGTCAAGGACGCGATCGACCGCATCCGCAGCGATCTGCCGGCGACGGCCGAAGCACCAATCGTTACCAAGGTTGATGTCGAGGGCCAGGCGATCCAGACCTTCGCCGTGTCCTCACCCGACATGTCGCTCGAAGAACTGTCCTGGTTCGTCGACGATACAATCAAGCGCGCGCTGCAGGGCCAGGCCGGCATCGGCCGAGTCGATCGTTACGGCGGCGCTGAACGCGAAGTGCGCATAGAACTCGCGCCCGGCAAGCTCGATGCTTACGGCATCACAGCTGCAAGCGTGAACGATCAGCTGCGCGGCACCAATGTCGATCTCGGCTCCGGTCGCGGCCAGGTGGCGGGCAGCGAACAGGCAATCCGCGTTCTTGGCGACGCCCGCAATGTCGCCGAACTTGCAGACACGACGATTGCGCTGCCGAGCGGCCGTTTCGTCAAGCTGTCCGATCTCGGCGTCATCAAGGACACCTATGAGGAGCCAAAATCCTTTTCGCGCTTCAACGATACGCCCGTCGTTACCTTCGGCGTCTTCCGCTCGAAGGGCGCCAGTGAGGTCAGCGTCGCCGAGACGGTCGCGCAGAGCCTCGACAAGGTGCGAAGCGAAAATCCGAACGTGAAGATCGAGATGATCGACGATTCGGTCTATTTCACCTACGGTAACTATGAAGCCGCCATCCACACGCTGCTCGAAGGCGCCCTGCTCGCCGTCATCGTCGTGCTGCTGTTCCTCAGGAACTGGCGCGCGACGCTGATCTCGGCCATCGCGCTCCCGCTCTCTGCGATCCCGACCTTCTGGGTCATGGACATGATGGGCTTCTCGCTGAACCTCGTCAGCTTCCTGGCGCTGACGCTCGCGACAGGCATCCTGGTCGACGACGCGATCGTGGAAATCGAGAACATTGCCCGCCATATCAAGATGGGCAAGACGCCCTATCGGGCGGCGATCGAGGCGGCGGATGAAATCGGTCTCGCCGTCATCGCCACCACCTTCACCATCATCGCCGTCTTCGTCCCAGTTTCCTTCATGCCGGGCATTCCGGGCCAGTACTTCATCCAGTTCGGCCTGACCGTCGCATTCTCCGTCTTTTTCTCGCTGCTGGTGGCACGCCTCATCACCCCGATGATGGCCGCCTATCTCATGCGCGCCGAAGACGGCGTCGACGACCATCACGACAATGACGGTCTGCTGATGAAGGGTTATACGCGCCTGATCCGCGCCACGACCGGGCACAAATATTCGCGATATCTGACGCTGCTTGCGGCGATCGGTTTCCTCGTCGGTTCGGTTATGCTGCTGATGAAGGTTCCCGGCAGCTTCCTGCCGCCCGAAGATGCCTCGCGCATCGTTCTCTCTGTTGAACTGCCGCCCAATGCGCGGCTCGACGACACCGAGAAGACGACGAAGGCGATCTATGACAGGGTCAAGGACCTGAACGGCGTCGAAAGCGTCTTCGTCCTCGGCGGGGCATCGCCAAAGGGCGATCTCGAACTGCGCCGTGCGACCATTACGCTGGCGCTCCACAAGCTCGACCAGTCGCTGGTCAAGAAGGTGGTCAACGACGTGCTCGGCCATATCCCGGTCATCGGCCCGATGCTGCCGAAGGTGGAAGTCCACGGCCGCGAGCGCCCGCAATGGGAAATTGAAAAGGAAGTCTTCGCCAAGCTGCGCGATATTCCCGATGTCCATATCCTGAAGCTTAACGACCGCGGCGAACGCGACCTCTCCTTCAACTTCCTCTCCAAAAACGAGAAGGACCTGAACGAAGCCGTCGGCATTCTGGAATCCAAGTTGCGTGCCGACCCGCTGCTCGCCAATGTCAGCGCCGACGGCGCCCTGCCGCGTCCGGAACTGCAGGTCTATCCGCGCAAGGACGAGGCGGCGCGTCTCGGCATCACGCCGCAGCAGATCTCCGAGACGATCCGCGTCGCCACCATCGGCGATGTGGACGCGGCCCTCGCCAAGATCTCGCTCGACGATCGCCAGATCCCGATCCGCGTCCAGGCGGCCCTTGACATGCGCCGCGACCTTGCCGCCATCCGGGCGCTGAAGATCCAGACCGCCAGCGGCGGCACCGTTCCGCTCTCGAGCGTGGCGAATATCGACTATTCGGAAGGCGTAAGCTCGATCAAGCGCAACAACCGTAACCGGGTCGTCTCTATCGGTTCCGACCTGCCGCAGGGCGTAGCGCTCGACACCGCCTCGGCCCGTTTCCGCGAGATCGTCAAGGCGGCCAACATTCCGGCCACGGTGCACCTCGCGGAAAGCGGCGACACCAAGGTGCAGACCGAGATGCAGCAGAGCTTCGTCAACGCCATGTTGATGGGCCTCCTGTTGGTGCTGACCGTGCTGATCCTGCTCTTCAAGGACGTGATCCAGCCCTTCACCATCCTGTTCTCGCTGCCGCTCGCGATCGGCGGCGTCGCGGCGGGCCTGATCATCACCAACAATCCGCTGTCCATGCCTGTCATGATCGGCATTCTGATGCTGATGGGCATCGTCACCAAGAATGCCATTCTGCTCGTCGATTTTGCAATCGAGATGCGCCATCAGGGCATGTCCCGTGTTGAAGCCATGGTCGAAGCCGGCCGCAAACGCGCCCGGCCGATCATCATGACTTCGATTGCCATGTCGGCAGGCATGCTGCCGTCGGCGCTCGGCGTCGGCGAAGGCGGCTCGTTCCGCGCGCCGATGGCAATCGCCGTGATCGGCGGCATCATCGTCTCGACGGTGCTGTCGCTCGTCGTCGTTCCCTCCTTCTTCCTGATCATGGACGATCTGTCCCGCCTGCTCGGCTGGATGTTTGGACGCCTGGTCGGCAGGAAGGATGAGGAAGACCTGCCGCTCTCGCGCGAGGATCTTACCCGCGTGACCCGCGAGAACCGCAGCGATATTGATGCGCTGGACGAGCGCCTGACCGCGATCGAAAAGCCGGAAAGCAAGCGCAAGGGCGCCAACGACACCAATGTGCTCCGCCTGCCGCCGTTTGCGGCGGAGTGAGCAAAGCCTCAGGAACCGAGACGGGCCGGGAGTGACCTCCCGCTCGTCGGGCTGCTGACAAATCGCATGCAAAACCCCCGGCGTCATCCTCGGCCTTCTGCCGAGGATCTATGCCGGCCCAATTAAAAACCTGGAAATAAATGTTTACCCGTCAAATAATCGCGGTGGTTAGATGCTCGGCACGAGCCCGAGCATGACGGAAGAGACGTTGTCAACAAACTACGAACCGGGAGCGATCTCCCGGCCCGTTTTTGTTTCGCCACCTCGCCACGTCAGCCTGATGCGGCGGGCTTGCGCCTCAGAGCCCGCCCTGCTCTCTCAAGAAACGAACGATCGAGCTGACGCCATCGCCACGCTTCATATCGGAGAAGACGAAGGGGCGTGAGGCGCGCATGCGCGTCGCATCCCGCTCCATCACTTCAAGATCAGCGCCGACATGGGGTGCCAGATCCTTCTTGTTGATGACGAGCAGGTCGGAGCGGGTGATGCCGGGCCCGCCCTTGCGCGGGATTTCCTCCCCTTGGCAGACCGAGATGACATAGATAGTGATATCGGCGAGGTCCGGCGAAAAGGTCGCCGCCAGATTGTCGCCGCCTGACTCGATGAAGACGACATCGAGATTCGGGATCCGCTCGTTAAGGCTCGCGATCGCCTGAAGATTGATCGTCGCATCCTCGCGAATGGCGGTGTGGGGGCAGCCGCCGGTTTCGACACCGACGATGCGGTCCGAAGGCAGTGCCTGCATGCGCACTAGCGCCTCGGCATCCTCGGTCGTATAGATGTCGTTGGTGACGACGGCGACAGAATAGTCGTCCCGCATCGCCTTGCAGAGCTTTTCCGTCAGCGCCGTCTTGCCCGACCCGACCGGCCCGCCGATGCCGACGCGCAGAGGTCCGTTTCTTGATTTCATATGGCATACTCCAATAGGATTCCGATGATAGCGACGCCGCCGGCATGCGCCACCGTCAAATGACGCAGTTGCGGGATAATTTGGTAGTTACGAGCGGAAAAGCCTGATCGTCTGGGTTTCGTGGCGCAGGCTGGCGATATCGGCCTGCACCGTCGCCGAACCGAGATCGTCGAGGGTTGAGGCTGCCGCCCGCCGCGCGATTCCCGCAATATGCTCTTCAAGCCCGGCAAGCATAGCAACACCATCCTTCTGCCCGGCAACGCCGAGACGGATGCCTGATGATACCGCCTGCGAGGTATAGGCATGAAGGAAGACCGCGAGCACCTTCTCAGGCCTTATAGCATGGGCGCCCGCAACCGCTCCGACCGCAATGGGATAGGCGGTCTTGCCAGGCAGTCTTTCGAAAACCTCGTCCGGCCAGGCTCGCGCCGCCAAGAGGAACGCCTCGCCGAGCAGCATCGTTTCCTTATGGCGCTCACGCGATCCGGCAAGCGCTTCGGCAAGCGCAGCGATTTCGGCAAGGCCCGGAGCCTCGGCCTGGCGCCTGTGGCTCTCCGCCAGAAGCACCGCATCGTTCCAGACCGAGCCATGGCCGATCAGCGTGCCGATCCAGTCCGCAAGCGAGGCCGCGTCGGTCACGAGCCCATCGGCTACCGCCCGCTCCAACCCGCCTGAATAGGCGAAACTGCCGATCGGAAAGGCCGGTGAAAACCATGCCATCAGGCGCAACAATGCCTGCAATTCACGATCTTCGCTCATCGAGCCTCAATCGTGTTTGTGGCCGTGATGCCCGTGCCCATGACCATGGTGGTGATCATGGTCGCAGGTGTGATCATGTTTGTGGTCATAGCCATGCGCGTGATCATGGTCATGACCAGCGTTGTGATTGTGCCCGTGGTCATGATGCGCATGCGCCTGGTCATGCGAATGTCCGCCATGTGAATGATAGGCCCCGCGCGTAGGCTGGAAGGGCTCTTCGATATCGAGCACGGTGGCGCCGAGCCCCTGCAGCATGGTTCGGATGACATGATCGCGCAGGATGACGATGCGGTCTTCCTCGATCTGGGCGGCGAGATGACGGTTGCCGAGATGCCAGGCAAGCTCGACCAGATGCGTGCGGTCGCGTCCGCGAATCTCGAAGAGCTTCTCGTCGGCGGCAAGGATCTCGATCAGTTCGCCGTCTTCGCGCACAAGCAGGTCGCCATTGGCGAAGAGCACCGGATCCTTGAGGTCGAGCATGACCATCTCGCCATTCTCCAGATGCAGGAGCTTGCGGCGCAAATGCCGCAGATCATGCGGCAGCTTGACCTGGGCGGTCGGATGGGAGGAAGAGGTTCCGGCGGGAAGATAGGAGGTGACGCGCTGCATGATATGTCCGTTTTGATGAGACGACGACCATGCAAAATAGCCCTTCCCGATGCAAGCACCAATGATCTTTCATTTGGGAGGCCGGCTTTTATATTCCGTAGGCCTGCATCATGTTGTCGCTCCCCAGCCCCCTGCCCTCAGTATTGGCACTAGTTTCGGCGAGCCCGTGCCAGGCATGATGCAGTCCCTCCCGCTCGTGCACGACGCGATTGCGTCCGAGCGCCTTGGCGAGATAAAGCGCCCGATCGGCCGAGGCGTAGACCTGCTGCTTGCTGCGCCCAGGAATGAGATCGGCCACGCCGCCGGAAATGGTGATGTCAATATGGTTCCCATCTGCCACGAGCGGTCTGTTGGCGATATCGGCCTGCACGATCTGGATCCGCTCCAACCGTTTCTCCAGCGGTTCGCCGGAGACGATGACGCCGAACTCCTCACCGCCGAGGCGCGCGACGACGGACGATTCGTCGAAGGCGGAAAGCAGCACCGCCGAGACCGCCGCGATAACCGCATCACCGCAGGCATGGCCGAAACGATCGTTGATCGCCTTGAAACGGTCGACGTCGAAAATGACGAGCGAGGCGTCGCCTTCGATCCGATCCAGCGCCTCGGTGAAGGCGCGCCGGTTCAACAGGCCGGAGAGGGTATCCGTGCGGCTGAGCTTTTCGAACTCCGCCCGCGAGAGCGTCAGTTCATGCATTGCAAAACCCGCCGCCAGCGACATCATGCCGGAAACCGTGCCGCCGACAAGCCAGGAAAAAATGGCGCCGAAGCCGATCGCGTGCGAAAGGGTCACCGGCAACAGCCCGAGAAAACCGAGTGGCGGTATCGTCAGCGCAATGATAACGCCGGAGAAAATGACGGCAAGAAAGCTCATCTTCAACGCAAAGACATAGACCTGCCTGCGATATAGAAAATGGCCAAAATCGGCCTGCAGCGACATCCAGTTTCTCATGAGAATCGACCTTCCTGCCCGGCGTTTCAAGGCATTGATAAGAGCCCAATTGCTGCGGGTGTCTTAATCGACTCGCTAAAATTCGAACGATTTCAGACGATTCGGTGGTAAGATTTTTTCTAGCAGGGGCTGCAAGCCTTCAATCCCTGAATCGAACAACGTACACAAGCAGCTAATGTACTGATTTATAATAGCTTTGCCACGATCTTGCACCGAGCTGTCTCAGAATGGTCTAGCTGAAGAAAAACTGCCGTTTCCAAGTGATTTTTACAACCGAACGGAGAAATCCATTCACAATTTCGTTTAAGAGCGCACCGGCCGGCGAGTGCGTCAATTGTAGACACCAACAGACAATCGCAATGATTGTGGAAGCGGGTTCCATAGGCCAGTCCGAAGCCCCGCCGAGCGGAGTGCAGCGGCAGTCCAGGTGTTGCAGCCGAAGAGGGCATTGAAGTATCCCTTGGCTTCGAAAAACCGATCGATCTCCCCGTAACCCGCATCCGGGATCGGCGCGATCGCGCCCGCGTTGCGGACGAAGCTGCCCGCGATGAATTGGCGCAGCCGCGCCAATTCATCATCACCAATATCGAAGGCCGTAACATCAGACTGCGGCTCGGCAATATGGCCAGCGAGATCCACATGCAGCACCGAACGATCTATCGTCAGCGCCCGGAGCACCGGCAGCGGCTTCAGCTCAGCCCAGGTCGGTGTTTCGAGATAGAAGGCGCGGCCGCCCCAGCCGATCACGAGCCATTCCGCATTCGGATGACCGAGCGGAAAATCCGGCTCGTCGAGGAAGGAAAATGCCGCCCGCGTCTCCTCATCGAGCGGAATGGCAATATCGGTATGAATCGATCCCGATAGGAGGAGAATGCGGTGGATTGCCTCCGCCGACGACGCCTTGACCGGGGCTATCAGCGGCCGGGGAATGAAGGTTCCGCCCGCTGCCAGAGTTGCGAGCAGGAGCACGATCCGCAACAGCCAGCGCATCCCCCTCAGCACGGAATGACTGGCCTAGAACAGGAAATAGCGCTGCGCCATCGGCAGCACCGTCGCGGGCTCGCAGGTCAGCAGTTCGCCGTTCGCCCTGACTTCATAGGTCTCCGGATCGACTTCGATCTCCGGTGTCAGGTCATTGTGGATCATCGACGCCTTGGAGATGCCGCCGCGCGTATTCTTTACCGCCACGAGTTCCTTCGCGACCCCGAGCCTGCCCTTCAGCCCGGCATCGAGCGACGCCTGGCTGACGAAGGTGACGGAGGAATTGGTGAGGCTGCGGCCATAGGAGGCGAACATCGGCCGATAGTGCACCGGCTGCGGCGTCGGGATCGAGGCATTCGGATCGCCCATAGGGGCGGCGGCAATCGAGCCGCCGAGCAGCACCATGTCGGGTTTCACGCCGAAGAAGGCTGGGTTCCAGAGCACGAGGTCGGCGCGCTTACCGATCTCGACCGAGCCGATCTCATGGCTGAGACCGTGGGCGATCGCCGGGTTGATCGTATATTTGGCGATATAGCGGCGGACGCGGAAATTGTCGTTGTCGCCCTTTTCCTCCTTCAGTCGGCCGCGCTGGCGCTTCATCTTATCGGCCGTCTGCCAGGTGCGGATCGCCACTTCGCCGACGCGGCCCATGGCCTGGCTGTCGGACGAAATGATCGAGAAGGCACCGATATCGTGCAGGATGTCTTCGGCCGCGATCGTCTCCTTGCGGATACGGCTTTCGGCAAAGGCGATATCCTCGGGGATCGACGGCGACAGGTGATGGCAGACCATCAGCATGTCGAGATGCTCGGCGATGGTGTTGACCGTATAGGGCCGCGTCGGATTGGTGGAAGACGGGATGACGTTCGGCTGGCCGCAGATCTTGATGATGTCGGGCGCGTGCCCGCCGCCCGCCCCTTCCGTGTGGAAGGCGTGGATGGTGCGGCCTTTGATGGCGCCGATCGTATCCTCGACGAAGCCGCTTTCGTTCAGCGTATCGGTGTGGATCATCACCTGCACGTCGTATTCGTCGGCGACCGACAGGCAGCAGTCGATGGCACCAGGCGTCGTGCCCCAGTCCTCGTGCAGTTTCAGCGAAGTGGCGCCGGCCAGCACCATTTCGGTCAGCGCCCCCGGCAGCGAGGCATTGCCCTTGCCGGCAAAGGCGAGGTTCATCGGGAAAGCATCGGCCGCTTCGATCATGCGCGCGAGATGCCAGGGACCGGGCGTGCAGGTGGTGGCGAGCGTGCCATGCGCCGGCCCCGTGCCGCCGCCGAGCATGCAGGTCATGCCCGACATCAGCGCTTCCTCGATCTGCTGCGGCGCGATGAAATGGATATGGCTGTCCATGCCGCCTGCGGTGACGATCTTGCCTTCGGCGGCAATCGCCTCCGTGCCCGGGCCGACGATGATGTTGACGCCAGGCTGCATATCGGGATTGCCGGCCTTGCCGATGGCAACGATGCGCCCGTCCTTGAGCCCGATATCGGCCTTGTAGATGCCGGAGTGATCGACGATCACGGCGTTGGTGATGACGGTATCGACCGCACCGTCGGCCCGCGTCACCTGGCTCTGGCCCATGCCGTCGCGGATCACCTTGCCGCCGCCGAACTTCACCTCCTCGCCATAAATGGTGAAATCCTTCTCGATCTCGATGAAGAGCTCCGTATCGGCAAGGCGCACCTTGTCTCCGGTGGTCGGTCCGAACATGCCGGCATAGGCGGCGCGGGAGATCTTGTAGGGCATTCATCAGGCTCCGTGGAAGGAAGAGACAAGTGTTTTTTCGCCGAGTCGTGTGAGGCGGCCAGCGGCTACATAAGTATCGACAAGCTGCCGTTCGGCCGCAAACGGGTGCCATTCCCAGCCGACGTGACCGAAGCCAGCCAGCATCACCTCGGCCTCGGCATATTTGTCCAGCACCTCGGCGGTGACGATCATGCCGCTGCTCGGCACCACATAGGGCGCCGGCTCAAAGGCCGAAAGCGAGGCGTCGACGGCCTCGTGGACCGTCTTGCCGATGACGATATGCGCCTTGCCGGTTTCAGCGCAGAAGGCAGCGAACGCATCCGTATAGTCGTCGCAGAAATCATCGAGATCAGGATGCGAGACGGCAAGCGGCGCCCGCATCGCGGCAAATTTTTCCGGGTCGCGCACGCTCCAGATTTCGCGCGCCGAAACAACACCGGGATGGGCGCGCCACTCGGGTGAGCCGAGCATTGCCTTTGCCGGCCGGCCGGTATTGCAGACCGCGACGGCATCCGTGCGGCTGCCGCCAGTGCCGTAGGAACGGCAATCGTTGAAGCGGATGACGAAATCGGCGGCATCGATGATGCCTGCCTCTCCTTCTCCAATCTCGCCATTGCCGACGATTACGATCTTTTTGATCACCCTAGTTGCTCATCGTGTCTTCGAGCTGTTTCAGCTCTTTCGTGCGTTTATCCGTCTCTTCGGCCAGACATCCGGCAACCAGCATCGGCTCCATCGTGCCGCCGCGGGCCTGAAAGCCGAAGGCATCGCATTCTGCGTCGCGATAGTCGATCCAGGCGCGCTGCGCCTTGACCAGCGCCCTTTCCGCGCCCTTCATGTCGCCGTCGAGATCCTTGTCGATCGCCGCCATGGCGGCGCGTGTCTTCTTATATTGTTCGTTCAGCGCCTTGTCGGCAGCCTCATGGCGCGCCTCTTCGCAGGAGGTCATGTCCGATTGCGTCTGCGGATTCTTGCAATCGACATCCTGCGCGGACACACGGCCGGCCACAAACAGCATCGCCGCCCCGATGAGGCAGATATTCAGACGCAATCACCTCTCCCGTTCTTCTAAAGCTTGCCCATCACGAGCTGGCGGAAGCCGTAAACCTCGCGCTTGCCGGAAAGCGGGATCAGCGTCACCGAACGCGTCTGCCCCGGCTCGAAGCGCACGGCCGTCCCGGCCGGAATATCAAGACGTTTCCCGTGCGCCGCCGCGCGGTCGAAGGAAAGCCCGGCATTGGTCTCGGCAAAATGATAGTGGCTGCCGACCTGCACCGGCCGGTCGCCTGTATTAGAAACTTCCAGCGTTACAGTCGGCGCGCCGGCATTGAGTTCGATGTCGCCGCTTGCGGCAATGATCTCGCCCGGAATCATCTCATTCTCCTTAAGCCGCTCTGGGCGCACAGCCCTCGGCCTTCAGCACGCGTTTCGTCGACGCCGGATGTTTGGCGAGCATGGCGGCCGGCCGGATGGGCCTGGCGACGAGATTGCCGCCGCAATTGGGGCAAGTGCCCTTCAGCACGCCGTCCACGCAATCGGCGCAGAAGGTGCATTCGTAGGTGCAGATCCGCGCCTCAGCGCTCTCCGGCGGCAGATCCTTGTCGCAGCATTCGCAATTGGGTCTCAGTTCCAGCATTTTCTCTCCCTACCGAATCGGTTCATGTACGGTGACGAGCTTGGTTCCGTCGGGAAACGTTGCTTCCACCTGCACGTCGTGGATCATCTCGGCAACGCCCTCCATCACCTGATCACGGCCGATCACATGGGCGCCGGCTTCCATCAGCTCGGCGACGGGACGGCCGTCGCGGGCGCCTTCGACGACGAAGTCGCTGATCAGCGCAATCGCTTCGGGATAGTTCAGCTTGACGCCGCGCTCCAGCCGCCGCCGTGCCACCATCGCCGCCATCGAAATCAGCAGCTTGTCTTTTTCTCTCGGAGTGAGGTTCATTGCTTGCCCATCTGCCTCATGCTTCGCTTCATAGATTCCAGACTTTCGGCACAGGCGCACCGTTGCGCAAGACGGAAATGACCGGGATAAGGATTTTTCTCAGCGTAAAACCGTCGGCTGCGGCAAGGCGAACGACGAGCTTGTCGCTCCAGGCGCTCGCGCCGCCCATGATCCCTTCGACGAGCGGCCGCACCTTGCCGAGATAGGCTTCAGCCAGCGGACCGGCATAAAGCAGCGTCGCAAAGGCCACCTGCCCGCCGAGCACGGCCTGACGCGCGGTCAATGCCGCGATACCCTCGGAAAGTCTAAGCTCCTCGGCATGGATCAGCCGGCCCGAGCGGCGGATACGCCAGCGGTCACGAAAGAGCCCAGTCTCCACCGCCTCGCCCATTGCCTTGCGGCCGAGCAGCACCGCTTCGACGGCCAGGAATTCGGCGCTTTCGTCGAGATCGACGTCCAGGCGGCGGAAAAGCGCTGCCCTGTCGAAGAGGATCGTTTCCTGCGGAAGCCAGTCGACGCGCGCTCCAACGCCGACTTCGATGCGGGTCGTCACCTCGGCGGCGCCGGCCGAGGCCTTGTAGATCTTTTCGCAGGCCTGGGTGGTAACGTCGATCTTCGTGCCGGCACCGGCAACAACGCTCCAGTCCAGCCGATCGCCGCCGGTCAGCCCGCCCGCGGTGTTGATGATGACGGCTTCCATCGAGGCGTCGAAAGTATCAGGCAAGCGGATCTTCGCAGCGCCCTCCTGATAGAGCTCGCGAATACGAGTGCGCCCATCGAGCAGCCTTGCCGCCAGATGCCCCCGTCCCTCCGCTCTTTGCGGTCTGGTACTCACTGCCGCACTCGTCATGTCGTCCTTTCAATAGCGCCACCGCTTTCCATTCACGCGCGCGAATGACGGAATGCAAGCAATTCCCATGCCGCCCGACAAGGGCTGCGGTTCGCGCAGAAGAGATCAACGAGCCGTCGTTCTCTCTGCCGCAAATTGCGGCATTTGCCGGTCAGACGGTCAGATGGCGGCGAGCCTCCTGCGTATCCAGCGTTTCGGCAAGCCCTTCATGCACGATCTCGCCGCGGTCCATGATGTAGACATAGTCGGCAAGCTCCCGGCAGAAATCCAGATATTGCTCGACAAGCAGGATCGCCATGCCTGTGGAATCGCGGAGATAGCGGATCGCCCGGCCGATATCTTTGATGATCGACGGCTGAATGCCCTCGGTCGGCTCGTCGAGCACGAGAATTTTCGGCCGCGTCACCATGGCGCGCCCGATTGCCAGCTGCTGCTGCTGCCCGCCGGAAAGATCGCCGCCGCGCCGTGACAACATCGATTTCAGCACCGGGAAGAGACTGAAGATATCGTCGGGAATGTTGCGGTCGCGGCGGCCAAGCGGAGCGAAGCCGGTTTCGAGATTTTCCTTGACGGTAAGCAGCGGAAAAATTTCACGCCCCTGCGGCACATAGCCGATGCCCTGCTTGGCGCGGGCAAAGGGCGGCAGGCCGTTCAGTTTTGTATCGTTGAAGGTGACGGTGCCGGCCGACAGCGGATGCTGGCCGGTGACGGCGCGCAGCAGCGAACTCTTGCCGACGCCGTTGCGCCCCAGCACGCAGGTGATCTTGCCCATCTCCGCCTTGATGGAGATGCCGCGCAGCGCCTGCGCCGCGCCATAATGCAGATTTGCGTTCTCGACTGTCAGCATCCGTTCACCCATTCCCCATCAGTTCATCAGACTGCGCCTCAGCGTCTGCAGGGCGTAGTCCTGTTCTTTCGTTCTCTCGCCGCCGGTCTCGGCCACGTCCTCGGCAATGCCGATCAATTGCTGGCGCTCCTGCATGTCGAGCGCCTTTAACCAGAGATCCCGGAACCGGCGGATCGGATCTTCCGGACTGGTGACGTTCTTGGAAGCCCACTCGCCGAAAACCAACACCTCTTCCAGGTCGCCCGGCCGGATGATGCCTTTCATGCGGCTGCGGATAACATCCTTGGCCGCGTCGACATACATCGGCTTCTCCTTGGCAAGGCAGAAGAAAAAGGCCACCGCCGCAATCGCCGGATCGGCAATCGAGGCCAGCGGCGCTACCTCGGCCTGCTTGCGAAACTTCCTGCGCTTATAAGCGCCCCGCATGCGCTCGACGGAATCGATGATCTCGTTTCCCGCCTCGCGCACCATTTTAAAACGCCAATACCAGATGACGGCGCCGCTGAGCGCCGCGACCAGAATACCGAGAAAAGCCATGATGAAACCCCACAGTAAACCCCGCTCGTTTTAGAGCGTCTTCCATTGTCAGGTTCAAGCCTGGAAGTTGCATTCCTCACCTTCCTAGATAATTCTCGATCACCTTCGGATCCGAACTGACGAAATCGATCGATCCCTCCGCCAGCACCGATCCTTCCGCAAGGCAGGTCACCTTGACGCCGAGGTCGCGGATGAAGCCCATGTCGTGCTCAACGACGAGGACCGACCGGGTCTTGGCGATATTCTTGAGCAGAATCGCCGTTTCCGCTGTCTCCGCATCCGTCATGCCGGCGACCGGCTCGTCGACGAGCAGCAGCTTCGGCTCCTGGGCAAGCAACATGCCGATCTCCAGCCATTGCTTCTGCCCGTGCGATAGATTGGCAGCCAATTCGTCGCGGCGGTGGGTCAGCCGCACGGTTTCGAGAATCTCATCGATGCGCGTCCTGTCTTCGCTCGAAAGTCGATAGAACAGCGTCGAGAAGACGGAGCGGCGGCGGTTCAGCGCCAGTTCCAGATTGTCCCAGACCGTATGGCTTTCGAAGACCGTCGGCTTCTGGAACTTGCGGCCGATGCCGAGCTGAGCGATGTCGGCCTCATCCTTCTTGGTGAGGTCGACGGTCCCGTTGAAGAAAACCTCGCCCTCATCAGGCCTGGTCTTGCCGGTGATGATATCCATCATCGTCGTCTTGCCGGCGCCGTTCGGGCCAATAATGGCGCGAAGCTCGCCGGGCTCGATGACGATCGAGAGCGAATTCAGCGCCTTGAAGCCGTCGAAGGAAACGGAGACGCCGCTGAGATAGAGCACGCTGTTGGGTTTGACGTCGGGAATCATGGGCGCTCACTCCGCTGCCTGGATTTTCGCTTCGATGTCATCTTCCTCTGCCGCCGGGGGTACAGCGTCGGTGACGGCCTTCCGTTTGCCGAGTTGGTGCGCGATGGTGCCGACGACGCCCTTCGGCAGGAACAGCGTAACGGCGACGAAGAGACCGCCGAGCGCAAACAGCCAGAACTCGGGGAAGAGACCGGTGAAAATCGTCTTGCCGCCATTGACGAGGATCGCCCCGATGATCGGCCCGATTAGCGTTCCCCGCCCGCCGACCGCCGTCCAGATGACGACTTCGATGGAGTTTGCGGGCGCGAATTCGCCGGGATTGATGATGCCGACCTGCGGCACGTAGAGCGCGCCGGCAATGCCCGCCATCATCGCCGAGACGACGAAGGTGAAGAGCTTGAAATGCTCGACGCGGTAGCCGAGGAAGCGTGTGCGGCTTTCGGCGTCGCGTACGCCGACGAGCACCTTGCCGAACTTTGAGCGCACGATTGCCGAGGCGATCGTCAGCGATAGCGCCAGAAAGATCGCGGTCGCGGCGAAGAGGCTGGCGCGCGTGCCGTCTGCCTGGATGTTGAAGCCGAGGATGTCCTTGAAATCGGTCATGCCGTTATTGCCGCCGAAACCCATGTCGTTGCGGAAGAAGGCAAGCAGCAGCGCATAAGTCATCGCCTGGGTGATGATCGAGAGGTAGACGCCGTTGACGCGCGAGCGGAAGGCGAACCAGCCGAAGACGAAGGCGAGCAAACCAGGCACGAGGAGCACCATCAGCGCCGCGAACCAGAACTGGTCGAAGCCGTACCAGAACCAGGGCAGCTCCTTCCAGTTCAGGAACACCATGAAGTCGGGAAGGATCGGATCGCCGTAGACGCCGCGCGAGCCGATCTGGCGCATCAGATACATGCCCATCGCATAACCGCCGAGCGCGAAGAAGGCGCCGTGGCCGAGCGAAAGGATGCCGCAGAAGCCCCAGACGAGATCGAGCGCCAGCGCCAGCAGCGCATAGGTCAGATACTTGCCAAACAGCGCCATGATGTAGGTCGGGACGTGAAGCGGATGGGTAGGCCCGGTGGCGAGGTTCAGCACCGGCACGAGAATGGCGACCGCCAGCAGCAGGGCGACGGCGATTGAGATCCTGCGATCGAGCGATCGGAGAAGGAAGGCCGTTATCATGCTTCCACCGCCCTTCCTTTGAGTGCGAAGAGCCCGCGCGGACGCTTCTGGATGAACAGAATGATGAGGACGAGCACCAGGATTTTACCGAGCACGGCGCCGGCGAAGGGCTCAAGGAACTTGTTGACGACGCCGAGCGACAGGGCGCCGACCAGCGTGCCCCAGAGATTGCCGACCCCGCCGAATACGACGACCATGAAGCTGTCGATGATGTAGTTCTGGCCGAGGTTCGGCGAGACGTTATCGATCTGCGAGAGCGCCACACCGGCCATGCCGGCGATGCCGGAGCCGAGCGCGAATGTGAAGGCGTCGACCCAGCCGGTGCGGATGCCCATGGAGGAAGCCATGCGCCGGTTCTGTGTCACCGCCCGCATCTGCAGCCCGAAGGCGGAGCGCTTGAGCAGCATCAGGAGCGTCAGGAATACCACCACAGAGAAGGCGATGATCCAGAGCCGGTTCCAGGTGATGACCAGCCCGCCGAAATCGAAGGCACCGGACATCCAGCTCGGATTGCGGACCTCGCGGTTGGTCGGTCCGAAATAGCTGCGGATCGCCTGCTGCAGGATCAGCGACACGCCCCAGGTGGCAAGCAGGGTCTCCAGCGGACGGCCGTAGAGATAGCGGATCACCGAACGTTCGATGACGAGACCGACCAGACCGGTGAAGAGGAAGGCAGCCGGCACCGCGAAGGCCAGTGAATAATCGGCAAGCGAGGGGAAGGCCGAGGCGATCGTTTCCTGCACGACATAGGTCGTATAGGCGCCGATCATCACCATCTCGCCATGCGCCATGTTGATGACGCCCATGACGCCGAAGGTGATGGCAAGGCCGATAGCGGCCAAGAGCAGCACCGAGCCGAGCGACAGGCCGTACCAGACGTTCTGGACGACGTCCCAGAGCGCCAGGTCACGGTTGATCGAATTGATCTCCGTCTGGATCGCGGGCTTCAGATCGTCGGGCGCATTCGCCATCGCCGTCGTCAGGATCGTCAGCGCATCGCGGCCGCCGCGGGCGGCGATCATATCGATGGCAGCCCGCTTCTCCTCGAGACCGGCATCGCTCTTCAGCACCATCACGGCCCGCGCCGCTTCCATCGTGTTTTTGATCTCGCCATCCTTCTCGGCTGAAAGAGCCGAATTCAGGAGTTCGAGATTGGCAGGATCGGCATCCCTAAGCATGCCCTCGGCCGCAGCGAGCCGCGCCGAGCGATCCGGGCTCAGAAGCGTCAGCTGGCTCATCATCGTTGTGATCGTGGTGCGCAGTGCATTGTTGATCTTGACCTTCGACATCAAGTCGGGATCGACATCGGCAACCGCCTCGCCGGTGATCGGATCGGAATAGGTGGGCTCGTCCTCCGTCCCGCCCTGCACGAGCACGGGACCACCCTCCGAATTGACGTAGAGTTGGCCGTCGCTCAGCTGCTGCAGGATTTGGCTGACATGCGTATCCGCGGAAGCGGCAAGCGCCCGGATGGCCGCGTCGCGCTCGGGAAAGCCGCCGACGCCGAGCGCATCGACGAGAGCGTGCACGTCGTCCTCGGCGCGAAGGCCGGTCCCAGAAAGCGTCAGGCCCGAAAGCATCAGACAAAATGTCAGAAGGAGAATCTGGATGGCGCGAAACATCGGCTCTCTCGCCTTTAGTGTCGTCGGCCTTGCGGCGCAGCGGTAAAGATGGAGCTTCCGCCCGGATCGGCTCCGGACGGAAGTCTTCAGGCTATCAGCGGATGGGTCTCCTCAGGAGCCCTTGCCGCCGCACTTGCCGGTGGCAACGTTGAAGTTGCCGCAGTTCAACGGCTTGCGCCAATCAGAGATCAGGTCCTTGGAGTCCGGCAGATAGTCCGACCATTCGTCGCCGACGACAGCGGGCGTTTGCTGGACGATTTCGAACTGGCCGTTGGCCTGGATTTCACCAATCAGCACCGGCTTGGTGATGTGGTGGTTGGGCATGACGGTGGCATAGCCGCCGGAGAGGTTCGGAACAGTCACGCCGATGATGTTATCGAGAACGGCATCGGTATTGGTGGTGCCGGCGGCCTCGACGGCCTTCACCCAGGCGTTGAAGCCGATATAGGCGGCCTCCATCGGATCGTTCGTCACACGCTTGTCGTTCTTTGTGAAGGCGTGCCATTCCTTGATGAACTTCTTGTTGGCGGGGCTTTCCACCGACTCGAAGTAGTTCCAGGCAGCGAGATGGCCGACGAGCGGCTTGGTGTCGAGGCCAGCAAGCTCTTCTTCGCCGACCGAGAAGGCGACAACCGGAATGTCGGTCGCCTTGATGCCCTGGTTGCCGAGCTCCTTGTAGAACGGCACGTTGGCATCGCCATTGATCGTGGAGACCACGGCGGTCTTCTTGCCGGCCGAGCCGAATTCCTTGATCTTGGCGACCTCGGTCTGCCAGTCGGAGAAGCCGAACGGCGTGTAGTTGACGAGAATGTCTTCCTTCGGAATGCCCTTGGATTCGAGATACGCTGCCAGGATCTTGTTGGTCGTGCGCGGATAGACATAGTCGGTGCCTTCGAGCACGAAGCGCTTCACGCCTTCGGTCTTCATCAGATAGTCGACAGCCGGGATCGCCTGCTGGTTCGGAGCCGCACCGGTATAGAAGATGTTGCGCGAGGATTCCTCGCCTTCATACTGCACAGGGTAGAAGAGCAGCGAGTTCAGCTCTTCGAAAACCGGCAGGACGGACTTGCGCGAGGACGACGTCCAGCAGCCGAAGACCGCGGCGACCTTGTCCTTTTCGATCAGCTCACGCGCCTTTTCGGCAAAGAGCGGCCAATCGGACGCCGGATCGACGACGACAGCTTCGAGCTTCTTGCCGAGAAGGCCGCCCTTCTTGTTCTGCTCGTCGATGAGCATCAGCATGGCGTCTTTCAGCGTGGTTTCGGAAATTGCCATCGTGCCCGAGAGCGAATGCAGCACGCCGACCTTGATCGTATCGTCGGCGGCAATCGCGCTGCTGAAGGCAGCCGAAGCTGTCATGATGGCGCCGAGCGCGGCACCCGTAATCGTGGATTTGAGATTCATATGGTTGATCCCCTCTCTTGTTCCGCAACAGGCCGGAAACGGAGTTAACTGTTGCCGAGAGGACTATCGGGTGCTGCAGCGCAAAAACACATACGCAAAATGACGTAGGCGCGGGGGTCGAATGCGCAGTCATGACGAGGAGGGCATCCCCGCCGCAGGGGTGCCCGGTCGGTTCGATATTAGCCGTCGATCGTCAAGGTGACCGAGCTCGGGCCGTAAGACAGGGTCGCCCCGTGGCCGGAGATGGTGAACTTGCCGAAGGTGCCGGTAATGGCGGCAGCCTTCAGGATTTCGATCTTCGTTCCCGGCGCCGGCGCAAAGCCATGGGCGAGCGCCACGTCAAGATCGCCGGCAAGCGTCGCCTTGCCTGCAACGACCAGCGTGCCGGCGCCATTCGCGCCGAGAGTCGGCTTCGCCGTCGCACTGGCGAGCTGCTGATAGTCGCCGCCCACGGCTAAGGGCCTGTCGGCGGCCACGATGAGCGAACCGCCATTGACCATCAACCCGCCGGCGCCGAGGGCCGAGGGAGAGCCGGCAACCAGCACGCCCTCTTCCAGGACGGTGCCGCCGGCATAGCTGTTGGCGCCGGAAAGACCGAGAATGCCGCTGCCGCGCTTCACCAGTCTGCCCTTGCCGCCGATGTCGTTGCGCCAGGTATCGGTCGCATTGAAGCCGCCCTTTGCCGCATCCATCGTCACGGTCACGTCCTGTTCGAAGGCGCCGTAACCGTCGGCGGCGGCAAACAGGTTGAGGCGGCCGTAGCCTTCCGCGTCGTCGAGCAGCGGATAGCCCGAGGCGATTTCCGTTGTAGCAAGCACCTCGCGGCGCTGTTCACCATCAAGATAGGGCAGACGGGTTTGCAGAAGCGCTTCGGCGCCCTCCGGCACGCGGGCCGGCTGATCGGTCGCATGGATCGTCGGCAGCCCATAGCTCAGGCGCTGCAGCACATAGGCACGATTGGCTTCGTGATCGGCGAAACGGTCCGCCGAAAGCGGCGCCGCATGGGCGGCGACTTCGAGCGCGCCCGCATCCGCAACACCCGACTTGGCGATCAGCCATGACTGCGCCTGGGCGTAGGCAGCGCTCTTCAGCGCTGAATTGTCGGACTTGTTCAGGTTATAGACGACCGTGGCCGTGCCGAGCATGCGGCCGCCCATCACGTCGAGCGGAGAGTGCATGCCTGCAAGGATGCGGTCTTCACCCATTTCGCTGGCGCGCGCGATCATTTCCTGGAATCGCTGCGGCACCAAATAGGCCATGGCGAGCGCATCCCACCAGGCTTCCGCCGTATGTCCGCTGGGGAAGCCACCGTCCTCGACCGGCTTGCTGCTTTTGGCGGGCTCGAGTGTCGGGACGACCGAGACGTCCGGGCTCCAGCGATAGGGACGGGCATATTTGAAATAGCGCTTGGCGGGCTCCGTCGAGCCATCGCCGCTTGCGGCATTGATGAAGTCGATGGCGAGGCCCATGTCCGGGTTGGCGTCGGTCTTGTTTTCCGTTCCGCTTTGCTGCCGGCGCCGCGATTGTTGCCCTTGTCGTCATATTTGACCGTCGTCGCGTCGGCCGCCACCTCAGTGATCGTGGTGATCTGCTTGGAACCGGCCTTCCAGGCATCCGTCAGCGGACCGAGACCATCGACGATGCTGGCATTCTTGCCGCGCCGATCGTCAAGATAGGCGGCCACCGCCTGCTCGGCCGTTCGCGCCTGCGTCGCCTTCACGACATAGCCGATATTAGCATCATGGATCGGCCTGTTGACGATCTGGCCGTCGGTCTTGCTGAAGGGAATGCCGTCCCAATCTGTCTTGGCGACTGCAGGGCAATTGTCCCTGGCTGCGGCTTCCACACCGGCATCGACGAAAGGCGTGCGCGGGGTCCAGACTTCGAGGAAGCCGGAGAGAAGATGGACGGCGGCGTTGGTGTCGGCCGTCGAGAAGCAAGGGTCACCGCGCTTGTTGGTGTTTCCGGTCTCGGCATAGGGCGCTTTCGCACTTGTGGCTTGCTCTGCGGCGGCAAGCGAGGGCACGACCGAAAGAAGGCTGACGAGAGCGGTGCTCAGGCGGCAAAGTTTTGAAACAGACATGAGTATACCCGAAATGGTTTAACGAGTGGCGGCAGGGTTAGAGCGGATATGTGACAGAGCCGTTTCAAAAATATGACTGTTCTGCAAATCCGCCAGTGCTCACCCCTTGCCTTTCCCGTCCATCCCGCCAAAACTGCCGCGGAAACGATGAGCCCAACGAGAGTGCCGGAAAGAGGGCATGACAGCGCGCCAACGCATCATTCCGGTGAGACGCGAATATAATCGCTGGGTCGCCAACCAGACGCTTGAAGACTATGCGCTGCGCTTCACCGCAAAGAGCGCCCGCCATTTTTCGTCTGAGCGCATCTCGCAGACGGCAATCGGCGCGATCTCCTTCCTGGCGCTCGAAGCGATCGGCGGGGCGATCACCCTCTCCTACGGCACCACCAACGCCTTCTACGCCATCATCGTCGCCTCGATCGTCATGCTGGCAATCGGCCTGCCGATCAGCCGCTACGCCATCCGCCACGGCGTCGACATCGATCTTCTGACGCGCGGCGCCGGCTTCGGCTACATCGGCTCGACCATCACCTCGCTGATCTATGCGAGCTTCACCTTCATGCTGTTTGCGATAGAGGCCTCGATCATGTCCGGGGCCCTGGAGCTCACCCTCGGCATTCCGCTCTGGATCGGCTACATCATCAGCGCCGTCATGGTGATCCCGCTAGTGACGCACGGCGTGCGGCTGATCAGCAAGTTCCAGCTGATCACCCAGCCCTTCTGGATCGTGCTGAACATCCTGCCCTTCATCTTCATCGCCTTCATGGACTGGGAGAAATTCGATCTCTGGCGCGCCTTTTCAGGCATCCGCCACGCTTCCGGCCCGCCCGGTACCATCGCCGACTTCGATCTGATGGAGTTCGGCGCCGCCTCCGCCGTCATTCTGGCGCTGATGTCGCAGATCGGCGAGCAGGCCGATTTCCTCCGCTTCCTGCCGCCGGCGCTACAGCGCAAATGGCGCCATCGCCTAGCCGTCTTCCTTGCCGGACCCGGCTGGGTTATCATCGGCGCGCCGAAGCTGCTTGCCGGCTCCTTCCTGGTCGTGCTCACCTTCACTTCCGGCGTTCCCCTGGACCGCGCCGCCGATCCCGCGCAGATGTACCTCACCGCCTTCGGCTACATGGTTCCCTGGCACAATGCTGCGCTGCTGCTTATGGCCGCCTTCGTTGTCGTCTCGCAGCTCAAGATCAACGTGATGAACGCCTATGCCGGCTCGCTCGCCTGGTCGAATTTCTTCTCCCGGCTGACCCACAGCCATCCCGGCCGCGTTATTTGGCTTGTCTTCAATGTTGCGATCGCCCTGCTGTTGATGGAACTCGGCATCTACCGGCTGCTGGAGGAGACGCTCGGCATCTTCTCGATCATCGCGATGGCCTGGCTCTGCACGATCTCCGCCGATCTCTTCATCAACAAGCCGCTGGGGCTCGCGCCTGCCGGCATCGAGTTCAAGCGCGCCCATCTCTACGACATCAACCCGGTCGGCCTCGGCGCCATGACGCTGTCGGCGACGATATCGCTGATCGCGCACTTTGGCGCTTTCGGCGAGATGGCCGCGTCGCTTGCTCCCTATATCACCCTCGTCATCGCGCTGTCTGCCTCGCCTGCCATTGCCTGGGCGACCAGGGGCAAGTTCTATCTCGCCCGCAAGCCGCGCCAGAGCTGGAAGAATCTGACCAGCATCACCTGCTCTGTCTGCGAGCATCCCTTCGAGCCGGAGGATATGGCCTGGTGCCCGGCCTATGCAGCCCCTATCTGCTCGCTCTGCTGTTCGCTCGACAGCCGGTGCCACGACATGTGCAAGCCGGCCGCGCGTTTCAACGCACAGGTCGGAACCGTCGCGAGGACGCTGCTGCCGGAGAGCGTTCTGGGCAAGCTGACGACACGCCTTGGCCGCTACGGCATCGCCGTGGCGCTGGCGCTGACCGCCATCGGCGCGATCCTGGCGATGATCGCCCATCAGGTCGCCTCCGCCTCGCCGGAGACGGCAGAGGTGGTCAATCGCACCATTCTGATCGTCTTCTTCGTCTTCTCTGTGATATCAGGCGTCGTCTGCTGGTTCTATGTGCTCGCCCATGATAGTCGCGTCGTCGCCGAGGAGGAATCCTCGCGCCAGAACACGCTGCTGCTCAAAGAAATCGCCGCCCACAAGAAAACCGATGCGGCCCTTCAGAACGCCAAGGAGACGGCCGAGGCCGCCAACCGCGCCAAGAGCCGCTATGTCGTCGGCCTCAGCCACGAGCTGCGCACACCTTTGAACGCCGTGCTCGGCTATGCCCAGATCCTCGAACGCGACGAAACGATCCCGGCGCCGCGCCAATCCTCGATCAAGCTCATCCGCCGCAGCGCCGAACATCTCTCGGGGCTGATCGATGGCCTGCTCGATATTTCGAAGATCGAGGCCGGCCGCCTGCAGGTCTATTCCAACGAGATCAATATCCATGACTTCCTCGACCAGATCGTCGAGCTGTTCCGCCCGCAGGCGCAGGCCAAGGGACTTGTCTTTCTACATGACCGTTCGCCTGTTTTGCCGCAATTCGTCCGCACCGACGAAAAGCGCCTGCGCCAGATCCTCGTCAACCTGCTCTCCAATGCCATCAAGTTCACCGACGAAGGCAGCGTCGCCTTCGATGTCGCCTATCGCAGCCAGGTCGCGACCTTCACCGTCACCGATACCGGCCGCGGCATTGCCGAAAAAGACCTGACACGCATCTACGAACCTTTCCAGCGGGGCGAGGCAGACAGCGTGCGGCCGATGCCTGGCCTCGGCCTCGGCCTCACCATCACCCGGCTTCTGACCAACACGCTCGGCGGCGAGATTGCGGTATCCAGCGTCAAGGACGAAGGTTCGACATTCCGTGTGCGGCTCATGCTGTCCGCCGTCATGCGCGCCGCCGCGCCGCCGCAGGAAAAACGCATCGTCGGTTACGACGGTCCGCGCCGCACCATCGTCGTCGTCGACGATAATGAGGATCACCGCGAGATGATGCGTGAAATCCTGGCGCCGCTCGATTTCATCGTGCTGACGGCGGCAGGCGGCGCCGAGTGCCTGACACTGATCGACGGCATCCAGCCCGATCTGTTCCTCGTGGATATACTGATGCCCGGCATGAGCGGCTGGCAGCTCGTCTCGCGTCTGCGTGAGGCCGGCCAGACGGCACCGATGCTGATGCTTTCGGCCAATATTGGCGATGCGACGGTTCTGAGCGACAGCGACGACAGCCACAATGACGCTATCGGCAAACCGATCGACATTCGCCAACTGCGTGACAAGCTTGCCCTGCATCTCGGCCTGAATTGGGTCTATGCCGATGATGCGCCCGCCGCTCCTGCAAAGATCGAGGCGCAGCTGCTAGGCCCGGGTGCAGCCCATGTGCAGGAATTGCTACGGCTCGGCGAGATCGGTTACATCAAGGGCATCGAAGCTAAGCTTTCGGACCTTGCCAAGGTAGAGGCAAATCGGCCATTCACGGAGGCTCTTCGACCCTATGTGGCCGCCTTCGATCTGGCCGGCTTCATGTCCTTCCTGCACGACTTCGACGAAAAGGTGGAATCCATTGGCTGAGCCGGCCCTCCCCCGCGACATCGTTTTGCTGGTCGACGACTCGCCGGAGGCACTCGGTTTCCTGACGGATGCGCTCGAACAGTCCGGCTTCTCCGTTCTCATCGCCACCTCGGGCACGGCAGCGCTTGGCATCGTCGAGCGCATCACGCCTGATCTGATCCTGCTCGACGCTGTGATGCCTGTGATGGATGGCTTTGAGACCTGCCGCAGGCTGAAGGCAAATGCCGCCGTCGGCCAGGTGCCGGTGATTTTCATGACCGGCCTGACGGAGACCGAGCATGTCGTGCACGCGTTGGAATCCGGCGGCGTCGATTACCTCACCAAACCGATCAACATCGACGAACTGCGCGCCCGCATCCGCGTCCATCTGCGCAATGCCCGCTCGGCCCAGAGCGCCCGCGTTGCGCTGGACGCTGCCGGCCGTCACCTGCTGGCGGTCAAGGGCGATGGTGCGATCCACTGGTCGACGCCGCAGGCAACGCGGCTCGTCAATGCCGCCATGGGCAGTGACGACGGCATTGAGATCGTCGTCCGTCATATTGCCGGCTGGATGCGCGACCGCGCAGGCGCGGGACGAGACGGCATCATCTCAATCACCCATGCCGGCCAGGCAGCGCTGCAGCTTGCCTTCCTTGGCGCGATCGGCCCGGATGAATATCTCTTCCGCCTCACCGCCGCCAGCCACCGTAGCGATGACGAGATGCTGCGCCAACGTTTTTCACTCACCCAACGAGAATCCGAAGTGCTGCTCTGGATCGCCAAGGGCAAGGCCAACCGTGACATCGGCGAAATACTGGGTTTGTCGGCGCGCACCGTGAATAAGCACCTCGAACAGATCTACGTGAAACTCGGGGTAGAGAACCGCGCATCGGCCGCCGTGAAGGCGACTCATGTGCTGCATGAGATGTGATGGATAGCGGAAGGCGTTCCGTGGATCACGCCTCCTCCACCGCACCGCTGACAAGCGGCAGCAGTACCACTTTCTCCATCCGGCCAAGCCAGCGCCGCTTCACCGGCTGACCGCCCGGTGGATGAAGCGCCGTCAAAAAAGAAGCCCGGTGAACCGGGCTTCAATGATCATATTCCTAGAGAGGAAGCTAAGCTTACTTGGTCTCCTGCGGGACGTAGGTGTACTTGCCGTCCGCGCCCTTCTTCCATTCGTACATGATGTAGCCAGGAATCTTCGGGTCGCCCTTTTCGTCGAACGAAATGTCGCCGAGCACCGTCGGGAACGGACCCTTTTCCTTCATGGCCGTGGCAACGGCTTCAGGGTCCACCGAACCGGCAGCCTTGGCAGCGCCGGCAATCGCCTGCATCGCAGCGTAGGAGTAGAGCGTATAGGCTTCCGGGTTGAAACCAGCAGCCTTGAACTTTTCGACGAGCTCCTTGTTCGCCGGGTTCAGCGTCGGATCGGGGCCGAAGGTGTTCAGAGTACCGGCGACAGCGTCACCAGCGATCGAGGCCAGCTCGTTCGAAACGATGCCGTCACCGGAAACCAGCGTTGCCTTCAGGCCCTGGTCTGCGGCCTGACGGATGATGAGACCGGCTTCGGTGTGCAGACCGCCCCAATAGATGATCGAGACGCCGGCTTCCTTCATCTTGGCGATGAGGGCCGAGAAGTCCTTGTCGCCGACGTTGATGCCTTCGTACATGACTTCCGTCAGGCCGGCGGCATTCATCGCCTTCTTGGTTTCGTCTGCAAGGCCCTGACCGTATGGGGTCTTGTCGTGAATGACGGCGATCTTGGCGTCCTTGAAGTGGTCGGCGAGATACTTGCCGGCGATGGCGCCCTGCTGGTCGTCACGGCCGCAGGTGCGGAACGTGTTCCAGAGGCCCCGTTCCGTGAACTTCGGGTTCGTAGCGGCCGGGGTGATTTCGAGGATGCCGTTTTCGGCATAGACTTCCGAAGCCGGGATTGAAACGCCCGAGTTGAAGTGGCCGATGACGAACTTGACGCCGTCGGCAACGAATTTATTGGCAACCGAAATGCCCTGCTTCGGGTCGGAAACGTCGTCGCCGAGCTCGATCTTGATCTGCTCGCCATTGATGCCGCCAGCAGCGTTGATGTCGGCGGCTGCCTGCTCGGCACCCTTCTGAAGCTGAGCGCCGAAAGCGGCGTTCGGGCCGGTCAGCGGACCAGCGACAGCGATGAGGACGTCGGCCCAAGCGTTGCCGCTGAAGGCGACCATCGCCGTCAGAGCCACTGCCGACAGAAGAGACTTCTTCATATTGTTACTCCCAATTTTTGGGCGGGTTCCGGTCCAAGGCCCGACGCATTACCCACCATAGACTGCGCCAGGAAAGCTGTTCCGCTCCGAAGGCAATTCATGCCTAGTTTCAACGGACTGTCAATGTTTGTCCTTCCACGAAAACGCGGAAGTTTTTTCGTACAGCCAGTAATAGTTGTTGACCATCTGATTGGTACGGCGAAAGCGAAAGCCCGCCGTCGAGAAGACAAGCAAGGTCACGAAGTCGATGCCATAGTAGAGGGCGCTGAGCATCGGCCCATTGAACAGGGCGTGGTGTAGAAACTGCATCGCCCAGGCAAGGAGGAAGGTGTAGACGACGGCCAGTGGATAATTGTTCCAGCCGTCAGCAACCGCCTTGCCGGCTCGCCAGGCCGTCCAGAAGCCGATCAGAACCACGAGGGCGCGAATGACGACGCGAACGCCGTCGTCACTTTCGAAGAAAAGTCCCTGCATGTTAAACTCTCCCTTCGACTAGTGTCTTCCGCCTTCGAGATAGGCGGCGCGGACTTCCGGATTGGCGAGCAGTTCCTTGCCGGAGCCGCTCATCGTCACCTTGCCGTTCACCATCACATAAGCGCGGTGCGAAAGCCTCAGTGCCGCGAATGCGTTCTGCTCGACGAGGAACACGGTGAGGCCTTCCTGCTCGTTGAGCTTCCGGATCGCTTCGAAAATCCCCTTAACGATCAGCGGCGCCAGGCCGAGCGAAGGTTCGTCCAGCAGCAAGAGCTTCGGACGCGCCATCAGCGCGCGGCCGATCGACAGCATCTGCTGCTCGCCGCCCGAAAGCGTGCCGCCGCGCTGGGCATGGCGTTCCTTGAGACGCGGGAAGAGCGTGAAGATCTTCTCGACGTCCTCAGCAAAATATTTGAGATTGTCGAGACCCGCGCCCATCTGGAGGTTTTCCATGACCGTCATGCGCGGGAAGATGCGACGCCCTTCCGGCGACTGCGCGATGCGCAGGCGTGCGATTTCATGGGTCGGCATACGGGTGATCTCGCGACCCTCGAAGACGACCGATCCCTTACGGGCCTGAGGGCTGCCACAGATCGTCATCATCAGAGTTGACTTTCCGGCGCCATTCGCGCCGATCAGACTGACGATCTCGCCCTTGTTGACCTCGACATCGATGCCGGCCAGCGCGCGGATATTGCCGTAATAAGTTTCGACGCCATTCACCTGAAGAAGCGGTTGACCCGTCATGACTGCATCGCCCATCAGTTTGCGCCTCCTTCGAGCTGCTCGACGGTTGCGATCACCTCTTCCACTTCTTCATCCTCGACGCCGAGATAGGCCGCAATGACCTTTGGATCGTGCTTCACATGATCCGGCGTGCCGTCGGAAATCTTCTGGCCATATTCGAGGACGACGACGTGATCGGAGATTTCCATAACCACAGACATGTCATGCTCGATAAGGAGAATGGAGGTTCCGGTATCGGCGCGAATGCCCTGCAGAAGCTCGTTGAGCTTAGCGGATTCGCGTGGGTTGAGGCCTGCGGCCGGTTCGTCCAGGCAGAGCAATTCCGGGCCCGTGCACATTGCACGTGCGATCTCGAGACGGCGCTGGGCGCCGTAAGGCAGATCGCCTGCCGGATCGTCTGCACGCTCGATCAGATCGGCCTTTTCAAGCCAATGACGCGCCAACTCGACGGCTGCGGCGGCTTCTCGCCGGTAAGGGCCGATGCCGATGAGGCCGAGAATGGTATAACCCGACGCCTGCATCAGCTTGTTGTGCTGGGCGACGAGCAGATTTTCCAGAACCGTCAGGCCGGAAAACAGCCGGATGTTCTGGAAGGTGCGCGCCACCTTGGCTTCCTTGGTGATACGAAAGTCCGGGAGACGCTCCAGCAGGTACTGCTTGCCGCTTCTCTGATTAAGCGTGATCATCCCCATCGTCGGCTTATAGAAGCCGGTGATGCAGTTGAAGACGGTGGTCTTGCCGGCGCCGTTCGGACCGATCAACGCGGTGATGTCGCCGCGCTTGGCCTCGAAGGAGAAGTCGTTGATGGCCATCAGGCCGCCGAACTTCATCGACAGGTGCTCGACCTTGAGAAGCGTGTCGCTCGACATCGTATTGGTGACGGGGCTCATCAACCGTGGCCCTCCTTGGTGAAGCTTCCGGATACGGCCTTGCGTGTCTTGAGGAAGGCGGTTGGTTCACGCGATCCGACGAAACCGCGCGGTTTGAACAGCATGACGACCACCATTGCGAGACCGAAGAGCAGCATGCGGTAGAGTTCCGGCGTGAAGTCGGGCCCGAAGACTGCTTTCAGGAAATCCATTTCGCGCAACGCTTCGGTACCGCCCACCATGACGATCGCGGCGATCGCAATGCCGGTCAGCGAGCCCATGCCGCCGAGAACGACGATAGCGAGAACGACGGCCGATTCCAGGAAGATGAAGGATTCCGGCGAGACGAAGCCCTGGCGAGCGGCGAAGAACGAACCCGCGAAGCCGCCGAACATGGCTCCGGTCGCGAACGCCGTCAGCTTGGTCGTCACCGTATTGATGCCGAGCGAACGACAAGCGATCTCGTCTTCACGCAGCGCTTCCCAGGCACGCCCGATCGGCATGCGCCGCAGGCGGATGGTGACGTAAGCCGTCAACATGCACAGCGCCAGGATCAGGTAAAAGAGGAAAATCTTGTAGTAGGCGGAAGACATCGGCAGGTGAAAGAGCTTGGCAAAGCCGCCGGCCGTCGCATCGAAGGGAATGCCGAAGAGCGTCGCCTTTGGAATGCTTGAGATACCGAAGGTTCCCTTGGTCACGTCGGTCCAGTTGATCAGCACGAGGCGGATGATTTCACCGAAGGCGAGCGTGACGATGGCGAGATAGTCGCCGCGCAGACGCAGCACCGGGAAGCCGAGAATGACGCCCCAGAGCGCGGCCAGGATGCCGGAAAGCGGCAGGAGCAACCAGAAGGACAGGCCGAAATAGCTCGACAGCAGAGCATAGGAATAGGCGCCGACCGCATAGAAGGCGACATAGCCGAGATCGAGAAGGCCCGCGAGGCCGACGACGATGTTCAGCCCCCAGGCGAGCATCACGTAGATCAGGATCTGGATGCCGAAATTGTCGACCCATTTCAATGAGCCCTGAGCGCCGACTGCCGCCACGATCACCATCGGATAGAGCAGCAGCGCAATCAGTGCGATCTTCAGGAAATGCCGATGGAAGAAGCTCTTCTCGGTCGAAATGTCGAGATCGCCCTCCCGCGCCTTCCGCAATTTGCGGCGGTCGATATTCGGCTTGATGAAAACGACCATGGCGAAACGGCCGATCGCCGCGATGGCGACGAAAATCGCCAGCAGACCCCAGCGCTGGATGATGATCAGCTCGTTATTGATGTTCTGATCGGTCTTCAGACCGACATAAAGAACAAACATGCCGAGCGACAGGACGGCGGCGAAAAGGGCTTCGATAAGACCTTTGCGGACAAGTCCGGCATCGGGCTTGCCTGCAGAATTCTCGATGTTTGCCATGACGTTATACCTTCTCGACTTCCGGCCGTCCGAGGATGCCCGTCGGCTTGAAGATCAGCACGAAAGCGAGGATGGCGAAGGTCGCCACATCCTTATACGCGATGGTGAAATAGGCCGACCACAGCGATTCGATCAGGCCGATCATCAACCCGCCGAGAACGGCGCCCGGCAACGAGCCGATGCCGCCGAGAACGGCTGCGGTAAATGCCTTCACACCCGGCGTGAAACCATCGGCGAACGAAGCAACGCCATAATACATCAGATACATCGTCCCGGCGACGGCAGCCAGCGCCGCCCCCATGACGAAAGTGATCGAGATCGTCTGGTCGACATTGACCCCGAGCAGCGCCGCCATCTTGCGATCCTGCTCCGTGGCGCGCTGGGCGCGGCCAAGCGCGGTATGATTGACGATATACCAGAAGACGGTCAGCAGCACCGCCGTGATCAGGATGATGATGATCTGCTTCAGCGACACCGAGATGTTGCCGAACTGGTAAACCGAGCTCACCATTGGCGGGATCGGCTTGTTGCGCGGTCCCTGCGTCACCTGGATGAAGTTGGACAGCACGATCGACATGCCGATTGCGGTGATCAACGGTGCAAGGCGGAAGGATCCGCGCAGCGGACGGTAGGCAACACGCTCGATCGTCCAATTCCACAAGCTCGTCATCAGCATCGCAACGACAAGCATGGCCAGCAGCAAAATTGCCACCGGGAGACCTGCGAAGATGGATGTAAGGACGAGAAAGACGATAAGAGCGGCGAAACCACCGAGCATGAAGATGTCGCCATGGGCGAAATTGATCATGCCGATAATGCCATAAACCATCGTATAGCCGATAGCCACGAGGCCATAGATGGATCCGAGCGTCAGCCCATTGAAGAGCTGCTGGACGAAATACTCCATATGTCGTTTTCCCCTGGATGCGAGCCGAAGATGCTGCATCTCTTTTTGGTTATTCGGCTCCCCGTTCAAGGAACCTCATAGGCCGCATCCATACCGGTTTCGTTGAAAATGTGAAGACAAAAAGGGTCTACTCCAGCAGATTCTTGTTCGAACAGGCCTAAATGGCGCATTTTGAACCAGAATCCACAGAAAATCGGCAAAGCCCGACCCATTTTTAGCCAAAATCCTCTGCCGGCTTAACCATCCGGCAAGCGCGCCTTCGATTTCCTGCGTCGCTTCCCGCGTAAGCCATTCCGCAAGGCTGGAAGAAAGCGCAAATTCAACCCTTGAGCCCGCAGTTTTTGCGAATGGTTTTTCACATGCAAATGCCGCCATCCTCGCCTGACAGCTGCGTGAACTTATGGTAGCATCAACTATCTGCGTTATCGGGGGTGCGGGGCGCGGCGAGAACCACCATATCGATATCTGGTGCGACAGGGATGGTTGACGACGAGCGACAGCGGGCGCTCGCGGTGCGGCGAACGGCAAAGGACAATGCTGACCACATTTGAAAAGGCGGCGCTCGAAGCCGGCAAGGCCATCATCGCGGTTTTGCGCGAAGGCTTTCCCATCGCCATGAAGGCGGACGCAAGTCCGGTTACGGTTGCCGACGAGGAGGCCGAACGCATCATCCTGGCCCATCTCTCCAGGGATTATCCCGACATACCCGTCGTGGCGGAAGAGTCGGTTGCCGCTGGCAACGTGCCCGACATCAGCGGCCGGGGCTTCTTCCTCGTCGACCCGCTCGACGGCACACGTGAATTCGTCGACGGACGGCAGGAATTCACCGTCAACATCGCCTATATCGAGAACGGCGCCCCGGTCGCCGGGATCGTCTACGCGCCGGCGCTCGGGCTCGCCTTCTCAGGAGAACGCGGCCGTGCCGAAAGGCTTGATGTCACCGAGGACTTCACCATTGGGGCACGCACCGCAATTGCCGTGCGCGAGCAGCCGGACGATCGGCTGGCACTTGCAAGCCTTCGTCACAACAGCCCGGAGACAGGAACCTTCCTCGCCGATCATGCGATCTCCAAATGCACCAATATGGGCTCTTCGCTGAAATTCTGCCTGTTGGCGGAAGGCAAGGCCGACGTCTATCCACGCTTCACCCGCACGATGGAGTGGGACACCGCGGCCGGCGACGCGGTGCTGCGCGCCGCCGGAGGGTCGACAGTGACGCTCGACGGGGCGCTGCTGACCTATGGCAAGACGGGGGCGGCGGCCGATTTCGACTTTGCAAACCCGAACTTCATCTCCTGGGGCGGCAGGAAACGCGTCCTCGAACCCGCGTGACCATCCAGGCATTCGGCAAATGCCGTGATAGCGCGATGCCGCCCTTTATGATGTTCTGCGCCTGCCGCGGCATTCCCTACCGCGTTCGATCGCACAGCACACCCTCGCACAAACTGGGAAGTGATTTGGCCGGGGCGGTCGCGTGATTCCCGGCCGGCTTAACTCTCCATCGCTCACAGTTTGGAGCTTGTCGATTCGGCCTTGATTTTGTCATATTCTGACACAGTTTGAGAACGGCCGAACATATCCGGCAAAAAAATTCACGTCGGAATTCGTTAAAAAAGCGGTCAGCCAACCGTCGGTCGCGTGTCGAAACAACACGAGGACAGCCCCATGGAAGCCATGGCCAAAGGCCTAGAAACCTTGACGAAATTGTAATTCTTAACGAAATATCATGAGCTTGCCTCAACTTAACGCAGGTGCGAAAGATTTGTTGCGATGCGATATTTCTCTGGACACCATTACACAATTGTCGCATTTTTCCGTTTTAGTAGGGTTACCTACACCTGAGTGCAGCCCTGGTCACAGGGCAAACCATTGATCGCCTATTGCCGCCGCGCCCCTCGAAGACAACAGAGTACGATCCTTGAGCATCACGGAATTAAACAACACCATTTCGACTGATTCCTTCCGGCCGAGCCGCCGCCAGCAGCCGAGCTTGAAGATTCAGAGCCCTGTTATCCATAGCGATGCCTCCCAGGCGCCGTGGATGGACCTCGCCCTGAAGCGGGCGTTCGACATAGTTTCGTCGTTGAGCGCCCTCCTCGTCCTCGCTCCTTTCCTTCTCCTTATAGCCCTGCTGATCAAGCTCGACAGCCCGGGACCGGTGCTGTTCAAGCAGACCCGCTGGGGTAAGAACTGCAAGGCCATCAAGGTCTACAAGTTCCGTTCAATGCGCACCGATCTTTGCGATGTCTCGGGCGTTGCCCAGACGGTGAAGAACGACCCGCGCATCACCCGCATCGGCGCTATTCTGCGCCGCACGAATATCGATGAGTTGCCGCAGCTGTTGAACGTGCTGTTGGGCGACATGTCGGTCGTCGGTCCTCGCTGCCATGCAATCGGCATGCGCGCCGGCGGCATGCTCTATGAAGAGCTCGTACCCGAATATCATCAGCGCCACGCGATGCGCCCCGGCATGACCGGTCTTGCCCAGATGCGTGGCCTGCGCGGTCCGACCGATCGTCCCGCCAAGGCGCGCGCCCGCATCGCTTGTGATCTTTATTATGTCGGGAATTTCTCGATTTTGATGGATATGCGCATTATCGCCGGGACCGTCGTATCCGAACTGACCGGCGGAAAAGGTTTCTAAGCTTTTTGTGAGAAAGGACCGGCTGCCTCAGGGCGGCCGGTGCCGTTCTGGCGATCTCCTGCGTGCGGTTGACCGTATATGGCTTGGACATCGCGCTCTTCAGATAACCATCGACGGCGTCCGACGAGAGATCGAGAATGATCGTAATCTCATCGCTGCTCGCGCGTTTCGCTGACAACGCAGCTCTTCGAGCTGGCGCCGGCTAGACGTTTCCGGCGAGCCATCTTCCGGATTGCGGTTAGTGAGAGGCGGTCCAGAATCTCACGCAGCCATAGCGCATTGCCACAGAGTGCTCCCGTGCCCACATCGCCGCCCGAGTAGCGAAAATGTACTTGCTTCCGGTGAGTGTCGTGCAATGCGAAGGGATGTTCAGGCCGGACACCTGGAAGAGCGCGTCGAGGCGGCAATTTTCCTGATCGGCAGCACCGCCCGCAATCGATCCATCCTCGCAGAAGATCGGCGGAACCGTACGCTTCATCGGCGTCACCGGTCTGATGCCATAGAAGAGATCGACGTGCTCGTGAGAGCCGGCAGGATTTTTTTCGCTCGTTCACCGGCCACTCTGGCACGTAAATTTGTTATCAAAGTCTTACGTTGGGCTTAGGCAATTTTTAAATGTGGCAGGCTAGAGTGGCGCTCGTGGTCTTGCGTTGTGTAGAGAGTCCAATGACCGAAATGATACGTCCCCGAGTGAAATATGTCATCGGCCCCGATGGCAGCCCCCTGACCATCGCGGACCTTCCGCCGCCCAATACGCGGCGCTGGGTAATCCGCCGCAAGGCAGAGGTTGTCGCGGCTGTTCGCGGTGGCCTGTTGAGCTTGGAAGAGGCCTGCGAGCGTTACACGCTCACGGTCGAAGAATTCCTTTCCTGGCAGTCGTCGATCAACAGCCACGGCCTCGCCGGGCTGCGCACCACCCGCATCCAGCAGTATCGCCACTGATCACGCGCCATTCGTCGCCACTTATTTCGGGCCGGACGCATCTCCCATCAGGGAATGAAGAAGGCCCGAAATCATTGACGAGGCCGCGTAGCACCAGAGGCCGGGCTGCGTGAAGGCATCCGCCAACCCCGTTGTCTTCGCCGCAGCAATGACGATCGCGACCAGCAACACGTCCATCATTGACCACTTGGACAGATGCGGCACGACGCGACGATAGAAGAGGCTCCCGGCCCCGCTGCCGGCAGCCGTCGCTTCCGCCGCAATCCCGATCATCTTCAGAAACGGAAGCACGATCGAGACCAGCGCGACGATCAGCGCCAGCAGCCTATCTCCGCCTTGCCAGAGCGAGACGACGACTTCGATGAGCGACGGAGTCTGATCGAAGAAGTACAGCGTCTCGAAACGGACCAGCGGCAAGATCAGACCGAGCGCCAGGAGGAACGGCGCTGCTACGAGAAGAGCAGGGCGGACGATCGAAAGCGCGCTCATTCCCAAAGACCTCGCGCCGATCCGACATTTTTCATGAACACTGCGTCTCCCTGAGGAACTGTTCCACCCGCTTGGCACGACCGCGCCGCCGTGTCACCGTCGGCTGCGATAAATATCTGTGTACGAGGAAAGACGATGGATATCCGAAATGAGGAAGGCGCATCCGGCGGCCGTTATGCCGTGGATGTCGAGGGGCACGAGGCGGAGATGACCTATTCACGTGCGTCGCCGAAGCTCGTCATCATCGATCACACGGCCGTTCCCGACGCTTTACGTGGCAAGGGTGTCGGCCAGGCATTGGCGCTTCACGGGGTGGAAGCGGCCCGCGCCGGCGGTTGGAAGATCATTCCGCTCTGCCCGTTCTTCAAGGCGCAGGCAGAACGTCATCCGGAATGGCAAGATGTCGTGAACTGATTCGCGACGCTTGAAGCGGTCGTCGCGTGGAGCGGCGGCGTGCGGACGCAAAACAAGGGAAACACCAAAAGCCATGTATGACGGACGGCACGCCCAGTCATACATGGCTTCTCTCTGGCGATTCCCGGGGCGCCGACGCCGGCGCCCGCATTTTCTCTTAGGCCCTGGCGGCGCGGGCGCCGCTGTCACGTTCTTCCAGCGCCGTCGCCCTTGCAAATTCCGCCTGCATCTCCTCAAGCGCCAATTCCAGCGCCTCTTCCTGCATCTTCAGTTCCTTGATTGAAACCTGCAGGTTGTCGGCCCGCTGACGCGCGGCCTTGGCGAAGGTCGGATAAGCAAAGTGATTCGGGTCGGATATACCGGACTTCTTTTCCTCGACGACGATCTGGCTCTCCAGATCCTTCGTCATCCGTTCGAATTCGGACATCATCATCTGCAATTGCTGCAATTGACGTCGTTTTTCGTTCACCTGAAACTCTTTCAGGCGAACGAGACTTTCTCGCGACTTCATACGCATTACTCCCGTGATGCGAGACCCCGGCTCAACTTGAAACCGCCCTGCGCGCCGCTTTGACACGGTTTGCTAAAAAATTTCCTGCGATATTAACAAAAACCTACCGCTGGTAACCTTTCGTTTACGGGCATCGTTAATGATAGGCCCGATGATTTAAGGGTCGGTAAATGCCACGGCATGAAGTTCGAACCTTTTCATTGGCGAGTCGGATGAATCACTTAGCGCTGTTTCCTAATGTTGAAGTTGAGGAACGCCTTTTTGAGATTCCTATTGGAAAACAGAGAAATGGAAAAATTATTTAATAAATTCGATACTCCTTGCCAGAGTGAATTAGAATTTGTTAACCATTTCGTGGCAGCTTCCAAATCACGTAGCTTGTTCGGGTAGCGTGTTGGGGGCCAGACCACCTTTCGGCGGCGGTAAAGGGGATAATTATGCGGGTACTTCTAATCGAGGATGACAGCGCTACGGCGCAGAGCATCGAATTGATGCTCAAATCAGAGAGTTTTAATGTTTACACCACCGATCTCGGTGAAGAAGGCGTCGATCTGGGCAAGCTGTATGATTACGACATCATCCTTCTCGATCTGAACCTGCCCGACATGTCCGGATATGAAGTGCTCCGCACTCTCCGGCTTTCCAAGGTCAAGACACCGATCCTCATTCTGTCGGGCATGGCAGGCATCGAGGACAAGGTTCGCGGCCTCGGCTTCGGCGCCGACGACTACATGACCAAGCCGTTCCACAAGGACGAACTGGTCGCACGCATCCACGCTATCGTTCGCCGCTCCAAGGGTCACGCCCAGTCGGTCATCATGACCGGCGAGTTGATCGTCAATCTTGACGCCAAGACCGTCGAAGTCGGAGGCCAGCGCGTCCACCTGACGGGCAAGGAATATCAGATGCTGGAGCTGCTGTCGCTTCGCAAGGGCACCACGCTCACCAAGGAAATGTTCCTGAACCACCTTTACGGCGGTATGGACGAGCCGGAACTTAAGATCATCGACGTCTTCATCTGCAAGCTGCGCAAGAAGCTCGCCAACGCCGCCGGCGGCGCCAACTACATCGAAACCGTTTGGGGCCGTGGTTACGTTCTTCGCGAGCCGGATGGCACGGAATATGCGGAAACCGCTTGATCTTCCGATCCCCCTTATCGGATGATGAAATCCCGCCCTTTCGGCGGGATTTTTCGTTTGTACCGCCGGCGCTGCCGTCGCATTAGAGGAAGCCCGCTTGATCTGGTCGAATAGGCTGTTGTCAAGGAAAAGCGCAGCGTCAGCCGGAGCCCGGCGGCGCTTTCGGCACTATGCTCAGGGACTGCCGATGCGGCCGGGAAGAAAGCTGCTGTCAGGCAGCAATCGCGCGGTTTCCGAAAACCGCGGTTAGGATCTTACGATCGAACGGCTTCAGCAGGAAATCGGTGGCGCCGGCTCGTTTACCCGCCATCAGCTTCTTTAGATCCGCCTCGATAACGCAGTAATAGATCTTGACCTCTTTGCCGCCGTCCATGGCGCGGATGGCCGCGATGAGCTCGAGCGCACCTTCCATGCCGGAATCGACGATCAGGTATTCCGGCAACTCTGTCTGGCAGCGCTGCAGCGCCTCGGCGGCATTGGAGGCCTCGCTGACGAGAAAGTCGAGTTCGGAGAGAATGCGCTTGCCGACCTTACGGACAATATCCGAATTATCGGTGATCATGAACCTTTGCATGACTACTCCTTTCCCCGCATTCGTCGTAACGAGGGGTCTTCCACAACCTAAGAGAATAGGTCCATCAGGCTAAGGAATCGTTACCAGACGGGCGAGTGCATGCTGCTGCACCCGAAAATCAGACCGCAGCAACCGTCGCCGTAAACACCAGTTCGTCCGGGCTTGCGCTGTGGTCAAGCGTCATTCCGCACTCCTCGGCCAGAAGCACGGCGTAGTACGGCTGGATCGAATGGGCGTCGATCGCTTCCTCGATCGTGCCCGTCGATATCTCGACGAATTTCGGCGGCAGACGCATCAACTTGCCTTTCGCCGTCAGCGTGAACTTGGCGTCGAATTCGGGATTTTCGAGCGTTACCTCGAGCACCCCGCCGCGCGGAATCGCCGAATAGGCGACGAGGAAGAGGTTGAGCAGCAGCTTGACGCGGTTCTTGGCGACGATGGCACGCGGTCCATTCCAGATCACCTCGGTCTTCTTCTCGGCGAGTGCAAAATCCTTCGCGGCCCGCTCGGCCTCGCCGGTATCGATCGAGGCGCCGACGGAACCGGAGGCGCCGAAGGCGAGGCGCGCGAATTTCAAACGGACCGAGGCGTTGAGCGCACTGGTGCGGATCAGATCCATTGCATCGGAATCAGCGCCGCCTTCATCCAAGAGTTCCAGGCCGTTGTTGATCGCGCCGACGGGCGAGATGACGTCGTGGCAAACGCGGCTGCAGAGAAGCGCGGCCAGATCCGGGCCGGACAGGGTGAGGTTCGGGTTCTTGGACATCATCGTCTCCTGAAAGGCGGCAATCTCATCGCGCCCGCAAATATGCTTCATCAAAATTGCGCGAAGTTTGCGATCGTATTCGGTGCCATAATGACACCATATTTGGTAAACCGATTGTTAAGATCATCGGCGCAAAATGCAGCAATCGACGCGAGCGGGTGCCCGCTCCAGCCAAACGACGAACGGATGACATCATGCGCCCTCGATTTCCGCACCGATTCATTGGCTTCTGGAGGTTGCTTTCGGCCCTCGTCTTCTCCTCGCTGGTGATTGCCGCGCCGGCCGCCGCCCAGAACAACGGGCAGTATACGATGCAGGAAATCATCGATACCGGCCACTCCTTCTTCGGCTCCGCCAGTGGCGGCCTTGCCAAGGTGGTCGAGAGCGCCTTCCAGAAATACGGCCTGCCGAACGGTTATATTCTCGGGCAGGAAGGCGGCGGCGCCTTCATCGCCGGTCTCACCTACGGCGAGGGCCAACTCAACACCAAGAACGCCGGCGAGCATCCGCTCTACTGGCAGGGCCCGTCTCTCGGCATCGATTACGGCGGCCAGGGTTCGCGCGTCATGATGCTGGTTTACGACCTGCCCTCCATCGACGGCATCTATGCCCGCTTCGGCGGCGTCAGCGGCTCGGCCTATGTGATCGCCGGCTTCGGCATGACGGTGCTGAAAAACAATGACGTGCTGGTTGTGCCGATCCGCACCGGCGTCGGCGCCCGCCTCGGGGTCAATGTGGGTTATCTCAAGATCACCCAAGCGCCGACCTGGAACCCCTTCTGAGGCCGTAAAGCGGCAGGAATCGGCAGGCGCCGGCATCGGCGGCCTTGCCATGCGTGCCATGCCTCTTTAATCATCGCGGCTGACCCCGCATTAACTGTCGAACCGATGGTCGCGCCGTGATCGAATACGCTCTCTTGTTCGGATTGGGCTTCCTGACTGCGGCCTTCCTCGTCTTTCTGGTTTCACCGGCCGTTCACCGCCGCATTGTCTGGTATACCGAGAACCGCCTGAAGGCGACAATGCCCCTGAGCCCGCAGGAGGTTCGCGCCCAGAAGGATATGGTGCGCGCGCTTCATGCCGCCGAAAATGCCCGCACCACCCAGGACCTTCTGCGTGAGCGCGAGAAATCCCTGTCTCTCCAGCTGCGCCACGACGCGCTCGCCGTCGATGCCGGCAGGCTCGCCGCCGAGATTGGCGAATTGCAGGCCCAGATCGGCGAGATGCACGTCGAGGCGGCCGAGCAGCGCTCGCACCTGCGCAAGGATGAGAGCTATATCAGCCAGCTGAAGACCAATCTGCATATTGCCGAACAATCCGCCGCCAACAAGGAGGCCGAACTGACGGCAATGCGGACGCGGCTGAGCAAACTCAGCGAACAGGCCGACGGGCTGAGAATCGATCTCGCCGCGCGTGAGACCGAAGCGGAAAGCCTGAAATTCCGCGCCAACGCGCTGCGCGACGAACGCGACACCTTGCGCCAGGACGTCAACTTGCTGCAGAAGCGGGCTAGGGATGTCGAGCAGAAACTGACGCAGCAGCAGCATTTGGTGATCCGCCTGGAGGACAAGGCTGCGCGCGAAAGTGCTTCCGCCTCCGAGAAGGAAACGCAGCTCGCCCGCCGTCAGCAGGAGATCGCCAAGTTGAAGGAGCAGTTGAAAGCCGCCAATGCCGAGATCCGCAAGATCAACCGGGTGCTGCGCGACGCCGGCCTGGCCAAGATAGCTGCGGAACTACCGACGGAACTGACAGTCGAAGACACGACCACATCCGTGCTCGACATGGCCGCTGTGGCGGCTGAGATAGGCGAGGATGTCCGCAAGCGCAGCGCCGCCCTTGCCGAACGCTTGCAGAAGGCAAAATCCGTCACCGGACGCGATGGCGCGATCCGCGAGGAGATCGCCTCGATCGCCGCCAACATGGTGGCGCTGACCGCACTCAACGAAGGCCCTTCGTCGCCGATCCGCGCGCTACTGCCGGATGCCGGCAACAAAAATCCGAGCGATCGCGTCAGTCTTGCAGACAGGGCGGCCGCCATCATCGCCAATCCGCTGCGTTAAAGCTCATAGCCGCCCCATGGCGGAGGCCATGGAAAACAATGCGATCCCTGTCGCAGTTGCCGCGTTGAGACTATCGAGCTCGTCCGATTGGGGAATGCGCGCGCTCTGAAAACGCGCCAGCAGCGCCTCCGGCAAGCCCTCCCCCTCCGTGCCGATGACGAGCGCCATGCGTGCCGCAGCGGGAATGGCGCGGATGTCGGTCTTTCCGTGCGGCGAAAGCGTCCAGATGGCAAAGCCCCGTTGGGCAAGCGTCAGGAGCAGGTCCAGCGCCTTGCCGCCGCGCCGGTGCGGAACGCTAAGCACCGAGCCGACCGACACACGTAACGCCTTGCGATAGAGCGGATCGCAGCAGGTTTCGTCGAGCAACACGGCATCTGCCCGGAAGGCAGCAGCATTGCGAAACATCGAGCCGGCATTGTCGTGGTTGGAAATGCCGCAGCCGACCAGCACCAGCGCCCGTTCCGGCAATGCGTCGAGAAGTGCCGCCTCGCCACAGTCCTCTCGCTTTCCAAGGGCGAGAACGCCGCGATGCAGATGAAAGCCGACGACAGCGTCGAGCACTTCGGCCTCGGCGACATAAACCGGCACACTAGCCGGAAACCGTTCCAGGATGGATTGCAGGCCGTCGACGCGATTGCGCAGCAGCAGGATTTTCTCGGCCGAGAAGCCGCGACGTGCCGCATGCGCCTCGGCGAGCATGCGCAGCACGACAGTGCCTTCGGCGATAAAGCGGTTTTCCCGGCCCGTCAGGTCACGCTCTCTTATATCGCGAAACTCGGCGATGCGTGGATCGTTGGCGCTGTCGATGACGATCGGGGCGACCATCCCGCCTCAATTTCCCCCGACGGTGACGTCGGCGACCGTGCGGCCGGTCCTCAGATCGAATACCAGGGCCTTCCTCGTGCCTTCAACCGTTTCTCCATAGAACAGCATCTGTCCCGCCGAAAACGAGGTGGACTGCACCTTGAACCCGATAGGCAGGGAGAGGCTCGCCGCAAGCGGTGCATCCGCAGGCACGCCGGAGGCTGCGGCAGCGGACGCGGTCTCCTTGGGCTCGCGCATCGTCTTGTAGACAACAGCGCCGAAGACCGCCATAAGGCTGACGAACATGATGGCGCCGGAAACAATCTGCAGGCGGACCATCTTGCGCCGGACACTTTCCATCGCCGGATCAAGGGGCTTCTCTTCCTGGTCGTCTGGCTCGATTGCTGTCATCTGTGCGTTCCGTTCTAAAAATGCGTCGGAGAAGAAGCGTCTTGAGCGACCCCTTTAAACAAGCAGCCGGCATTAGAAAAGTCCTGACCGCCGATGAAACCGCCGAAGGCCGGCTCGACGCCTGGCTGACGGCGCAGGTCGGTGAGGATTTTTCCCGTAGCCGCATCAAGGCGCTGATCAAGGAGGGGCTGGTTTCTTTGAGAGGCGAGCAGGTTACCGATCCGCAGCGCAAGGTGCGCGTCGGCGACAGTTTCGAGATCACCCTGCCCGAGCCTGAAGACCCGACCCCAAAGGGCGAAGATATCCCGCTCGACATCCTGCATGAAGACGATGACCTTATCGTCATATCGAAACCGGCAGGTCTGGTCGTCCATCCCGGCTCTGGCAACTGGACAGGAACGCTGGTCAACGCGCTGATCCATCATTGCGGCGATACGCTCTCAGGCATCGGCGGCGTGCGCCGCCCCGGCATTGTCCATCGTCTCGACAAGGACACGACAGGCGTTATGGTCGTCGCCAAGAACGACGTCGCCCATCGCCACCTCTCGCTTCAATTTGCCGACCACGGCCGCACCATGCCGCTGGAGCGGGCCTATCGGGCAGTCGTCTGGGGCCGTCCCCGCACTCTGTCGGGAACAATCGATGCGCCTCTCGGCCGCGCCACCGGCGACCGCACCCGCCGGGCCGTCAAGCGCCCCGACAGCCAGGATGCGGACGCGGCGATCACCCACTACGAAGTAATCGAGCGCTTCCAGGAAAACCCTGACGCGACCGCGCTCGCTTCGCTGGTCGAGTGCCACTTGGAAACCGGTCGCACCCATCAGATCCGCGTGCACATGGCCCATATCGGTCATCCGCTCGTTGGCGACACCGTTTATGGCGCCGGCTTCAGGACCAAGGCCAATCTTCTGCCCGAAGAAATCCGCAAGATCGTCAACGGTTTCGGCCGTCAGGCACTGCATGCCTTCATGCTGCAATTCGAGCATCCCCGCACCGGCGAACTCATGCATTTCGAGGTACCGCTGCCGGACGATATGATGAAGCTGGTCGAAGCTTTGCGACGATAAAGGCGGTCCGGGATACCGCTCTCGCCGCCTCACACCTGCGTGAGCAGCACCTTGAACCGCCGTTTCGCCATACTTATCTGTATATAGACTTAGTGCGGGCTTGGAACAAAAGCCGCACGTCCCGGTTCGCCTTTTAACGCGGGGGCGCGTTTCCATCGGGAACCGGAATTCACTTTAGGAGGGTGCAATATGGCCCGAAATACCTTGCCGTCCATTACCGCCGGCGAAGCCGGTCTCAACCGTTATCTGGACGAAATCCGCAAGTTCCCCATGCTGGAGCCGCAGCAGGAATATATGCTGGCCAAGCGTTATGCCGAGCATGGCGACCGCGACGCTGCCCATAAGCTCGTCACCAGCCATCTTCGCCTCGTCGCGAAGATCGCGATGGGCTATCGCGGCTACGGCCTGCCGATTGGCGAAGTCGTCTCCGAAGGCAACGTCGGTCTGATGCAGGCCGTCAAGAAATTCGATCCCGAACGCGGCTTCCGCCTCGCCACCTACGCCATGTGGTGGATCAAGGCCTCGATCCAGGAATATATCCTGCGGTCGTGGTCGCTGGTGAAAATGGGCACGACGGCCAACCAGAAGCGCCTGTTCTTCAACCTGCGCCGGCTGAAGGGCCGCATCCAGGCGATCGACGACGGCGACCTGAAGCCGGAGCACGTCTCGGAAATCGCCACCAAGCTGAACGTCTCGGAGGAGGAGGTCATCTCGATGAACCGCCGTCTCTCCGGCGACGCTTCGCTGAACGCGCCGATCAAGGCGGCCGAAGGCGACAGCGGTCAATGGCAGGACTGGCTTGTGGACGACCACGACAGTCAGGAAGACGTGCTGATCGAACAGGATGAGCTCGAAACCCGCCGGCGCATGCTGGCGAAAGCGATGAGTGTTCTGAACGAACGCGAGCGCCGCATCTTCGAAGCCCGCCGCCTTGCCGAGGATCCGGTGACGCTGGAGGATCTCTCGGCCGAGTTCGACATCAGTCGCGAACGCGTCCGCCAGATCGAAGTCCGCGCCTTTGAAAAGGTGCAGGATGCTGTCCGTAAGGAAGCGCTGGAACGCGCCAAGGCCATTCGCGTCGTCGAAGCCACGGCCTGATAGAACTGAACTGACAGTTGGAAACGCCACCTTCCGGATGCGGGAGGTGGCGTTTTTGTTTTGTGGCGGGCGATGCCGGCAGGAAGGACGTTGAAGGGCGTGCCGTGCAGCCCCCTCATCCGACTCTTCGGGCCACCTTCTCCCTCTGGGGAGAAGAGGAGAAGCAAGCTGCTCGCCCTCATTTCCAAAAGGAATGCATTAAGCAGACAGGATGCTGCCACGACTCCCTTCTCCCCCGCGGCGAGGTGCCGGCAGGCGGATGAGAGGGGCCGGTGGCACAACGCACTGAGAACCCACTCACTGGCTCGTCGAGACATCCCCGAGTGCAGTCCATTCCTTGATGGCTGTATTGAAGGCATCCGTTCCCGTACCACCCTTCTCCATCGTCAGCAGCGCACGGCGGCCGTTGCGGTAGGTGATCGGAATATCGATCCAGTTGCGGGTCGACAGCAGATCGAGATTGGCCTTGCGCGCATCGGGATAGTCGTTGAGCGCGATCATGTGAAAATCATCCGTGATCTTGGCCGGAACCGCGATCAGCGCATCGCCGCGATCCTGCTCGGTGCGCTTCATCGAGATGCGCTGGACGCTTTCGATGCTGCCGCCTTCAAAATTGGGCGGCACCGAAAAGACGATCTCGACGAGATGGCTCGCCGGAAGCGACGGATCGGAATTGCGCTTGAAGGTGACGAGAGCCGAGAGGTTGCGCTCGGGAACGGTGACATTGCCTTGTACCGTCGCCTCCTGCCGGCCTTCCTGGCCAGCCTCGTGCTGGACGGTCCAGACGACCGTTCCCTCGATCGCCGTCGGCGAGCTCTGGCCGATACGCTCCTCATAGAGGAACATTTTTTCCGACGAACCAACCGGCGCAGCCTGCTGCGGCGATGCCGCAGGACCGTTCGGCGTCAGCGTTTCGGGCGGGGCCGCATCGCCTTGCGCACTGGCCGCCGGCGTATCCGCCGCCGCGACGTTCTGCTCGGCCACCGATTTTCCTTCAGCCGTCGGCGTTCCCGGCACCGTCGCCGGGCCGCTGTCGACTTCGGTCCCGTCGGAAAGCAGTCGTTGCGTGAATTTGGAATTGGCCGCCGCGCCGTCATTGTTCAAGGACGCCACTTGCTGGTTAGGCTGTGCCGGCGCCGGCGGCGTATTCTGTGCTTCCGGTGCGGCTGGCTGGGCTGGCGTCGGCGCGGGCTGAGCCGGCGTCTCGGAGCCCGCCGGCGTCGTTGCCGCCTCGTTCCTCGTAGCCTGCGACGGTGCCGAACTGACAAGCCCATCGACCATCGCCACCAGCGCTTCTCTGTTCACCCAGCCGGCATAGGCGCCGCCACCGATCAGGATAAGCGCAAAGAGAAGAGTAATGATCGTGCCGATGCCGAAGCGGCGGCGCTTCGGTTCCATGCGGAAATTCTTGCCCTGCAGCTTCGAGGCGACGATCTGATCGATATCCATCGCCGGGTTGGCGTCGTCATCGTCAGTGGCGATCGGGCCGCGGCGGTCATAGCCGCGCAGCGCCTTCGCTTCGCGCCATGCCTCGCTCGGCGCGCCGGCGGGGGGCGTAGGTTTACCGTCGTGCACCTCCGCAAAAATATCAACGTCGTCGAAATGCGAGGACACCGGCGTCTTCTTGTCGGTGCCCGCCTCGATCGGCGGCAGATCGTCGAAGGCAGCCTTCTCCCAGGAAAAAGCTTCCTTAGCGGCCGGCATGACAGCGGCGGGCGCCATTTTTTCGAGGCTCGATATCACGTCTTCGAAGGCACGCGCCGAAGCGTCGGCGGTAACCGGCACCGTTTCCGAATATTGCCGGAGCTCCTCTTCGGCCCATTCGGTCTCCGCATCCTTGGGCGCCGGAGCCGGCGTCTCGACGGCAGGCTCGGCCCAGACAGGATCGAAATGTCCCGCAGCATCCGCCTGCAGCGGCTCCTCGCGGCTGTGTTCGACGAATTCCTGGGCACGATTGAAATCGGCGACCGGCTCCACGAGCCGGTTGGATGCATGCTCTAGGCCGCGTGTGATCGGCTGAAACGACTCGATGGGCTCGTAAGCCGCCTCGGCCTTGGGCTCATGGCTTTCCGCCATCGCCGGTTCGGCCGCGATCTCCTCGCCCTCCACGGGATGCTCTTCATCGGCACGATGCTCGTCGGCTTCCTCGTAGGAATGATCGGCAGGTGGCGTTTCGAAGCCGTGATGTTCCGGCTGCATTTCTTCGGAGGCGACGTCACGCGCCTCGCCGGCATGCCATTCCTCGGCCGGAGCCTCCTCCTCATGCGAGGGATGCCAATAGGTCTCGACGGGTGCAGCTGTCTCAGCGGAAACAGGTGTTTGTTCGGGCTCAGGTTCGGCGAAAGGGGCTTCCTCGGCCGCGACCTCTTCCTCAGTTTCCTGCAGTGTGTCGGCTTCCAAGTGATCGGGCTCGTGGACGGCCTCGGCCGTCGGCGATACCGCATCGACTTCACCGGTCGGCTCGCCCACAGCCGCCTGGGGCGTAGGCGGCAAGGTGCTTTCGTCAGGAACCGCTTGTTCTTCCAAGGTTTCCGGCGCAGCACCGGCGCCGACCGTCTCCTCGAGGGGCAGCGCTTCGGAGTGTTCAGCCTCCACTTCGCGGATGGCGGCCTCGAGCTTTTCGAGCTGGCGTTGCAGCATGGCTTCCGGCGGACGCGGCTTCATGTTCTCGAGCTGCCGCTGCACTGCGCCGCGAGCACGTTCGTAGACTTTCACCCGCATCTCGGGGGTGTTTTCAGCCAGGCCGTCGACGGCCCGCCGAATAACTGCAATAAAATCCGCCATTCTTACTTTCTCAAGAAGTCCGGCCTTCTGCCGAACTGTCCTCCACAGTGGGCCGTGACCTTAATCCTCAAACGGATCGGTCACAAGTATCGTGTCGTCCCGCTCCGGGCTGGTGGAAAGGAGCGCGACCGGCGCCCCGATCAGTTCCTCGACTTGGCGAACATATTTGATCGCCTGTGCCGGAAGATCCGCCCAGCTGCGGGCGCCGACGGTCGATTCCTTCCATCCCTCAAGCGTGACATAGATCGGTTCGACCCGAGCTTGCGCTCCCTGGCTTGCGGGAAGATGATCAATCTGTTCGCCGTCGAGCATATAACCGACGCAGATCTTCAGTTCCTCGAGACCGTCGAGCACATCGAGCTTCGTAAGCGCGATGCCAGTAATGCCGTTGGTCGCAACCGACTGACGCACCAGTGCCGCGTCAAACCAGCCGCAGCGGCGCTTGCGCCCTGTCACGGTACCGAACTCATGCCCCTTCTCACCCAGGAACTGGCCAATTTCGTCGGTCAGCTCCGTCGGGAACGGGCCTTCGCCGACGCGTGTCGTATAGGCCTTGGTGATGCCGAGGATATAGCCGAGCGAGCCTGGCCCCATGCCGGAACCGGCCGCCGCCTGGCCGGCCACGGTGTTGGAGGAGGTCACGAAAGGATAGGTGCCGTGATCGATGTCGAGCAGGCTGCCCTGCGCACCTTCGAACAGGATGCGGGCGCCCTTGCGGCGCTCCCTATCAAGCAAAAGCCAGACCGTGTCGCGGAACGGCAGCACCCGATCGGCGATCGAGGTGAGCTCGTCCATGATCGCCTGGTGGCTGATCTCGGCGACGCCGAGGCCGCGGCGAAGCGCATTGTGATGCGTCAGGATACGGTCGACCTTGCCGGAAAGACTGTCGAGATCGGCGAGATCCATGACCCGGATGGCGCGGCGGCCGACCTTGTCCTCATAGGCCGGACCGATGCCGCGGCGCGTCGTGCCAATCTTGGTGCCGCTGTTGGACGCGGCATCCTCGCGCATCGCGTCGAGCTCGCGATGCAGCGACAGGATGAGCGTCGCATTGTCGGCGATGCGCAGATTGTCAGGCGTAACCGTCACGCCCTGCGCCTCCAGTCGGCCGATCTCAGCGATCAGCGCATGCGGATCGACGACGACGCCGTTGCCGATCACCGCCATCTTGCCGGGACGCACGACGCCGGAGGGCAACAGCGAGAGCTTATAGCTCGTGCCGTCGATGACGAGCGTATGGCCGGCATTGTGGCCGCCCTGATAGCGCACGACAATATCCGCACGTTCCGAAAGCCAATCGACAATCTTGCCCTTGCCTTCGTCACCCCATTGCGAACCGACCACGACTACGTTCGTCATCCAACTCTTCCTGTTACCGGCGGAAAACCGCGCACCTGCTCAAACCCGCGCATCTATAAAGCTTTGTTTTTGGGAAAGCGACCCTGTTGTCACAGACGATTGGGCTTTTTACGTGACAAATCAGCAGCCGGCAGTCTATTTCCCCTGGGAAAAATCCGAACTTCGATCGCAAGAAGACGAGGAAGAACGCTCTTGCAAGCCACGGCCTATATCTGCCTCGTCATCGCCACCCTCTGCTGGGGCGGCAACTCCGTCGCCGGCAAACTCGCGGTCGGCCATATCAGCCCAATGATGCTGACCTTTCTGCGCTGGTTCCTCGCCGTCGCGTTCATCGCCATTATATCTGTGCCGCAACTGAAGAAGGATTGGCCTGTGGCGAGGAAAAACCTGCCGCTGCTTCTTTGCTACGGCGCCATTGGCTATACACTCTTCAACGCCATGCTCTATTCGGCGGTGCAATATACAACGGCGATCAACGTCGCCATCGAGCAAGCCGGCATTCCGATGCTGATCTTCCTGTTGAATTTTTTCTTTTTCCGCACTGGCATCTCGCTGGCGCAATGTCTCGGCTTCGGCATGACGCTGATGGGCGTGGCGCTGACCGCCGCCCATGGCGACCTCGCCACGCTGCTGCAGCTGCAGCTTAACCGCGGCGACGGGCTGATGCTGATCGCTATTGCCGCCTATTCGCTCTACACGATTTTCCTGCGCTGGAAACCGCCGGTCGACTGGCGCACGCTAATGGCCTTCCCCGCCCTCGCCGCCATGCTGACCTCGCTGCCGCTGCTTCTCTGGGAGATCGGCCGCGGCGCTGCGCAGTGGCCTGACCAGGCCGGCTGGAGCATCACCTTCTATACCGCGATCTTTCCCTCATTGCTGGCGCAGATCCTTTATATCAAAGGCGTTGAGGCTATTGGCGCCAACCGCGCCGGTCTCTTCATCAATCTCGTGCCGGTATTCGGAACACTGCTTTCCGTCGTACTGATCGGAGAAAGGCTTCAGTCCTTCCATATGGTAGCGCTGATGCTGACGCTCGGCGGCATCGCAATCGCCGAAAAGGGCCGGCCGAAAGCGTCCGCTCCAACCGTGCCCGCCTCCCCCGTGGATTAGGCTTAACCAAGCTCCAGCGTCGTCACGCCGAAGACGTGTTTCAGCGGGATCGCCGGGGCGGGTCCTCGATACATCCGCATGGTCTCGAACACCGGCTGAAGACCCATGCCTTCGGCAAGTGCAATCGCCTCGCGATTGTCGGCGGGGATATCGATGAAGATCTGAGCGCCCTTTGCCTCGGGGATCAATCCGGCAAGCAGTGCCGCGGCGCTGTCTGCATCGTTGGCGAAAAGCGGGCCGATCTTGTAGCCCTCGTAACAGCGGCGAATCGTGCCGTAACCGCGGATCTTGTGGCTTTTGCGGACTACGGCCGTACGCCGCCCCTTGCGGCTGGTGCACCAGGCGGCGAGGAAGGCATCCCGCGGCTGCGGAAAGATCGCCGCATCATAACGCTGCAGCCCTTCCAGGCGTGAATCCAGCACCGGCTGCGCGACAAGCGTGGAGGCCGGCAAAGAGGAGGCAACACCGCCGTAACGAATGGTGGAATAGGCGGGCTCGAAGCCGGCCTTGCGATAGTTCCCCTGCTGCGCGGCAACGCCGTCGAGACCGATCGTCCGGCCTTCCGCCGTGGCAATTCCCGCTTCCCAGATCGCCTTGCCGTAACCCTTGCCGCGGAAATCCGGGTGGACGATGTAGAGGCCTAGAAAGGCGAAGCTGTCGCCATATTTGACGACCGAGATCGAGCCGACGGGGACTTCACCGATAGAGCCGACGAAAAATCCCGACGGATCGGCTTCGAGGAATGCAAGCGAATCGTCGAGACCCGGATTCCACCCCTCCTGACGCGCCCATTCGAGCACGAGTTCCAATTCGCCGGGCCGCATCGAACGAACGGCAAATTCCGAATTCATGCGACCTTCCCAGATTGAATGTCCCGCAAGTCGATCCCGCCAACGGCAAAGCAATTTTCAGATCACCGCCACCGATCGCACCGGACGAACGATGGAGAAGCCGCGCCGATGGTCTTGACCACGCGTATAATCGTTTTCGATGCAATGCAGTAAGCTTCGTTTCCGCATTACCATGAAACAATGCCGTTGCAAGCTCAAGAAAATTACTTGGCGCCCAATAACTTCCGGCGCGGATAAATGTCGCGCCGAAATCTCTCGCGTACTCAACCCGGAGGACAGGAAGCATTTCAGCGGAAATTAGCCACTATCGCTGCCCTGCGCCAGAATCAATGGTTGTGCCGTGGCGGGTTTTTCGCGATCTGGCGAAACTCCGACGCACCTTCCAGAACCGCGCCATCCGACAGCTGCGTCACCGAGCGGCGGTAGATCTGCTGCCACGGCGTGGCATCCGCCGGCACCGGCGGAATACCGTCGCTCCTGCGCCGCTCGATCTCCGCGTCGTCGACCAACATGTCGCAGCGCCCCTGGTTGAAGTCGATGCGGATGATATCGCCGGTGCGAAGCCAGGCGAGGCCGCCCCCGGCAGCGCTTTCCGGTGATGCATTGAGGATCGACGGACTGTCGGCGGTGCCCGACTGACGCCCGTCGCCGATTGTCGGCAGGCTGCGAATGCCACGCTTCAACAGATGATCCGGCGGCTGCATATTGACGACCTCGGCCGATCCCGGCCAGCCGAGCGGCCCCGCGCCGCGGATGACGAGGATGGTATCCTCGTCGATGCCGAGTTCGGGGTCGTTGATGCGCTTGTGATAATCCTCGGAACCGTCGAAAACCACCGCCTTGCCCTCGAAGACACCTTCCCGCCCGGGTTCCAGAAGATAGCGCTGGCGGAAATCCTCCGAGACGACGCTCATCTTCATGATCGCGAAATCGAAGAGATTGCCCTTGAGAACGAGGAAGCCCGCCCGCTCCTTCAGCGGTTGGTCGAATGGCCGAATGACCTCGCGGTCGCTGGCCTGCCGACCGTCGAGGTTCTCGGCCATCGTCCTCCCCGTCACCGTGCGACAATCGCCGTCGAGTTTTCCGGCCTGCAGCAGCTCCCACATGATCGCCGGCGTGCCGCCGGCGCGGTGGTAGCGCTCACCGAGATAGGCGCCCGCTGGCTGGACATTGGCCAAAAGCGGGATATCGAAGCCGTACACCTGCCAATCATCGGGATAAAGTTCGACGCCGGCATGCTTGGCCATCGCAGCCAGATGCGGCTGCGCATTGGTCGAGCCGCCGATCGCCGAATTGGTGCGGATCGCATTGAGGAAAGCAGCCCGCGTCAGGATATCCGATGGCTTCAGATCCTCGAACACGATCTCGACGGCGCGCCGTCCGGTGCGGTAGGCCATCTGCCCCCGCTCGCGGTAGGCGGCCGGGATGGCGCCACAGCCGGTGAGCGACAGGCCGAGTGCTTCCGCCAGCGCATTCATCGTTGAGGCTGTGCCCATCGTGTTGCAGTGGCCAACGGACGGAGCCGAGTCGAGCGCTGCCTGCAGGAACTCCTCCCGATCGATCTCGCCTGCCGCATATTTCCGCCGCATCCGCCAGATGACGGTGCCGGAACCGGCCAGTTCGCCTTCGTGCCAGCCATCGAGCATCGGACCGCCGGAAAGCACGATAGCCGGAATATCGACCGTCGAAGCAGCCATGATCGCCGAAGGCGTGGTCTTGTCGCAGCCGGTGGTCAACACGACACCGTCGAGTGGATAGCCGTAGAGGATTTCGACGAGGCCGAGATAGGCAAGATTGCGATCGAGGGCGGCGGTCGGACGCTTGCAGTTCTCGAAGATCGGATGTGTCGGAAACTCGATCGGTATTCCGCCTGCGTCGCGAATGCCGTCGCGCACGCGCTTGGCGAGCTCGATATGCACTCTGTTGCAGGGCGTTAGATCGCTGCCGCTTTGGGCAATCCCGATGATCGGCTTGCCCGAGCGCAGCTCTTCCGGGGTGATGCCGTAATTCATGAAACGCTCGAGATAGAGCGCCGCCATGTCGATATGATCGGGATTGTCGAACCAATCCTGCGAACGCAGGCGGCGTTTCTTCGTTTGGCGGTCCGTCATCATTATCCTCCCGATCGGCCACTCTTCTCTTCGAAATTTAGAAGCGAAGCGCTGCAGTCCGCCTCAGCAACTTCCGCAAGCGCGCCGGCTTTGCCGGTCTCGCTTATCCGGACAGCGGGGCCCGCGCCGATCCTCCCAGCTGCTATCCGCCTTTGATAGTCCCCTCCTCCACGGTTGCAACCGTTTTGATGAACGTAACGCATTTTCATCGGGTGCCAGAAAAACGATACGGGCGAGAACCGAAGTTCCCGCCCGATTTACTCGACAAAGGAAGGTTGAATTCCGCTTATTCCGCCGCGAGCCGAATGACCTCGGCCTCTTCCTCCTTGTGTTCGTCCGGCTTGTGCTGGATGAGCGGGCGATTGCCCGTCAACCGCCGCAGCAGCACGTAGAACACCGGCGTCATGAAGATGCCGAAGAAAGTCACGCCGATCATGCCCGAGAACACCGCAACGCCCATCGCCGCACGCATTTCCGCGCCGGCGCCGGTCGAGACGACGAGCGGCACGACGCCCATGATGAAGGCCATGGAAGTCATGAGGATCGGGCGAAGGCGCAGGCGGCTGGCTTCGACCGCGGCTTCGCGCGGCGTCCGGCCCTCGAACTCCAGTTCGCGAGCGAATTCCACGATGAGGATCGCGTTCTTCGCCGATAGGCCGACAAGGACGACCAGGCCGATCTGGGTGAAGATGTTGTTATCTCCGCCGGTGAGCCAGACGCCTGTCAGAGCGGCCAGGACACCCATAGGTACGATCATGATGATCGCCAACGGCAGGGTCAGGCTTTCATACTGGGCGGCAAGCACCAGGAACACCAGCAACAGCGCGAGCGGGAAGACGACGACGCTCGAATTGCCGGCAAGGATCTGCTGATAGGTCAGGTCCGTCCATTCGAAGTCGATGCCAGCAGGCAGCGTCTCGTGTAGGATCTTCTCGATCGCCGCCTGTGCCTGGCCGGACGAGAAGCCCGGCGCCGGCCCGCCGTTGATATCGGCGGCGAGGAAGCCGTTATAGCGGTTCGCCCGCTCCGGACCCGTGCTCGGCTCCACCTTCAGAAGTGCCGAAAGCGGGATCATCTGGCCCGACGCCGAACGAACCTTCAGCTGTCCGATATCTTCCGGCTGAGCGCGGAATTTCGCGTCGGCCTGCACACGGACGCTGTAGGTGCGGCCGAAGGCGTTGAAGTCGTTCACATAGAGCGAGCCGAGATAGATCTGCAGCGTCTGGAAGACGTCGGTGACGGACACTCCGAGCTGCTCGGCCTTGGCGCGGTCGAGATCGGCATAGAGCTGCGGCACGTTGATCTGGAAGCTGGAGAACAGCCCGGCGAGCTCAGGCGTCTGATAGGCCTTGGCAAGCACTGCCTTGGTCGCTTCGTCGAGCGCCTGGTTGCCCAAGCCTGCGCGATCCTCGATCTGCAGCTTGAAACCGCCCGTCGTGCCGAGACCGTTGACCGGCGGCGGCGGGAACATGGCGATGAAGGCATCCTGGATTGCGCCGAATTTCTGGTTCAGCGCCATGGCGATGGCGCCGCCAGAAAGATCCGGCGTCTTGCGCTCCTCGAAATCCTTCAGCGTCACGAAGACGATGCCGGCATTCGAAGAGTTGGTGAAGCCGTTGATCGACAGGCCGGGGAAGGCGATTGCATTGGCGACGCCGGGCTGCGCGAGCGCGATATCGGTCATGCGCTTGATGACGTCTTCCGTGCGATCGAGGCTTGCGGCATCCGGCAGCTGAGCGAAGCCGATCAGATATTGCTTGTCCTGCGACGGCACGAAGCCGCCGGGAACCGTGGTGAACATGCTGTAGGTCGCGCCGACCAGCGCCAGGTAGACCACCATGACGATGCTCTTGCGCGACACCAGGCCGCCAACACCTTTGCCATAGGCATTCGAGCCTGCGCCGAAGACGCGGTTGAAGCCACGGAAGAACCAACCGAAGATCGCGTCCATGAAGCGCGTGAGCCAGTCCTTGGGCGCGTCGTGGCCCTTCAGCAGAAGGGCGGCAAGCGCCGGTGACAGGGTCAGCGAGTTGAAGGCCGAGATGACGGTCGAGATCGCGATCGTCAGCGCGAACTGACGATAGAACTGACCCGACAGGCCAGAGATGAAGGCGAGCGGCACAAAGACCGCGACGAGCACCAACGCGATCGCGATGATCGGACCGGACACTTCCTTCATCGCCTTATAAGTGGCCGCGCGCGGCGACAGGCCATGCTCGATATTGCGCTCGACGTTTTCCACCACCACGATGGCGTCGTCCACCACGATACCGATCGCAAGCACCAACCCGAACAGACTGAGCGCGTTGATCGAGAAGCCGAAGACATACATGACCGCGAAGGTGCCGATGATCGAGACCGGAACCGCGATCAGCGGAATGATCGACGCGCGCCATGTCTGCAGGAAGACGATGACGACGAGGACGACGAGCGCGATGGCTTCGAGCAGCGTGTCGATGACCTTCTCGATCGAGGAGCGCACGAATTTCGTCGTATCGTAGACGATCTCGTATTTGACGCCCTCAGGCATGGCCAATTGCAGCTGATCCATGGTTGCGCGCACATTGTCGGCGATTTCGATCGCATTCGAACCGGGCGCCTGAAGGGCGGCAACGGCAACGGCCGGCTTACCGTCGAGCAGCGACCTGAGCGTATAGTCGGCGGCGCCAAGCTCGATGCGGGCGACGTCGCGAAGGCGGGTGATCTCCCCATTGGCGCCCGTCTTGACGATGATGTTGCCGAACTCCTCGGGCGTGCGCAGGCGGCCCTGTGCATTCACGTTGAGCTGCAGGTCGACGCCCGGCTGACTCGGCGACGCGCCGATAATGCCGGCGGCGGCCTGGACGTTCTGCGAGCTGATCGCGTTGCTGATGTCGCTGGCGGCGAGTTCATGCTCGGCGGCCTTCTGCGGGTCGATCCAGACACGCATCGAATAATCGCCGGCGCCGAAGACCTGCACCTGGCCGACGCCGGGGATGCGGGCGAGCCGATCCTTGATGTTCAAGGTCGCGTAGTTGCGAAGATAGGTGATGTCGTGGCTGTTCCCGTCGGAGACGAGGTTGACGACCATGATGAAGTCGGGCGAACTCTTGACTGTGGTGATCCCGAGCGCGCGCACTTCCGCCGGCAGGCGCGGTTCGGCCTGCGAAACGCGGTTCTGCACGAGCTGCTGCGCCTTGTCGGGGTCGGTGCCGAGCTTGAAGGTGACGGTGACGTTGAGCACGCCGTCCGACGTCGCCTGGCTCGACATGTAGAGCATGTCCTCAACGCCGTTGATCTGCTCTTCGAGCGGTGTCGCCACCGTTTCGGCAATGACGCTCGGATTGGCGCCGGGATAGGTGGCGCGCACGACGACCGACGGCGGCACGACGTTGGGATATTCGGAAATCGGCAGCGCGCGCAGGCCGATCAGGCCGGCAACCACGATGAGGACCGAAAGAACGCCGGCAAAGACCGGCCGGTCAACAAAGAATCTGGAGATGTTCATATCAAAGCCCTCTCCGGGGTGAACTTGGATGCAACGTCCCTTGCCGGCGGTTTGGGAGCCGCCGGTGGGTCCTGTCATTTCGGAAATTGGCCTTCCCCGAGAGGGGAAGGCTGCGTCTTACTGCGCGGTCGCGACTTTCTCTTCCATCTGCGGAATGACGACGGCGCCCGGACGGATGCGCTGCAAGCCGTTGACGACGATCTTTTCGCCGGCGGTGAGGCCGCTTTCAACCACCCGCTGCCCCTCAGCCAGAGCGCCGAGCTGCACCTGCCGGTATGCGACCTTGTTGTCGCCGTGGACGACGAAGACGAACTTCTTGTCCTGGTCCGTGCCGACGGCGCGGTCGCTGATGACGATCTTGTTCTCAGCTTTCGGCTGGCCCATGCGCACGCGCACGAACTGGCCGGGGATAAGGCGTCCGCCCGGATTATCGAAGACGGCGCGCACGCCGATGGTGCCGCTCGATGCGTCGACCTCGTTGTCGATCAGCTGCAGCTTGCCCTTGATCGGCGTGCCTTCGTCGGCGAGCGTGCCGACCTCGACCGGAATCTCTTCGACGGGCGGCAGAGCGCCGTCCGTCTGCGGCAACTGGGCGAGAGCGCGGGTCACCATCTCTTCGCTGGCGTTGAAGCTCGCATAGATCGGATCGACCGAAACGAGTGTCGTCAGCGCAGGCGAAGCCGATCCGGCCGCAACCAGGTTGCCTGTCGTCACCTCGATCTTGCCGATGCGGCCGGAAACCGGCGCCCGCACCTGAGTGTAATCGAGATTGAGCTGAGCCGACTGCAACGCAGCCTGCGCTGATCGCAGTCCTGCCTGCGCCTCGGCCAGCGCGCTCTGGCGCTGATCGAGATCGCTCTGGGAGATGGTGCGGTTGTCGGACAGCCTGCGGCCGCGGTCAAGCTCGGTCTGCGCCAGGCTGACCTTGGCTTCGGCCGAAGCGACCTGGCCTTGAGCCTGCGCCACGCTAGCCTGGTAAGGAGCCGGATCGATGGTGAAGAGCAGGTCACCCTGCTTCACCAGCGCCCCCTCACGGAAAGCCACCGAAAGGATGGCGCCTTCGACACGGGGACGGACCTGGACACGATCGACCGCTTCGAGACGGCCGGAAAAGGTCTCCCAGGCCGTCACGTCGCGGGCTTCGACCATGGCCACCGTCACCGGTACGGCGGGAGGCTGCGCGGGAGCGGAAGCTGCCGTAGCCGTCGTGCTCATCGGCAGCTCGAAAAACAATGCAGCGCCTGAAACGGACGCAATAAGTCCTATGCCGGCGCCCACGAGGGCCCAGCGCTTGCTTCTGGACGTCATCAGTACTCTCCTTGCGGCCCCAGGCCGCCGAAATATCAGATCTTCTTCAATGCAATTGCGGTTGGACGCTTACGTCCTGAAGGAAACTTCCGAAATGGCGGCTGACGTGTTCCTGCCAGTCGGGTGTCTCCCCAGATTTCCCACCATAAATCGAGGGCCAGCCCGTCCCGGCGGGAAGGACATGCTGGCGCACACCGACGCCGGCCTTTTTCAGGCGGGCACCGTAACCAAGTGTTTCGTCGTGCAGAGGATCATCCTCCGCGGTGAATATCAGCGCCGGCGCGACGCCTGAAAGACGCGAACAGAGGCAGGGGGCCGCGTAGGGGTGGCAGCCGCCACCGCTGAGATAATGGCTCCAGCCGTCCGCCCAGCGCTGCCGCATGCCGATCGCTTCGGCCTTGCGGATCGACGACGTGCCCATGAAGGGATCGAGCAGCGGTGAAATCAGTACCTGGCCGTCGAGCGCCTCCGGCATCTGATCGCGCGCCTTGAGCGCCACTCCGGCCGCGACATTGCCGCCCGCCTCCTCGCCGGCGACAAACAGCAGCGACTTCCGGTCGCCGAGACCGGCGGCGCGCTTGTTGGCGAGATAGGTGAAAACGGAGAAGGAGACTTCCAATGCCTTCGGAAAGAGGTTGCCGGACAGCGTGCTGTAGTCGACGGCGGCGACGATGGCGCCGGCTTTGGCGAGACTGACGGCAACCGGCCGGTCGACATTTGTTTCGCTGTCGAGAAATGCGCCCCCATGCAGGTAAAGCACGATGGGCGGACCCTTGCCGTAATCGGCGCCCTGGTAGACACGCGCGGAAACGGGGCCGATGGCCACCTTATCCAGCATCATGTCCTTCCATTCTACCGTCATCGGTCCGGTCTCTTTTGCACGCAACCGCAGGCACACAACACCTGCCGCTTGCATTTCGTATAAAAAAGATATTGTTATTCAGAACAGGGAATAAGAAGCAATATCACGATAACACTGTTCCGATTCTCGAATAATGGTGCAACGCAAACTGCGGACTTGAAACCGATGGATCAACTTTCGGCAATGCGCGTCTTCATCCGCGTCGTGGAGACGGGCAATTTCACCCGCGCCGCCGACATGCTCGCCATGCCCAAGGCGACGGTGACCAACCTCATTCAGGGTCTCGAAGCGCATCTGCGCACCAAGCTCCTGAACCGCACCACGCGCCGGGTCATGGTGACCACGGACGGCGCACTTTATTATGAACGCGCCGCCCAGATCATCTCCGAGCTGGAGGAACTCGATGGCAGCCTCTCCAATTCGCAAAGCCTGCCGAGCGGGCGGTTGCGCATCGAAATGAGCGGCGCTTTTGCCGACGCCATTATCGTTCCGGCACTTTGCGACTTCTACCAGCGCTATCCGGATATCCGTCTGGACCTAGGGGTCGGCGACCGCACGGTAGACTATCTGGTCGAAAACGTCGATTGCGCGCTGCGGGCCGGTACGCCCACCGATCAGTCACTGATCGCCCGGCGGGTTTCGGAGATGGAGCTGATCACCTGCGCTTCGCCGAGCTACATTCAGAAATTCGGCATGCCCGAACGGCCGGAGGATTTGGAGACCACGCACTACTCCGTCAATTATTTCCGCGCCCAGAACAACCGGACGCTGCCTTTCGAATTTCGCAGGGGCAACGAAATGGTCGAGACGACCCCACGCTGCATTGCCTCGGTCAATGACAGCCGCACCTATCTGACCGCGGCCCTGACGGGGCTCGGCGTCGCGCAGGTGCCGACCTTCATGGCGCGTGAACCGATGCGGCGGGGCGAACTCGTCCGCGTGCTGCCGGACTGGCGCCGTGACCCGGTGCCGCTCTATGTGGTCTATCCGCCGAACCGCCACCTCAGCAACAAAGTCCGCGTCTTCGTCGATTGGCTGGTCAAGCTCCTGGTCGAGGCCAAGCTGAACGATTTCTAGAACATGCCACGCGGTGGCAAAACAGAGACGGCCCGGAAGGCAGAGAAACCTTCGACGGGCCGTAAAATTTGAACATCGGACCTGTCGCGCCGCATACTGGGCGCGGCAGGCTCTGGAGGTTCGGGAGAGAGCGTCAGGGAACTCCACTCTCTCGCGATAAAACAACTATAGGCACTCTCCACACGATTGTAAGGGGGGAGACCTACAATCTTCAATCACATGATTGCGATGAGGGCGCCTTCATCAGATCACGCCGCCGTTGGCGCGCAGTGTCTGACCATTGATCCAGCCGCCGTCCGGGCCGGCGAGAAAGGCGACTGCGGAGGCAATGTCCTCGGGCGATCCGAGCCGTTCCAGCGGATTCATCTTCGACATGCGGGTAATGAGTTCCTCCGTCTTGCCGTTCAGGAAAAGATCGGTCGCCACCGGCCCGGGCGCAATGGCGTTGACGGTGATGTTACGGCCGCGCATCTCCTTGGCCATGATTGCCGTCAGCGTTTCGACGGCGGCTTTGGTGGCGGCGTAAACGCCGTAGGTTTCGAGCTTCAAGCCGACGACCGAAGTCGAAAAGTTGATGACCCTGCCGCCATCGCGCAGACGCCGGGCCGCTTCCCTGAGTGTATTGAACGTGCCCTTGAGATTGACGCCGATCTGGCTATCGAAGTTTTCGTCGTCAGTCTCGGCGAGCGGCGACAGCATCATGATGCCGGCATTGTTGACAAGCACATCAACGCCGCCAAAGGCGCCTTCCGCAGCGTCGAACATCCGCCGGACGGCTTCAGCATTGCTGACATCCGCCTTGGCCGTCAGCGCCCTGCCGCCAGCCTGTTCGATCTCCCGGGCGAGGTCCTCGGCCGCTGCCGCACTGCCGGCATAGTTGACGACGACGGTGAAACCCTCCCTGGCGAGGCGTCTGGCTACGGCCGCGCCGATACCGCGGGAAGCGCCGGTGACGAGTGCGACCTTGCTGTCTTTGTTGGAAGCCATTGTTCTTCTCCTTTTACGCCGCAGCGCGTTTTCGATGAGAAGATGATGCGCCTTTTCTTGCGCCGGTTAATCGTGCATTCTCCGGCATCACTATCCGGAGAACACGAACAAACAAGATGGACAGATTCGATGCCATGCGTGTGTTCTGCCGTGTTGTCGAGCGCCGCAGCTTCACCCTCGCAGCGGAAGACACGGGCCTGCCGCGCTCGACCGTTACCGACGCGGTCAAGCAGCTCGAGGCACGCCTCGGCGTGCGCCTGCTCCAGCGCACGACACGCCATGTCAGCCCGACGCTCGACGGCGAGGCCTACTACCAGCGCTGCCTGTCGATCCTCGCCGACATCGAGGATGCGGAAGGAGCCTTTGCAGGCGCCAGACCGAAAGGCCTGCTGCGCGTCGATCTGCACGGCACGCTCGCGCGCCATTTCGTGCTGCCGTGCCTGCCGTCCTTTCTGGAGACCTATCCCGAGATCGAGTTCTATATGAGCGAAGGCGATCGGCTGGTCGATCTGGTGCGCGAGGGCATCGATTGCGTGCTGCGCGTCGGCACGCCTGCCGACAGCGACATGGTCATCAGGCGCGTCGCCATGCTTGATGAGGTCACGCTCGCCTCTCCCGCCTATATCGCCGCCCGCGGCCCGCCGCAGCATCCTGACCGGCTTGCCGGCCATCGCATGGTCGGCTTCCACTCCAGCAGCACCTGCAGTCTGCTCCCGCTTGAATTCACCATCGGCGGTGCGGCACGTAACATAACCATTCCAGCGACGATCACGGTCAACGCCGCTGAAAGCTATGTTGCGGCAGCGAGGATGGGCCTCGGTCTGATCCAGATCCCGCGCTACCACGCCGAAAAAGATCTGTCCGACGGCACGCTGGTCCACGTGCTCCGGGATTTTCCACCGACCCCGACCCCGGCTTCCCTGCTCTACCCCCGCAACCGCCAGCTTTCGCCCCGCGTGCGCGTTTTCATCGATTGGCTGGTGAAGCTCTTCGCTCGACAAAATTCCAAAAACACGCTTTGCTAATATAAGCGTTTAGGGGAAGAGCCATGGCACTCAGCGATATCACCGTCTACCAGACGGAAGATGGCTTCGTCGTCGAATTCGGCGGTGAGGGCGAAGACAGCATTGCCGTAACGCTGCGAAGCGCACCCGAACTGACATTGGAAAACGCAATCCGGCGTGCAAAGGCCCTGCTTGCGGCAGCAATCGAACCGGCCCATGGTGACGGCGCGCGCAGTAAGGATCCGGCCCTGCTCGAAGAGGAACTGGAGGAAGGCCTGGAAGATTCCTTCCCCGCGAGCGATCCGGTCTCGATTACATCATCCTCGATCCCCATGCGTAATCCGAATGCCGGCCGCTGACGCGCTCGGCGCCATCAAATGGTTTTGGGATGACGGCGGCGGCAGCGAATGTTATCTGCCTCGGTTATGACGGATGGTGGTATGACAAAAGGCGCGATCGGCGACGGCGCGCTTGCCGGCGAAGGCCTCAGGGCGTTTTTCGAGCGCGATGCGATCACTGTCGCCCGCGACCTGCTCGGATGCCATCTGAGCGTGGACGGCGCCGGCGGCCGCATCACCGAGACCGAAGCCTATTTCCCCGATGACGAAGCCTCGCACAGTTTTCGCGGGCCCACCAGGCGCAATGGCGCCATGTTCGGCCGGCCCGGCAATGTCTACATCTACCGCATCTACGGCATGTACTGGTGCCTGAACTTCGTCTGTCATCCGGGCTCGGCCGTGCTGATCCGGGCGCTCGAGCCGGAAACGGGAATTGCCGCTATGACGGAGCGGCGCGGCACCGATATGCTGACGGCGCTCTGCAGCGGCCCGGGCAAGCTCTGCCAGGCGCTCGGCGTCGACATCGAAATCAATGACAGACTGCTCGACCGCCCGCCATATGCGTTGACGCCGTCCACGCCGGTGCCGATTGTTGTGGGAAAACGCATCGGCATCACGAGAAATGCCGAAGCACCGTGGCGCTTCGGCATTCAGGGATCGCGTTTTCTCAGCAAGCCGTTTCGCTGATCACTCCATGACCGCACTGTGGTCGACGGCAGGCGCGGCCTTCGGCTTGCGCAGCAATAGCACCAGCGGAATGACCGCGAGCGACATTAGCATCAAGAGCTTGAAATCGTCCATATAGGCGATGATCGTCGATTGCAGCGTGATCATCTCGTTGAGCGAAGCGCGGCCGGCGGCCGTGAGCGGGCTCAACCCCTGCGCCGCGACAGCATTGAAGGCGTGGTTGAAAGGCGTCACATAGGCCGCGATCGACTCGTGATTGCTCTGCGTGTTCTCGACGATCAGTGCCGAGACGATCGAGATGCCGACCGCCGAGCCGATGTTTCGCGACAGATTGTAGAGGCCGGTGCCGTCGCCACGCATTTGGGCGGGCAGCGTCGCGAAGGCGATGGTCGTCAGCGGCACGAAGAGAAAGCCGAGGCCGGCGCCCTGGATGAAGCCGACCGAGACGATCGTCCATTGCGAAACATCAGGCGTCCATCCCGTCATATCGTACATCGCCCAGGCAGTCAGGCCGAGACCGAGCACCAGCAGCAAGCGCGTATCGACCTTGCCGATCAGCCGCCCGACAATGAACATACAGAGCATGGTGCCGAGCCCGCGCGGCCCCATGACGATGCCGGCGGTAATGACGGGATAGCCCATCAGCGTCTGCAGATAGGGGGTCATCAGCGCCAGCGAGGCGAGGTAGGTCACGCCAACCACGAAGATGAAGATCATGCTCACCGTGAAGTTCTGGTCGAGAAACAGCTTCGGATTGACGAAGGATTTCTCTGCGGTCAGCGTGTGCACCAGAAGCAGATAGAAGGCGGCGGCGCAGACAATCGCTTCGACCACGATCTCGCCCGAAGAAAACCAGTCGAGCTGCTCGCCGCGATCGAGGAAGAGCTGCAGCGCGGCGATGAACAGGCTCATCATCCCGAAGCCGAACCAGTCGAGTTTGGCGAGCGCATCCCGCTTGGTCTCGGCAACGAAGACAACGATGCCCATAAAGGCGAGCGCGCCGATCGGCACGTTGATATAGAACACCCATCGCCAGCTGATATTGTCGGTCAGCCAGCCACCGATGACCGGGCCGAGCACCGGCCCGACCATGACCGAGACGCCGAAAAGCGCCATGGCCGAGCCGCGTTCCTCCACCGTATAGATGTCGAGGAGAATGCCCTGGGAAAGCGGCACCAGCGAGGCGCCGAACAGGCCCTGCAGCAGGCGGAAGGCAACGATCTGGTTCAGCGATTGCGCCAGGCCGCAGAGAACGGAGGCGGCCACGAAGCCAGCGATAGCGACGAGCAGCACGCGCTTGCGGCCGAATTTGGCGGCGAGGAAACCGGAGGGCGGCGTCATGATCGCCGCCGCAACGATGTAGGAGGTGAGCACCCAGTTGATCTGGTCGGCGGAGGCCGACACGCTGCCCTGGATATAGGGCAGCGCCACGTTGGCGATCGTCGTGTCCAGCGCCTGCATGATGACGGCGAGAATGACGCAGGCCGTGATCGCGCCGCGATTGGCGACCCGGGTCGCCGGAGATGCAGGAGCGTTACTCATGGTCCTTGCCCTGAGGCCAGCCCAGAAGCGTGTTGACGAAATCGGGCAGGCCGCGGGCATGGCCGGTATCGACATCGACGACCGTGCTCATGCCGACCCGCAACGGCGGCTTGCCTGCGGCATCCTCGATGCTGACGCGCATCGGAATACGCTGCACGACCTTCACCCAGTTGCCGGTGGTGTTCTGCGCCGGCAGCAGCGAGAAGCTGGAACCCGAAGCCGGGCTGATGCTCTCGACCTTGCCCTTCCAGGTCACGCCGGGATAAGTGTCGACATGGATCTCGGCCGACTGCCCAGGCTTGACATAAGTCAGCTCGGTTTCCTTCGGGCTGGCGGCGATCCACAAATGGTCGGTAGCGACGAGCGAGAAGGCCTGCTGCGAGGCCTGCAGGTAGGAGCCGACCTGCAGCGCGTTGACATTGGTGACGATGCCGTCGAAGGGCGCCTTGACGACACTGTGGTCGAACTCGCGCTGGGCGTTGTCGACCTGCGATTTGGCCTGCAGGTAGAGCGGGTTTTCCTCGACCGGCTGGTCGGCCCTGCCGCCGAGCTGGGCGAGCGTCGTTGCTGCTTCCGCCTTGGCGACGGCAACCTTCTGCTGAGCGGCCTCGAGATTGTGCTTGGCCTCGTCATAGGCGGATTGCGTCGCGCTGCCGTTGTTGACGAGGGCCTGCTGCCGGTCGAACTGATCCTGGTAATAGGGCAGATCGGCTTGCGCCTGCGTGATCTCGGCAAGCGACTGCTGATAGCTGGCCTTGAGGTTCATGATCTGATTGCGCTGCACGCCGAGCTGCGCCTTGGCGCCGTCGAGAGCGATCTTGAAGGAATCGGCCCTCAGGCTGAAGAGCACCTGCCCCGCCTTTACCGCCTCGTTTTCATGCACGTCGATCCGGTCGACGATGCCCGAGACATCCGTGGTGACCCCGACCATATCGGCCTGGATATAGGCGTTGTCGGTCGACATCACCTGACCGCCATTGACGTAATAATAACCGCCGACAACGAGCGCGACCGGCAGCAGGGCGAAGAGAACGGGCCGCGTGAGACTGCGCCGGCGGCGGACCTTGTTGCCGCCAGGCGCAGCCACGGCGACAACCGGCGCTGAACTGGATGAAGGCGCTTCGGCTACCGTTTTCTGCTGTTTCGCTTCATTTTCTTCAATAGGTGACTTTGCATTGGCGTCGGCAACGACGCGGAGGGGAGGTTGATCAGCCATCGTTCATCTCATTCTCGTCAACCGGGGTCCGGCATGCCTGGACCAGGTTGGTCTTCATTACGGACAGGATGTGGAAAAGCTGTTCACGCTGCTCGACTGACACACCTTCCAGCGCCTCTGCGCGGGTCACATCGCCAAGTTCGCGCATTTCGGCGAGCAGAGGATGCGCTTCGTCGCGCATGTAGAGCAGCCAGATCCGCCGGTCGGTCGGATGCTGGCGGCGCTCAATGAGCCCGCGTTCAGCGAGTTTGTCGAGAATACGCACCAGCGTGATCGGCTCGACTTCGAGAATTTCGGCAAGGCCGCTCTGGTGGATCCCCTCGTTATTCGAGAGATAGGCGAGCGTCTGCCATTGCGAACGTGTCAGCCCAAGACACTTGGCGCGTTGCTCGAAGCGCTTGCGCAGCAGTCGTGCGACATCGTGGAGAAGGAATCCGAGTGTGGGCGTGGCGTTCATGGAAACCTGTGCCGGATATTTATAAGCATCCTTATGATGTGCTCACATATATTGAGCGCAGACGCTCGCACAAGAGCTTAAGCCGCAGATTTTGCAACCGGAGCCAAAATGCCGCAGCCCGCAGCCGGCAGCTTGCCGTCCCTCACAGCTTTAGGCTCGAACAGTGGCCGTGGCATCGCCTGGCCCTAGGTTCTGGCAAGAACTATCCGCTGAAATGGTCTGGAGGGCCTATGGCGTTCTTCGAAAGCATGCTGACGCTGCTCTTGGTGGCGATCATCTTCCTGCAATTCTCCAGGAAGTTCCGTGTTCCTTATCCGACCATGCTGGCAATCGCCGGCATCATTGTCGCTGCCTTCCCATGGGCTCCGGAGGTGGCGATTGATCCCAGGCTGGCGCTGGCGCTTTTCATCGCACCCGTACTTTTCGACGCCGCCTACGATTTGCCGCCGAGGACGTTGAGGCGCAACTGGCTGCCGCTCTTTTCGCTTGCCGCAATCGCCGTCATTTTGACGGCCGCGTCCGTCGCCGCCGTCGGCGTTGCAATGGCCGGCCTGCCGCTTGCCGTGGCCGTCGCACTCGGCGCCATCGTGGCGCCGCCGGATGCGGTCGCGGCGACCGTCATGCTCGACCGCTTCAATCTGCCCCGTCAGACCTATGTAATTCTCAAGGGCGAGAGTCTGCTCAACGATGCCGTCGCCCTCCTCATCTTCAGCGCCGCAGTGGCGGCCGCCACCAACCCCGCCTTCCTCACCGGCATTCTGGCAGAATTGACGCTGGCAGCGCCGGGTGGTCTCATCCTCGGCTATCTTCTCGGCCGTCTCTACATGATCGTTGGTCTGAAGCTCGCCGGCACGCTCGGCGGCACATTGCTCGAGTTCGTCGCCACCTTCGGCACGTGGATCATCGCCGAGCGACTGCACCTTTCGGCGATCCTGGCGATCGTCGCATATGCCATGGTGATCGCCCGCTACATGCCGGAGCGGCAGACGGCCCGCCACCGCATTCATTCCTATTCGGTTTGGGAAGCCGCGGTTTTCCTGCTTAACGTGCTCGCCTTCCTGCTGATGGGCTTGCAGGTCCGCCAGATCGTCCTCGATCTCGATCCCGGCCGGCTGAGTTTTGCGATCACCTTGGCAACCGCGGTCTTTGTCACCGTCATCGTCGTGCGCCTAGCCTGGGTGCTCGTCTATAACCGCGCCATCACCTTTCTTGCCGAGCGCGGTCTCACGACACAAGCCCCTCCCTCATTTGCTGCGAGCCTGCTTGCCGGCTGGTGCGGCATGCGCGGTCTCGTCACGCTGGCAACTGCGCTCGCCCTGCCGATCGACTTCCATGATCGCGATATTATCCTGCTCAGCGCGCTGGCCGTCGTTCTAGGCACGCTCATCGTCCAGGGGCTGACGCTCGGGCCGCTGATCCGCTTCCTGAAATTCGATCCGGACAAATCCCTGAACCACGATCTCACCAAAGCCCGCGTGGCATTGATCGACGCGGCTCTTGCCGAGCTTGAAGGCGAGGACAAATCCACCCGAATCCTGCGCGACGTTTACACCTCGGAGCGTGAGATTGCTGCCGACGGAAGACACCCGCGCGAAGTCAGCAGGCTCGATAGGCAGCGCCGCAGCGTCATTGCCGCGAAACGCCGAAAACTGGCGGAGATGCGTCGTGCCGACGAGATTGATGACGATGTTTTCCATGCGCTGGAACAGGAGCTAGACTGGGCAGAGCTCGCCGTCCTGCCGCCCGGCCGCGACGAAATCGTCGAGAGCTGACGCCGCCCATGAGTTTTGACGGACTGCTGAACGGCAGCCAATTGGCATTTGCTATTTTTCGCCGCTGCCGTTTATATCCAGTTTCATAGCATTACGATTTTTCCGATTTGCATTGCATGCCGGCATTCCTTCCCAGAATTGAACGCCGGGGGAAATCACGGAGGCAAGGCCTTCGTTCAAAGCAGCAAGACATGAATAGCATCACTTCATCTTAAGTTCGGTGGCAGTCGATCGGCCACCGCGATTGGAGGGACCGATTATGACTTTCGCGCTTCGACGGATATTGATGCTCGGCTGCATCGCTACGTTCATGCCTCTGGTCGCGATGGCGCAGGGCGCACCGTCCGCCCCTCCCCCTGTCACGGTCGCAAAGCCGGTGGTGCGCGATGTCATCGACAATGACGAATTCATCGGCCGTTTCCAGCCGGTCGACGAAGTCTCCGTGCGTTCGCGCGTCGGGGGCTACCTACAGGAAGTCCATTTCGAGGACGGCGCCTTGGTCAAACAGGGCGACCTGCTCTTCGTCATCGACCAGCGGCCGTTCGTCACCGCGCTCAACCAGGCAAAGGCCACGCTCGAAGCGTCGCAGTCCACTCTTGTCTTCGCCGACGCTCAGTACAAGCGCGCCCAGTCTCTCGCTTCGAGCGGCAGCCAATCCGCGCAGACGCTGGATGATCGCCGCCGCGAATTCGATTCCGCTGAGGCCAATGTCCGCGGCGCTCAGGCCGCGGCCGACCGCGCGGCTCTCGATCTCGAATATACCGAGATCCGGGCGCCACTGAGCGGCCGTATCGACCGCCGCTTGCTCTCGACCGGCAATCTCGTGCAGGCCGACCAGACGGTGCTCACGACGATCGTCTCCCTCGATCCGATCGACTTCTATTTCGATGTCGACGAGCGCCGCCTGCTGAATTTCGCCGACACCGCACGCAAGCAGGGCAAAGACCTGCAGCTCGGAGGCGGCGGTGTCGACGTATCCGTCACGATCTCCGATCCGACCGCCAAACCTTTTATGGGGAAGCTCGATTTTGCCGAGAACCGGGTGGACAACGAGAGCGGCACCATCCGCATCCGCGCCCGCCTTGCAAATCCTGATCTCGTCCTGCAGCCGGGCCTGTTCGGCCGTGTGCAGGTCGCAGCCTCCAATACATACAAGGCCATCCTCGTCCCGGACGAGGCTATCGGCTCCGACCAGAATGAACGTGTCGTCTATGTGGTCGATGCGCAAGGCAAGGTTTCGACCAAGCCCGTGAGGCCCGGACCGCGGCTCTACGGCTATCGCGTCATCCGTGAAGGCCTCGACGGCAACGAGACGATCATCGTCAACGGGCTGATGCGCGCCCGGCCTGGCTCGACCATCACGCCGCAGATGAGCGAACTGCCGCAGGAGCGGCAGGACACTGCGCCCGAATCCGCGAATGCGGAGACCGGACAATGAGATTTGCGCACTTTTTCGTGGACCGGCCGATCTTCGCGGCCGTCATTTCCATCCTCTTTCTGGTCGTCGGCGGCATCGCCTATACGCAGCTGCCGGTCTCTCAATATCCGGAGATCGCGCCGCCCACCATCGTCGTGCGCACCTCCTATCCGGGCGCCGACCCGCAGACCATCGCCGACACTGTTTCGACCCCACTCGAGCAGCAGATCAACGGCGTCGAAGACATGCTTTACATGTCTTCCTATTCCAGCGCCGACGGCGCCATGTCGCTGACGATCACCTTCAAGCTCGGCACCGATCTAGATAAGGTGCAAGTCCTAGTCCAGAACCGCGTTTCCATCGCCCTTCCCCGCCTTCCCGAGGAAGTCCAGCGCCTCGGCGTGACCACGGACAAGAGCTCGCCCGACCTGATGATGGTGGTGCACCTCCTGTCGCCATCGCATCGCTACGACCAGCTCTACGTCTCCAACTACGCCCGCAACCGCATCCGCGACGTGCTCGTGCGTCTCGACGGCGTCGGCGACGTGCAGATCTTCGGCGAACGCCAGTATTCGATGCGCATCTGGCTCGATCCGGAAAAGCTCTCCGCCTACGGCATGACGTCCGACGACGTCGTTTCGTCCTTGAGGGACCAGAACGTCCAGGTATCGGGCGGCAAGATCGGCGCACCGCCGGTGACCGGCAGGAACGCGTTCGAATATACGGTGCGAACGGACGGGCGCTTTTCCGATGTGCGCGAGTTCCGCTATGTCATCGTCAAATCGACGGGAGCAGGCCGGCTCGTGCAACTGCAGGATGTAGCCCGCATCGAACTTGGCGCCCAGGACTACGTCACCAACAGCTATCTCAACAATGACCCTGCGGTCGCGCTCGGCATCTTCGCCCGGCCGGGAACCAATGCGCTCGACACGGCCCACCAGGTCCAGACGCTGATGAAGGATATCTCCCAGAATTTCCCGGAAGGCCTGGAATATCGCATCGTTTACGACACGACCGAATTCATCTCGGACTCGATCAACGAGGTCTATAGAACCATCGCCGAAGCGGCCATCCTGGTGGCAATCGTCGTTCTGGTTTTCCTGCAATCCTGGCGGACCGCGATCATACCCATCGTCGCCATTCCCGTATCGCTGATCGGCACCTTCGCGGTTCTGCTCGCCTTCGGCTTTTCGCTCAACATGCTGACGCTCTTCGGCCTCGTGCTGGCGATCGGCATCGTCGTCGACGATGCGATCGTGGTGGTGGAAAACGTCGAGCGAAATCTGGCGCGCGGAATGACGCCGAAGCAGGCGTCGCACGTGACGATGGACGAAGTCGGAACCGCTGTCGTGGCGATCTCGCTGGTCCTGATCGCGGTATTCGTGCCGACGGCTTTCATCCCCGGCATATCGGGCCAGTTCTACAGGCAGTTCGCCGTGACGATCTCCGTCACCACTGCCATATCGGCCTTGAACTCCCTGACGCTTTCGCCGGCCCTCGCGGGCATATTGCTGAAAGCCCATGATCACCAGACGAAGCGCAAGAGCATCGCCTCACGGCTGGGGACAGGTCTTGCAGGCGGCTTCAATCGCGGCTTCGACAGGATGAGTTCGGGCTACTCATGGATTGTCCGGCACCTTGTCAGAAGCTGGGTAGGCCTGACCTGCTCGATGCTCGCCTTTGCCGCCCTTCTGGGCGCAACATGGTACATGAGCACCAGGGTTCCCTCGGGCTTCATCCCCACTATGGACCAGGGTTACGCGATCATCGTCGTGCAGCTTCCCGACGGTGCCTCGCTTGCGCGTACCGATGCAGTCGTCAAAAAGGTGGGCGATATCGCCCGAACCGTGCCCGGCGTCGGCAACGCCGTGCAGTTTGCCGGCTTCAGCGGAGCGACGTTTACCAATGCTTCGAATTCGGGCGTTGTCTTCGTTCCGTTCAAATCCTTTGCCGAACGCGAGGAAGGCGGAGAGAACGCCAACAAGATCATCGGCGAACTCTTCGGCAAGCTGCAGAGCATCCAGGAAGCCTTCATCATTGCCATCCCGCCGCCGTCCGTGCGCGGGGTCGGCAACTCCGGCGGCTTCAAGATGCAGATTTCCGATCTTGAAAACCCTGATATGACGCGCGTGCTCGGCCTTGCCCGCCAGATGATGGGGGCGGCGGCTACGACCGAGGGTCTCACCGGTGTCTTTACGACGTTCTCCGATGCCAGTCCGCAATATTTCCTGTCGATCGACCGCGACAAGGCGCGCTTCCTGAACGTGCCGATCCCCAATATCTTCAATGCGCTTTCGATCAATCTCGGCGTCGCTTACGTCAATGATTTCAACGCGTTCGGCCGTGTCTACCAGGTCCGCGCCCAGGCCGACCGACAATACCGCATGGACAAGGAAGACATCCTCGCCCTGAAGGTGCGCTCGGCCACCGGTGCGCTCGTGCCCTTGGGAACGCTGATGGACATTCAGGATTCCAGCGGACCGGCGCTTGTCCAGCGCTATAACATGTATGTCTCGGTGCCGCTCCAAGGCAATCCGACGCCCGGCACCTCGACCGGCGATGCCATCAAAAAGATGGAGGAACTGGCCGCCAAGATCCTGCCGCCGGGAACGACTTTCGAATGGACGGAACTCGCCTATCAGGAGACTCATACCGGCAACACCGCCGTCTATATCTTCGCCCTCTCCGTCATTTTCGTCTTCCTGGCGCTGGCCGCCCAATATGAAAGCTGGGTTCTGCCCCTTGCGATCATTCTCATCGTTCCGCTTGCGGTACTCGCGGCGCTGATTGGAGTGTGGCTAAGAGGCATGGACAACAACGTCCTGACCCAGATCGGCCTGATCGTCCTGATCGGACTGGCGGCGAAGAACGCCATTCTGATCGTCGAATTTGCAAGACAGGCGGAAGAGGAAGGCAAATCGCCGGTAGAGGCCGCGATCGAGGCCAGCCATCTTCGCCTGCGCCCGATTCTGATGACGGCATTCGCCTTCATCTTCGGCGTTCTGCCGCTTGCCATCGCCACCGGCCCCGGCGCCGAAATGCGTCAGTCACTCGGAACAGCCGTTTTCTCGGGCATGCTCGGCGTGACGCTCTTCGGCCTGTTCCTGACGCCGGTCTTCTACGTCGTGCTGCGCGGCCGACGCCGCAGCCGCTTGGTTGAAAGGCCTGTCGAAGCCGTTCCGGCCGAAAGGGAGACAGTCTGATCACTCTAGCCTGTCGCGCAAAAGTGTTCAGCGGTTTTGCGGCAACGACATGTTTGAAAACTAAGACTCAAGCGCAGGGGAGAATCTGAAAGATTGCGACGCGCTTTATGACACAGCCTCGTGCTGGGACGATGTCAGGTGGAAAACAGATGCACCCGGCCCTGCCAGAACCGTGCGACGGTCAGCTTGCCGCTGCGAAAGGCGCGTGTATCGAGATTGAGCCGCCTCGGGCGAATGTCGGGCTCGTCGCTGGGCGTATGGCCGTGCACGACGAGCTTCGGCAAAGGAACCCTGCTTTCGAGAAAGCGGTGGCGGATAAGGACCAGATCCTCCTCCGTCTGCGCGGAGAGCGGCAGCAACGGATCGATGCCGGCATGCACGAACACCACGCTCGGTGTGTCCAGCATGATCGGCAGCGCCCGCATGAAATCGATATGCGTATGCGGCAGCGACTGCCGCAGAAAGGCGTCGAGCTGCGCGCCGGAGGGGAAGACGAGCGGCAGATGCTCCGGATCGAGCCCATAGGATTTAAGCGATTCCGCCGATCCCATCCGCATCCAGTCGTCATAAGGGAGCCAGCCGTCGACATAATCGAGCATGGCGATCTCGTGATTACCGGCAAGACAGATACGGTCGAAACCATCAGGCGGCGGCTCCATGAGGTGAGTGATGACCTGTGCCGATTCCGGGCCCCGGTCGATATAGTCACCCAGCGTCACGATCAGCTTTTGCCCGGGCAATCGCGCGCCATCTTGCAGAATCGCCTCCTCAGCTTTCAGAAGCAGGTCGTAGCGGCCGTGAATGTCGCCGATCGCATAAGTTGGCATCTCGGCGATATCCAGCGTCAGGCGCGGTCTCGGCTGGCGCCCCATTTTCCAAACCTCGCTATGGCGAGCAAGTGCTTCACCCATCATATTCCTCGATTGGATAGCCCGGTTAACCATAAGTAGAGTGCAAGGCGAGGCGATCAAGTTGGTGAGAAAATTCGAAGCTTTGGGTTTTTCTGGAAAAACCGTTCTTATCATCCGGAGGAAAATCCCTCACTCCTGTCACCCGTCGAGGAAAGAGTGAGCGATGGGAACAGTATCGCAGTTTCAAGACCGCATCCGGCCACCGGCACGCCGCATCGAAAACGAAGAGGAGGCGATATCCACGGCTCGCAACCTCGCCGACACATTCCGTCACCAGGCAAGCGAGCGCGATATCAACCGCATCCTGCCTTTTGCCGAGCTCGACGCGCTGTCGGTCTCGGGTTTGACGGCAATCTCTGTTCCGCCCGAACATGAAGGGCTCGACGTGCCGAACGCCCTGCTTGCCGAAATCATCGCGATCATTGCCGAGGCCGACGCCTCGATCGGCGAGACCATGGAAAATCACTTTTCCGTCCTGGAAACCCTCCGCACCCAGGCATCCGAGGATCTGAAGGCATCGCTCTTTACCCGTGTGCTGCTCGGCGACCGCTTCGCCGGCGCAACCGTTGCCGACGGCAGCGAGCTGTGGCCCGAAGGATCGGGGTACCGCCTGAGCGGACGGATGCGGCAGGCGCCCGGTATTCTCTACGCCGATTGGATTGCCGCTGACCTCACACTTCCGCCCGGCCGCCCTGTGACGCTTTACTTCAGCCGCAACAGCGAGGACGTGCAGGTGGTCGATGATTGGGACGGTTTCGGTCAGCGCACCAATGGGTCGGCAACGACGATCGCCGGCGCAGTGCATGTTGATGCCGGCACAATCGCGCCGGCCCCCTCGTCCGCATGTTCGACGGGCATTTCGCTCGGCCTGCTGCTTAAGGCGGGCGTAGGCCTCGGCATCGCGCGGGCCGCATGGGCCGACCTGATGACAGCTATTGGCGATCGCACCGTCTTCCCCTCCCGGCTCGGCGAACACGCTGTCGGCATCGAAATCACGGCGGCAGCTCTGGAGCGGGCGGGCCGCAAACTCGATATTGCACAGGTCAATCCTGTAGAGGCGGCGATGGCGGACGCCTATTTTTCTGCCTCGGCCGCCGCAATAACTGCCGGGGAAACGGCCCTTAGCGCCGCAAATGCGCTGTTCGAACTTGCGGGCGAAGCGTCAACCGGCATCGGCCTCAATCTCGACCGCCATTGGCGCAATGCACGTATCCACGCGCTGTCGCTGCCGCGCGATCGATTGCTGCACCGGGCCGGCGACCATATGTCAAGATGAGCGCTGAACGATCACAGCATGGCGCCCTGTGAGTAACGCAGACCACATGAAACGAAGCGTCTCAGCTGGCGGCGGAGATCGGCAGTTCATCCCCGGTGTCTTCAATGCGGCCACCGGCGGCGACGAATTGGTCGAGGGTCATATTGTCCAGAATGGCGGCGATCGCGTCCCGAACATCGGTCATCGAACGCCGCACTTGGCAGGTTTCCGGGTCGGCGCAGTCGTCGCACGCCTCGTAAGCCGTGCGGCTGGCGCAACGGATCGGCGCGAGCGGACCATCGAGCGTGCGGATGACATGGCCGATACGGATCTCGGATGCCGGCCGCGAGAGAGAATACCCGCCGCCAGGGCCTTTCTTTGAACGCAGGATACCGACATTGCGTAGTTCGAGCAGGATCGTGTCGAGAAACTTCTTCGGAATATTGTTCCGCGCTGCGACGTCATTGATGAAGGCGGTCTCGCCCGGCGCCAGACGCGCCAGATCGACCAGAGCCTTGAGGCCGTATTTTCCCTTCTTCGTCAGCATCGTCGTCGCCTTTTGGAAACCGAAATATTTGCCCGTCAATAGCAGCCAAATAACGTCGAAATCGTGAAGATACAACAAAATAGCTAATATTTATAGCTTGTATCGGCAACATTCCCGGCCGGCTCTTGGCGCAGCTTCGATCAAATTGTTTTCAGCATGCCGCCATCGACGAAATAGGTCGATCCGATACAATAGCTCGCCCGCTCCGAACTCAGAAAGACGAAGACATTCGCCAGTTCTTCCGGTGTGCCGAAGCGTTTGGAGGCGGCATGTTCATTGGCAACGCTCTGCAGGTAGCCTTCCCAGTTTCCGCCGCTTTCGGCCGTCAGCTGCTTGGCGGTCTTGATCCAGTCGGGCGTCAGGATCAAGCCGGCGTTGATGCAGTTGACGCGGATATTGTCCTGGATGAGCTCGGTCGAGAGTGTCTTCGAAAACATCATCAGCGCCGATTTGCTGACATTGTAAATCGGCTCGTACCAGAGCGGCTGGACGGCGCAGATCGAGGCATTGTGCAGGATCACCCCGCCGCCGCGTTTCTTCATCTGCGGTGCGATGCCGCGCGCAAGCCTGACGGCGGCCATCACATGCAGGTCCCAATAGGCCTGCCATTTCTCGTCAGGCGCCTCCATGACGGTCTCGTTCGATCCGGTGCCGGCATTGTTGATGAGGATATCGGCGCCTCCCTTTTCGGCAGCCGCCGCAATGATCGCCTCGGTTCCATCAACCGTCGCCACATCTGCGGCGACAGCGACGGCGCTGACGCCGAATTTCTCGGCGATGCGGACGGCTTCCGCCTCCAGCCGTTCGCCGCCGCGCGCCGCCAGAACGAGGTCTGCGCCCTCAGCCGCCAGCCCTTCGGCGATCGCGAGCCCGATGCCGACCGACGCGCCTGTTATGACGGCGATCTTTCCCTTCAATCCCAGATCCATATCTTCCTCCCGAAGCGGCCAGCGATCCCGGCCCTAGATTAGGGGATGAGTGTTCCGCCAATGAATCCGGGCGTCAAGCACCCAAACGCCTCTTGCGGCAGGCTCCGTTCTGTCGCAGCCTGCATCCGCACCGGGAGGAATTTTCATGCGACGTTATTCAGCCTGCATAGAATGGCTGTTTGCCGAAGAGGGCGACAGCTTTGCCGACCGCATCCGCCGCGCCCATGCCGGCGGCCTGACGGCGATCGAATTCTGGCGCTGGACCGACAAGGATCTGGATGCGATCGAGACAGCACTGAAGGAAACCGACCTTGCCGTCACCAGCCTCGTCGCCGAGCCGATGATCGCACTGACCGATGCCGCCAACCGGCAGGCCTGGCTGGCGGGCCTTGCGGAATCCGTCGCAGTCGCCAAACGCCTCGGCGCGCCGGTGCTCATCGCCCAGGCCGGCGACGATCTCGCCGGCGTCAGCCGTGATGAACAGCGCGTGGCCCTCACCGACACCCTGAAATCAGGTGCCGATATCCTGGAAGGGAGCGGCGTGCGGCTCGGCGTAGAACCTCTCAACATCCGTATCGACCATATCGGCTACTTCCTCGATTCGACCCGCGAAGGCCTCGACATCGTCGATGACGTCGGCCGCCCCGAGATCGGCATCGTCTACGACATCTACCATTCCGCCGTGATGGGCGAACGCACCGAAGACGTGCTGGACGGCCGTATCGACCGTGTTTTCCACGTCCATGTCGCCGATCATCCCGGCCGCAACGAACCGGGCTCCGGTGGCATCGACCTCGCCCATCGCCTCAACTGGATCTTCGCCAACGGCTATGACGGCGCCGTCGGCCTTGAATACCGGCCAACGAGGGCCGGCGCGGACGCGGTCAAAGCCGCGATCGCCTCGCTAAACGGCTAGGAGCCGGTGCCTTCTGCGAAGGCCTCAAGCTCCGGGTCGAATTCGACCTCGACGACATTGTTGAAGACAGCGGTCGCCAGCATGATGCCGGCGAAGGCGACCAGATCGACGAGCGCCTTGGTTTCGTAGCGTTCATTCAGCTTTTCCCAGAGCTTGGCCGGAACGGCGTTTGAATCGGCGACAACAGCCCTGCCGAAGGCATCGAGGAGCGCCTCCGCTTCGGAAAATTCCATAGCATCGGGATCAGACCCCTTGTTGATCAGCGCCCTGCGAAAGAAGGTGATGGCAATCTTCGATTTCGCCGCCTTCGAGATCGCATGCGAGAAGATCCAGATCTCGCGGTCGCTGATGACAGGATCGAGCTCGGCCCGCAGCGTAAACCATTCGGCATAGATGCGATGGGCGACCGGCGAATGGAGGAGCGTCCGCTTCATGTTGGTCATGCGTCCGCGCAGTCTGATTTCTTCATCATGCGCCGCGCGAACCTCAGGCGAAGCGGTGTCGTAATCGATCTGCGGGAGGTGGCTCATCGGCTCCGCTCTTTCTGCTGCTTCAAAGTAAATCCGCTTGGCCGTCGCGGTAGTCCCGCCTAGACTGATTCAATCAAGGCGGAGGCTAGGCATGAGCGGCGACCACCAGCATTCTCACATCGACTGGCGCGAACACGGCGTCAAGGTCATTCCCGGCAATTCGCTCGACCCGAACACCGCGCAGACCCCGGGCATGAACCGCGCGACCGCGATCAACCATGCCCGTGCCGGCGCAGAGAAAATCTGGGCCGGCACGGTGACGATCCATGCCAATGCGAAAACCGGCGCCCACCATCACGGCGATCTCGAAAGCATCATCTACGTCGTCAAGGGCAAGGCCCGCATGCGTGGGGCGAGCATCTGGAATATACCGCCGAAGCCGGCCCCGGCGACTTCATCTATGTTCCGCCCTATGTGCCTCACCAGGAGATCAATGCCAGCCGCGACGAGACGCTGGAATGCGTGCTCGTTCGCTCAGGCCAGGAACCGGTCGTCGTCAACTTAGATATCGAACCGGTCGAGAAACCGGAAGACGTCGCCTGGATCGATCCCATCCACCGCTGACGCCGCTCAGGCGTGAACGGCGCCGGCGCTGTTCACCGCCGGGTTTTCGATGATCCGGCCGGTATCGGCGGCATAGAGGTGGATCGCATTGTGATCGATCGCGATACCGATCGGATCCCCCGATTTCACGGTCACGGCCTCGGTCAGCGCCACGGCAAAGGGCAGCCCGTCGAAATCGGCATGAACGACGCGGCTTGCGCCGAGCTCTTCGATGAAATCGGCCGTTGCCACCAATGCGCCGGGCGCATCCGGAGCCACCAAACGGGCCGCCTCGGCGCGCATGCCGAGCACGACGCGTTTGCCCTTCAGCGGCGCGGCGCGTTCGCGGGGCAGCGCGATCTTGCGGCTCTGGTCGTAGACGAAGACGCCCTCGTCGTTGATCGTGCCTTCGAGCAGGTTCATCGCCGGCGTGCCGACAAAACCGGCGACGAAGCGCGAAACCGGATGATGATAGACCTCTTCCGGCGTGCCGACCTGCTCCACCCTGCCGCCGTTCATCACCACCAGCCGGTCGGCCAGCGTCATCGCCTCGGTCTGGTCATGGGTGACGAAGATCGAGGTGGCGCCGAGACGGCGGTGAAGGCGGCGGATCTCGGCGCGCATGGCGATGCGCAGCTTGGCGTCGAGGTTCGACAGCGGCTCATCGAAGAGGAACACCTTCGGTTCGCGGATCATCGCGCGCCCCATGGCGACGCGCTGGCGCTGGCCGCCGGAAAGCGCGGCCGGGCGGCGGTCGAGGAAAGGTTCGAGGCTGAGCGCCTTGGCGACCTCGGCGATGCGCCGATTGCGCTCCGCCTTCGCAACGCCCGCAACCTTCAAGGCATAGCCGATATTCTCGGCGACGGTCATATGCGGATAGAGTGCGTAGTTCTGGAACACCATGGCGCAGCCGCGCTCGCGCGGCTCGAGCTGGTTGACGACGCGGCCGTCGATGGCGATTTCACCGCCGCTGATTTCCTCCAGTCCGGCGATCATGCGCAGCAGCGTGGACTTGCCGCAGCCGGACGGACCGAGGATGACGATGAATTCGCCGGACTGGATCTCCAGATCGACGCCATGAACGACAGGATGTTTGCCGTAGCTCTTCTTCACATCACGGATCGAGATCGGTGCCACAGGACTGTTCCTTCACTTCTCGGTGGAGATGAGGCCGCGCACGAACCAGCGCTGCATCAGGATGACGAGCAGCAACGGCGGCGACATGATGATAAGTGTACCGGCCATGGCGACGTTCCAGTCAGGCAGGCCGAATTCGGACGGGATAAGGGTCTTCAGCTGCGTCACCGCAATGCCGAAATTCGGATCGGTGGTGACGAGCAGCGGCCAGAGATACTGGTTCCAGGCCCAGACGAACATGATGGTGAACAGCGCGATCATATTCGACCGCGACAACGGCAGCAGTATATCGACGAAAAAACGGACGGCGCCGGCGCCGTCCATCTTTGTTGCCTCGGCGAGCTCATCGGGGACAGTCAGATAGAACTGGCGATAGAGGAAGGTACCGGTGGCGGTAGCCACAAGCGGCGCCACGAGACCGGTATAGGAATTCAACAGCCCCCATTCGAGCTTGATCTGGATGCCGGACACCCAGGCGACGAGCGCGGTAATCCCCGTGACGTCGAGCATTGCCTGGAACGGCTGCAGCGCGTTGGCCGCAATCGAATAGGTCGGCACGATGCGGACTTCGAGCGGCAGCATCAGCGTGATGAAGATGATCCAGAAGATCAGATGCCGGCCGCGGAAGCGGAAGTAGACGATCGAGAAGGCGGCCATGGCGGACAGGATCACCTTGCCGGCGGCGACCGCGGTCGCAAAGATGATGCTGTGAACCAGCTTGTTGCCGAGATCGGCGCGGACCCAAGCAGCTTGTGCATTTTCCCAGAAATGCGAACCCGGAGTGAGCGGCAGCGGCACCCGGTTGACCGTCTCCAGATCGAGCGTCGATGCGATGATGACGATGACGAAAGGCAGAAGTGCGATCACCATGCCGAGCGCCAGAAGCGTATAACAGACGAAATTGAATATCGGCGTGCGTTCGATCATGTCAGCGGCCTCACTTGTAGTGCACGCGCCGCTCGATGAAGCGGAACTGGAAGACAGTGAGAAGGACGACGAGCGCCATGAGGATGATCGACTGGGCGGCGGCGCCCGAATAATCGAGCCCTCTGAAGCCGTCGAAATAGATCTTGTAGACCATCAGTTCCGTCGCTCGGGCCGGACCGCCCTGCGTCATGACGTCGACGATGCCGAAGGAATCCTGGAAGCTTTCGGTGATGTTGATCACGAGCAGGAAAAATAAGGTCGGCGTCAGCAGCGGCAGCTGGAGGTCCCACATGCGGCGCAGCGGCCCGGAGCCGTCCATGGCGGCCGCTTCGATCAGCGAACGCGGGATGCCCTGAAGCGCTGAAAGGAAGAAGATGAAATTATAGCCGATATATTTCCACGAAAAAGCGATGATGACGGCGATCATCGCGTCCTTGCCGTCGAGCGCCGGGTTCCAGAGGCCGGGCCAGACGTGATTGATAACGGAGAGAAGGCCGGCCTCCGGCGCCAGGATGAAGCGGAAGGCGAGACCGAGAGCGGGAGCAGCGATCGCATAGGGCCAGATAAAGACCGACCGATAGATTTTATGGCCGCGCAGTTCACGATCCGTCAAAAGCGCCAGGACGAGCGCAAACCCCATGGCAATGATCGTCGAGCTAAAGGCGAAAACCATGCTGCGGCTGATCGAATCCCAATAGATCGGGTCGCTGAGCAATTGCTTGAAATTGTCAAAGCCGACCCAGGCATTGCCGCCGCCCCATGGCTGCTCGAGCGTGAACGCCCAATAAAGCGCCTGCGCGCTCGGCCAATAGAAGAAGACGAAGATCAGCAGCAGCATCGGAAACGCGAAGAGCAATCCGATCGTCGTCGAGGAGAAAGTGACGCGCTTTTCCATGGGTGATCGTTTTCGACCTGGTCTGGTTTAAGCACGGGCGGCGAGTTCGCCTCCGCAGCCCCGGTATGAATGTACAAGGATGCCCCCGGTCCGCAAGGCAGGCCGGGCGCGGCGCATATCGGACGATCAGGGAAGCTGAACGTTCTTGTAGGTCTGCTGGAAGCGGCGCAGCAGCTGGTTGCCGCGATCGGCAGCGCCGTCGAGCGAAGCCTGGACGTCGGCATTGTTGACGAAGATTGCCTGCAGGCCGTTGGCGATCTCGGTGCGGACCTGCAGCAGGCCGCCGAGGCGAATGCCGTGCGGAGCCGTATCGTCAGCCGGCGATGCGGTCAGGCTCTGGATGGCGAGCTCGCGGCCGGCATAGGGCGCCTTCTCGTAGAAGCCCTGCTTCTTCAGATATTCGAAGCCGGAGTTACGAACCGGGATATAGCCGGTGACGGTCGACCAGGTCAGCGCTTCTTCCGGCTTGGCGATGAAGTTGAAGAAGGCAGCGGCAGCCTTGTATTCGGCATCGGTATGCCCCTTCAAGACCCAGAGCGAAGCGCCGCCGACGAAGGAACTGTGACGGGTTGCATTGCCATAGGTCGGGAGCATTGCCACGCCCCAGTTCATGCCCTGCTTGGCGGTACGGCCGATATTGCCATGGTCACCGACGGAGGTCAGGATGACCTGGCAGTCGCCGGCAGCAAAGGCTTCGACGAAGGTCTGGCCGACGGCCTTGTTCTTGATGATGGCGAGCTTGTTGTCGTACCAGGACTTGAGGTCCTTGATGTAGCTGACGAGAAGCGGGTTCTTGTTGAACACCAGCTCGGCGTCGAGGCCTTCGAAACCGTTCTTCTTCGTCGCGATCGCTTCGCCGTTGACGGCTTCGAACTGCTCGATGTACTGCCAGACTTCGTTGTTGGAGATATCGAAGCCGAGCGGGCAGGCGTAGCCGGCCTCCTTCAGGGCCTTGAAATCTTCACCGGCTTCCTGCCAGGTGGCTGGAGCATGGTCCTTGCCGATCTTGGCGAAGGCGTCCTTGTTCCAATAGAGCAGAGCGGTCGACGAGTTGAAGGGGAAGGAGTACATCTCGCCCTTCGACGTCGCATAGTAGTTTGCGATACCGGAGAAGTAGTCTTTCCAGTCGACCGTATAGCCCATGTCGGTCATCAGCTGGTTTGCCGGGTAGAAGGCGCCGGAAAGCATGATGTCGAGCGTGCCGGCGTCGGACACCTGGGCAATGGTCGGCTGCTTGCCGGCGCGGTAGGCGGCAATCGTGTTCTGCAGGGAAGCGTCATAGCTGCCTTGGCTGGTGCAGACGACTTCATAATCGGCCTGCGACTGGTTGAAGCGATCGCACTGTTCCTGGACACGCTTTGCGATGTCACCGGAATTGCCGAACCAGAAGTCAATCTTGGTCTTTTCGGCGGCGGCAGCGGGCCCAGCAAGAAACGCTGCGGCGAGAAGGGCGCCAACGGCGCCGAGAAGCTTGGCTTGCATGAGAACCTCCAACGTAGAAAGGGGCGCGCTTTAAGCGCACGCCCATTTAGCTGGTTCAAATTGCCGCTGCCAATGAATATTACATGACATGAAATGTTCGAATTCTAGTTGTCACAAAAATGACATGCAATCGTTATTCGAAACACCAGGAGAAGTATTTTGAGAATATTTGATCCATCCTTAAATATATTGTCAGATGTACGCACATATATTCGAATAACCGTCATTTTTAAGAGTCTGCAATATTTTACTTATATTGCTGCAAGGCATCCCTGTTCGCGCGGCCGAAGACAACGAAACTTGCGAAAAACATTCGCGTTTTTATCGTTGCGCTGCTGTGCAACGCCCGGTTTCAGCCCGAAAATCACAGAGAATCCTTCAAAATTGCAGCAAAGCGCGGATCGAATGCACGGCTGATCGGGCCGGCGGCCGCGCCGAGCGCCACCGACCAGGGATCGGCCATGCCGGGCTGCAGCCGTGGCAGCATCCGGCCGCGCCTCTCAGCGATCGAAGGCAGCAGCGGGCCGATCGCTGCAATCAGCCTGTTCACCAGCGCTTCCGGTGCGCTGCCGCAGAGGATCACCGTCTGCGGATCGAAGACAGTCTCGATGAGATGGATGCTCCAGCGCAGGTCCGCCGCCGCCGCCTCGATCCAGGCCTCGAAGCTTGGATCCCCGCTGGAGGCAAGCTCGTTGATGCGCGCATGGAGATCGGGATCGGCCGGATCGGCCGGTAGGTGCTGGTAGAGCGAGGCGAGCGAGGCGCGATGTTCGAGCGGCGTCGTTTTGCCGTCGGCAAACAGCAGCGCCATGCCGATCTCGCCGGCATTGCCGTTGGCGCCGCGATAGAGCTCGCCATTCAGGATCAGGCCGGCGCCGATGCCGTAGCCGACGAACAGACAGACGGCATGGTCGATGCCGTGGGCGGCTCCCACCATGCGCTCGGCGGTCGCAGCCGCTGCCGCATCGTTCTGAAGACTGACATCGAGGCCGGTGCCGTCGCTCAGCGTTTCCAGGAGCGGAAACTTCTGCCAAGCCTCCATCATCCAGGGATCGTCGCCGCTGCCTTCCATGCCGAACGGGCCAGGCATTGCGGCGCCGAGGCCGACCAGCCGTTTTTCCGACTGCTGGACGATAACGGCAAGCCTGGAACGCACACCGGCGACGAGATCGAGAATGACCTTCGTTCCCGTCGCCGGACCTCCGGGCGGCAGTCCGGCTTCTGCGCGTACGAGAACGCTGCCGACGAGATCGACGGCGACCGCCCGCGTCACGTGCCGGTCGATCTGCAGGCCGATCGCGAAAGCGCCTTCGGGCACCAGGCCGTAGGGCGTCGAGGGCTGGCCCCTGCCCTTGCGCACAGCCTCCTGCGAACCGACGAGACCATCGCGCTCGAGCTCCTCGATGATATTCGACACCGTCTGCTTGGTCAGCCGCGTCGCCCGCGCCAGATCGGCGCGTGAGAGCGCACCATTGATCCTCAACGCATCGATCATCACGCGCCTGTTATGCGCGCTGGTGCCTTCGTGATTGGTGCCGCTCTTGGCTCGGATCGGCCTGATGTCGCTCATGTGTCAATTGCCTCTTGACTCCAGTAGAATGTTGGCAAAGTAATAAGTCAAGACATTTGACTTAATAGGGACCGGAGAGTCCCAGGGAACGCAGGAGGCCGCGAAGGGCATCCAAAGACGCTCCGAGATGATGGCCCGGCACGCTTTTTCACGCGTGCCTTCTCGAAAATCGATGGCGGCGAAACCGCCCTCGGTCATGCGTAAATTTCAAAAACTGGAGGCTGCAATGCTGAAATCTCTCAATAAGACGCTTCTGGGTGCGGCCTTGATCGGCGCATCCTTTGCTCCGCATGCTTTCGCCGAAACGGCGCTGAATGCACTTTTCATGGCGCAGGCCGCTTACAGCGAGGCCGACGTGCGCGCCATGACCGATGCCTTCGTCAAGGCGAACCCGGATATCAAGGTCAATCTCGAATTCGTCCCCTATGAAGGCCTGCACGATAAGACGGTGCTGGCCCAGGGTTCCGGCGGCGGCTACGACGTCGTCCTCTTCGACGTCATCTGGCCGGCCGAATACGCCACCAACAAGGTGCTGGTCGACGTCTCCTCCCGCATCACCGACGAGATGAAGAAAGGCGTGCTGCCGGGCGCCTGGACCACCGTGCAGTATGACGGCAAATATTACGGCATGCCGTGGATCCTCGATACGAAATATCTGTTCTACAACAAGGAGATCCTGGAGAAGGCCGGCATCAAGGCGCCACCGAAGACCTGGGACGAACTGGCCGAACAGGCAAAGACCATCAAGGACAAGGGTCTGCTCGCCACGCCGATCGCCTGGAGCTGGTCGCAGGCCGAAGCCGCCATCTGCGACTACACCACGCTCGTCAGCGCCTATGGCGGCGATTTCCTGAAGGACGGCAAGCCGGCCTTCCAGACCGGGGGCGGTCTCGATGCGCTGAAATACATGGTTACGAGCTATACGTCAGGCCTGACCAATCCGAACTCCAAGGAATTCCTAGAAGAGGACGTCCGCAAGGTTTTCCAGAACGGCGATGCCGCCTTCGCGCTGAACTGGACCTACATGTACAACATGGCCAACGACCCGAAGGACAGCAAGGTCGCTGGTAAGGTCGGCGTCGTGCCGGCGCCAGGCGTTGCCGGCAAAAGCGAAGCTTCGGCCGTCAACGGCTCGATGGGCCTCGGCATCACCTCCGCCAGCCAGCATCCCGATGAGGCCTGGAAGTACATTACCTTCATGACCTCGCAGGCCACGCAGAATGCCTATGCCAAGCTCAGCCTGCCGATCTGGGCATCCTCCTATGAGGACCCTGCCGTCACCAAGGGGCAGGAAGAGCTGATAGCCGCCGCCAAGATCGGCCTCGCCGCCATGTATCCGCGCCCGACGACGCCGAAATATCAGGAGCTGTCGACCGCGCTGCAGCAGGCGATCCAGGAATCGCTGCTCGGCCAGTCCACCCCCGAGGACGCGCTGAAATCGGCCGCCGAAAACAGCGGTCTCTGAGCCCGGCATGAACATCCGGGCGGCGCCTGCCGCCGCCCGGCCTCCATAACCTATGAATGAAAAGGGTCGCCTCGATGTCGGGCACTCGGCTGACAACCCGCGCGTGGCTTCTGATGCTGCCGCTTCTCGTGGTGATGATCTCGGTGATCGGCTGGCCTCTGGTCGATACCGTCGGCCTCTCCTTCACCGATGCCAAGCTTGTAGGCACCGAAGGACGCTTCGTCGGCCTCGACAATTACGTGAAGATGCTCTCCGGCTCGAATTTCCAGCGTACGCTCATCACCACCGCATGGTTCGCGATCATCTCCGTCGCCGCCGAAATGGTGATCGGCGTTCTTGCCGCCCTGCTGCTGAACCAGCGATTCCGTGGCCGCACTGCGCTGCGCGCCCTGATGATCCTGCCCTGGGCGCTGCCGACCGTCGTCAACGCAACCCTCTGGCGGCTGATTTACAACCCCGAATACGGCGCGTTGAATGCCGCGCTGACGCAGCTCGGTCTGCTCGACGCCTACCGCTCCTGGCTCGGCGAACCGGGCACGGCGCTCGCCGCCCTCATCGTCGCCGACTGCTGGAAGAACTTTCCGCTGGTGGCACTGATCGCGCTTGCCGCACTCCAGGCCGTGCCGCGCGACATCACCGCCGCCTCGCTCGTCGACGGCGCCGGTCCATTCGCGCGTTTCCGCTTCGTCATCCTGCCCTATCTCGCCGGCCCGCTGATGGTGGCGCTGGTGTTGCGCACGATCGAAGCCTTCAAGGTGTTCGACATTATCTGGGTCATGACCCGTGGCGGACCGGCGAACAGCACCCGCACGCTCTCGATCCTCGTCTATCAGGAAGCCTTCTCCTTTCAGCGCGCGGGCTCCGGCGCTTCGCTCGCTCTGATTGTCACGCTGCTGGTGACGCTGCTGGCCGCAGGCTACGCGGCTCTTGTGCGCAAGACCGCCGGGAGTGCCACCTGATGGAACGCCGGAGCCCGCTCTTCTCAGCCTTCATTCACCTCTGCGCCCTGCTGCTTGCCGCTGTCATCCTGGCACCGATCCTCTGGCTTTTCATCATGAGCATCGCGCCGGCTGCCGATCTCGCCGCAAAGCCGCTGCGCTGGTGGCCGCATGCCGTCGATTTTTCGCGATACCAGGTGCTGCTGTCGACACTCGAAAACAGCGCCGGCGCCGCCTTCACCTCATCGCTGCGCAACAGCATCGAGGTGGCGAGCACGGCGACGATCGCCGCCATCGCGCTTGCCATTCCCGCCGGCTGGGCCGTGTCGCGCACACCTTCCGTCGGCTGGTCGCTGTCGATGGTGATCGCAACCTATATGCTGCCGCCAGTGGCGCTCGCCGTACCGCTCTATATGGGCCTCTCCTATCTCGGCATGCTGAACAACGTCTTCGGCCTCGCCCTCGTCTATCTGACGATCCTCGCGCCCTTCACCACCTGGCTGATGAAATCCGGCTTCGATTCCATCCCGCGCGAAATCGAATCCGCCGCAATGATCGACGGCGCCGGCCTGTTTCAGACGCTCCGGATCATTACATTGCCGCTCGCCGCCCCCGTGCTCGCCACCTCGAGCCTCTTCGCATTCCTGCTTGCCTGGGATGAATTCTTCTATGCGCTGCTCTTCACCTCGGATCAGCGCGCCAAAACGCTGACCGTCGCCATCGCCGATCTCGCCGGCGGCCGCGTCTCCGATTACGGACTGATCGCCACGGCAGGTGTGCTCGCCGCCCTGCCCCCGGTGCTGATCGGTCTCGTCATGCAACGCGCCCTGATCTCGGGGCTCACCAGCGGCGGCGTCAAGGGATGAACATGACGACAGAAAGAAACCAGCCCGCCGGGCTTGCGGCGATCGATCGCGAAATGGCCCGCCAGCACGCCGATGCGATCGCCTCCTACGAATCCGCCGGGCCGATGGCGGCAAGAGCCGCCGCCTCGCTGAAAAAGACCGTCCGCCTGCTCCTGACCGGCATGGGCGGCTCGCATGCGGTAAACCGCGCCGTCGAACCACTCTACCGTGGTCTTGGCATCGATGCCGTCGCGCTGCCGCTCTCCGAGCAGCTTGGCCAGCCGCTGCCGATCGGCGGCAGGACGATCTTCGTTACCTCGCAATCGGGCGAAAGCGCCGAGGTCATGCGCTGGTTCAACGAGACCGGCGGGACGCCGGAAACTTTCGGCCTGACGCTTGAAGGCAGTTCCTTCCTGGCCAGGACCGCCCCCTCGCTGATCGGCAGCGGCGGCACCGAGCTCGCCTTTGCAGCCACCCGCAGCCTGACGGTGACCTTTGCTTTGCATCTGGCAATCCTCGCCGCCCTTGGCGAAGATCCGGCCCCGGCGCTTGCCGTCCTCAGGTCGCCGGAAGAGCATGACGTCGCAGCCGCGCTTGCAGCACTCGAAAACGTCGCGACCGTCGTCACGTCAGGCCGCCGCCTGCAAGGTGTCGCCGAAGCGCTGGCGCTCGGATTGACGGAGCTTTCGCGCCGCCCCTGCTTTTCCCTCGAAGGCGGGCAGCTCCGCCATGGCCCGATGGAAATGCTGGGGCCGGAGATCGGCGTCGTGCTGTTCCGCGGTCTGGACGAGACGGCCGGCCTGGTAACGGCAATGGCGATGTCTGCTGTAGAGACCGGCGCTCCCGTCATCCTCTTTGACGCATCGACCGAAGCTCCGGTCGCCGGGGCGGTCACAATCCGCTTTCCCCCGGCAACGGGCCTCGCTGCGATCTTTGCGATGCTGCCGGTTGCGCAGCGGCTGATGATCGCCTTCGCCGACGCCCGCGTCGAGAATGCCGGAACACCGGTTCGATCCACCAAGATTACCCGGAGCGAATGAATGCGGCCGCTTGCAGTCATCGGCAATGTCAATGTCGACCTGATCCTCGGACCAGCCGCCCCCTGGCCCAAGGCCGGCACGGAAATCATCGTCGATCATGACGAACTCAGGGTCGGCGGATCGGCCGGTAACAGCGCGCTCGCCTGGAAGGCGCTCGGCGTCGAATTCGAGATCGCCGCCAATATCGGCAGCGACCAGTTCGGTCGCTGGCTGGCCGAAGCCTTCGGCCACCGTTCCGAGAAGTGGCCGATGCGTCCTGAACAAACGACCCTCTCCGTCGGCATCACCCACCCCGACGGCGAACGCACCTTCTTCACGACGCGGGGCCACTTGCCGCGCTTCAGCCTGGCCGATGTCTTCGCCGTCATCGACGGCAAAAGTCTGCGCGGCGGCTACGCGCTTCTCTGCGGCGGCTTTCTCACCGACGATCTGACCAGCCAATACGACGCCTTCTTCGACTGGGCCGAGAGCCATGACATCGCCGTCGCCCTCGACACCGGCTGGCCGCTCGACGGCTGGACCGAGCAGAATTGCGCTGCGACACGGGCCTGGCTTTCACGCAGCCGCATCGCGCTGCTCAACGAGGTCGAAACGACGACGCTTGCCGGCATCGCCGATCCGATCGAAGCCGCCCGGCACATCAGCTCGCATATGCCGCAAGGTGCGATCGTCGTCGTCAAACGCGGCCCCGATGGCGCCATCGCGATCGGACCTGACGGCCAGCTGGTGTCGGTGGCCGCGCCCGTTGTCTCGGTCGTCGACACGATCGGCGCCGGCGATGTCTTCAATGCCGCCTTCCTCGCAGCGCTGGCAAAGGATGAACCTTTGACGTCTTGCCTGAGAGCGGGAACCGAGGTCGCCTCGCGCGCCATCTCCACCCTCCCCCGCAGCTACGGCGACCCGGCCTCTCCTCAGGAGCCACAATCATGAGCGCGCTCGACATCGAAAATATCCGCAAGACCTATGGCGACGTCGAGACGCTGAAAGGCATCGATATCTCTTTGGAAAGCGGCGAATTCCTCGTCCTGCTCGGTTCTTCCGGCTGCGGCAAGTCAACGCTCTTGAACATCATCGCCGGCCTTGCCGATGCGACGAGCGGTGATGTCAGGATCGGCGGCCGCTCGGTGCTCCGCGTACATCCAAAGGACCGCGACATCGCAATGGTCTTTCAATCCTATGCGCTGTATCCCAATCTGACGGTGCACCGGAACATCGGCTTCGGGCTGGAAATGCGCAAAGTTCCGGCGCCGGAGCGCGACAGGGCCGTGCGCGATGCGGCAAAGCTCCTGCAGATTGAAAATCTGCTCGATCGCAAGCCGAGCCAGCTCTCGGGCGGCCAGCGGCAGCGCGTTGCGATCGGCCGTGCGCTGGTGCGCAAGCCGGAGGTGTTTCTCTTCGACGAGCCGCTTTCCAATCTCGACGCCAAGCTGCGCATGGAAATGCGCACCGAGATCAAGCGGCTGCACCAGATGCTGAAGACCACGGTCGTCTATGTCACTCATGACCAGATCGAGGCGATGACGCTTGCCAGCCGCATCGCCGTCATGCGCGACGGCCGCATCGAGCAACTGGGCACGCCGGAAGAGATCTACAACAGTCCGGCGACGCTCTATGTCGCCACCTTCGTCGGCGCGCCGCCGATGAACCTGCTGACGGCAACCGTCCGGGATGATCGACTGGTGCTCTCTGGTTCCAATGCCAGCCTGCCTCTGCCCGTCCGTTTCGGCAAGGCGGCGGCCGATGGCCGCGACCTCATTCTCGGCATCCGCCCGGAGTCCCTTCGAACGGCCGGATCCGGGGCTTCGCTCGAGGCAACTTCAGAGGTTGCGGAGTTGACCGGCCCGGAGCTCGTCGTCACCGCCTTGGCCGGAAACCAGCGGTTGATGGCCTGCCTGCCGCCGCGCACGCCGGTCCGTGAGGGTGACAAACTCACCCTCTTCTTCGACGAGGAGGCGATGCACCTCTTCGATCCGCAAACCGGTCTCAGTTGCCGGAGCAAGCGATAGAACGGACGGCGCTGCTTGTTCAGTTCGCCACATCAGCGGGTTTGCGCTTGTAGACGTGGATATAGTCGACGAGCAGGATGGACGGGTTCGGCGTTTCGTCGATCGGCCAACCCGAGCCGAGCGCCAGATTCACCAGCGGATAGAAAGGCATGTGGAACTCCGTCGGTGTATCGAAGCTCCACAGGTACTGGCGATCCAGGTAGAACGTTGTCTTGTCGGCCTGGATATCGACGCCGTAGGTATGATATTCGCGGTTCAAAATACCATCCTGGACGGTCTTCCAATAGCCGCCGTTGGAATTCTGGCCGCCATGAGCCTGGCGCCAGATATGAAAGCCCATGCTGAACTCGTAGGGCGCGCGTCCATAATATTCCAGGACATCGATCTCCGCGGTGTATTTCGAGCGGTCGAGCCCGATGAGCCAGAAGGCCGGCCACACCCCCTTGCCCGGCGGCAGCTTCATCCGCGCTTCGAAATAGCCGAATTGCTGCGAAAAGCCCTCGCCTTTCGGATTGACAGCCGAGAGGAGGCCTGATCGCCAGGTTCCATCCTCGCCCTTGCGAGCCTCGATCTTCAGAATTCCCTGATCAGTCGTGAACGGAAAGCCGGGAGCCGGATCGGTAAAGCGGGCATCGCCGAAATCGCCGTTCCAGGGCGTATGAGCGATCCAGCGGGAACTTCTCTCTCCCCACGCCGAGACGTCGAGGCTGTCAAAATTCTCCTCGAACGTCAGTTGATAGGCATTCATGTTGATCGGTTCCTGGGCGACGCTAGTCTTGCCGGGCAAAGCTCCCAGACCAAGAACGACGAGCAGACCCAAAGTCTTAGAACATATCCTGTAACGCATTCCGATTCTCCGAAAACGCCAAACCCGATCGCTGGACTTCACCTCTCGCCATCATGAGGTGAGAACTCCGTTTCGCCGCGGTGCCAGCCTTTGCACGACGATAGTCTCGATACCGTCGGGACGTCCGACGATCTGCCACAGCAGCAGCGCCAAG
>NZ_JBXSOL010000018.1:0-123825 GCF_057784555.1 Rhizobium sp. CNPSo 3670
AGAACCGATTCCGATAAGCAAGGAATTGCTCTAGGCGCGCTCCCATCACTTCACAATCGCGTCGAGCAGTATCTTGCTCTCAGATAAGAGAGAACGAAGAACGGCGTTTGGCGCATGCCGATTTTCGAAGCGCCACCAAATTGCATTACAGAAATATTTTTCCCAACCTTGGCTGCGATCAAGCTTCACCGTATCAGACATTGATGTTTTCACCTCGAAACCGACAATCTTTCCGAACTAGTCGCCCCAAGGATGAAAGCTCTATGTCACGCCGAATCTGTTTCCGGTGTCCAACCAGATTCAATTCGCTCGACCAACAACGTATCGTTCCACACCCCACGAATCGGCAGCGCCCCACCCGACGATCTCACCACCTATTTCAGCAACGAAGATCTCGCCTTTCGTGTCTTTGGGAAAGACGGCGAACTCATGCTGCACTTTGGCAATCACATCAGGGTCGCGATAATTCTCGTCGAAGGCGTCGGCTGCGGCCCATGCGGCAAAGCCGACGGCGCCGACCGTTTCGTGGTCGGCGGACGTCATCTTTCGGATCGTGAGACCCGTTACCACCACTTGGCCGGCGTAAATTTGCCGGCGGCCTGTTCGATGACGTAGGCGGTCTTGAAGAGGGTCTCCTCGTCGAAGGCCTTGCTGATGAGCTGCAGGCCGAGCGGCAGGCCCTTATGGTCGAGGCCGGCGGGCACGGCGATGCCGGGCAGGCCCGCCATGTTGACCGTCACCGTGAAGATGTCGTTCAGGTACATCTTCACCGGATCGGCCGCGAGGTTTTCGTCAGCAACGCCGAAGGCGGAGGACGGCGTTGCCGGCGTGAGGATGGCGTCGACGCCGGCATCGAAGGCCAGTTCGAAATCGCGCTTAATCAGCGTGCGGACCTTCTGAGCGCGGATGTAATAGGCGTCGTAGTAGCCGGCCGACAGCACGTAGGTGCCGATCATGATGCGGCGCTTGACTTCCTGGCCGAAGCCGGCGGCGCGCGTCTTTTCGTACATATCGACAATATCCTTGCCGTCGACGCGCAGGCCGTAGCGCACGCCGTCGTATCGCGCGAGGTTCGAGGAGGCCTCGGCCGGGGCAACGATGTAATAGGCCGGAAGCGCGTATTTGGTGTGCGGCAGGGAGATATCGACGATCTCGGCGCCGGCATCCTTCAGCCAGGCGATGCCCTGGCGCCAGAGGGTCTCAATCTCCTCAGGCATGCCGTCGACGCGGTATTCATTCGGAATGCCGATCTTCATGCCCTTCAGCGACTGGCCGAGGACGGCCTCATAATCGGGCACCGGCAGATCAACAGACGTGGTGTCCTTGGCGTCGACGCTTGCCATCGACTTCAGCAGGATAGCGGCATCGCGCACATCACGGGCAATCGGGCCTGCCTGGTCGAGCGAGGAGGCAAAGGCGACGGTGCCCCAGCGCGAGCAGCGGCCATAGGTCGGCTTGATGCCGACGGTGCCGGTGAAGGCGGCCGGCTGGCGGATTGAGCCGCCGGTATCGGTCGCTGTGGCGCCGGCGCAAAGATGGGCGGCAACAGCAGCGGCCGAGCCGCCGGAGGAGCCGCCGGGAACGAGTTGCTGGTTGGAGCCCGACGCACGCCAGGGATTGATCACCGGGCCGTAATAGGACGTCTCGTTGGACGAGCCCATGGCGAACTCGTCCATGTTCAGCTTGCCGAGCATGACGGCGCCATCGTCCCAGAGGTTCTGAGTGACGGTCGATTCATAACGCGGCTCGAAACGATCGAGGATATGGCTACAGGCCTGGGTGTGGACGCCGACGGTTGCAAACAGATCCTTGATGCCGAGCGGAATGCCTTCGAGCTCGCCCGCCGTGCCGGCCGCAATCCGCTCGTCGGACTTCCTGGCCATGACGCGGGCGAGATCCGGCGTCACCTTGACATAGGCGTTCAGCCGGTCGTTGGCCGCGTCGATTGCCGCGATATAGGCTTCGGTCAGTTCGAGCGCGGTGATTTCCTTGGCGCGCAGCTTCTCGCGGGCTTCGGCAATGGTCAGGCTGGTGAGTTCGCTCATCGTGTTTTCGCTTCAGGTCTTGAAAATGGCAACAGGGTCGGAAAGAGGCTTTCGACGCCTTATTCGACGACTTTCGGCACCAGGAAAAAATTATGGTCGGTGACCGGCGCATTGGCGACGATATCGGCGGCCTTGTTGCCGTCGGTCACCTCGTCGGCCCGCTTTTTCATCGCCATCGGGGTCACCGACGTCATCGCCTCGACGCCATCGACATTGACTTCGGAGAGCTGCTCGACGAAGCCGAGGATGCCGTTCAACTCGCCAACCATGCGATTTGCCTCATCTTCGGAGACGGCAATACGGGCAAGTTTGGCGACGCGCTTCACGGTGGCAAGATCGACGGACATGGCATTCTCCGGATAGGATTTTTCCCACCCGCTATAAAGGCCATGTCCGCCCGGTGCAACGGGGTTTCGTCAGATCGACAGGCTCTCGGCAGGCTTCAGCGCTCTCGCCTCGGTCTTCGATCCCTCCATGCCGGCAACGAATTTATCGGCCGTCTGGTCGATGATCGGGAAGGTGCCGTAATGGCAGGGGATCGCGGTCTTGAAGCTGAAATAGCGCTGGCAGGCGAGTGCCGCCACCGCGCCGCCCATGGTGAAGCGGTCGCCGATCGGCACGAAGCCGATATCGGGCTGGTGCAGTTCGTTGATCAGCGCCATGTCGGAGAAGATGTCGGTGTCGCCCATGGCGAGGATCGAGGCTTCGTCGTCGAAGTGCAGCATCAGACCATTGGCGTTGCCGAGCGCATGCGAGACGCCGTCCTCGGTGATCTGGGCCGAGGAATGCAGCGCATTGGTGAAGGTCGCGGAGAATCCGCCGAATGTGACCGTGCCGCCGGTATTGCCCATCTCGATCCTGTCGACGCCCTTGGAGCCGAGCCAGGCGGCAAGATCGGCATTGGCGAGCACGACGGCACCCGTTTCGTTGGCAAGCGCCACGGTGTCGCCGACATGGTCGCCATGGCCATGGGTCAGCAGGATATGGGTGATGCCTGCGGACACATCCTTGATGTCCTGGCCGGAAAAGGAGGCGTTGTGGCTGAGGAAGGGATCGAGCAGGATCTTCGCCTTTGAGGTCTCGATGCGGAAGGCGGAATGGCCGAGCCAGGTGATCTTCATGAAATCTCTCCCTACGTGATGCAAAATCTGATTTCGATGGTAAGGACATATCTCATGCGCCGGCAAAGGAAAGCGGCGGCGGCTTCAATTTGTTTTGACGGGAAGAAACGGCAATGACGGTGCTGACGATCGAGGAAATGGCCGAAATCCTTGCTCCCGGGCAGGCGATCGCCGGTCTCGACCTCGGCACCAAAACGATCGGCCTTTCGATGTCCGATCTCGGCCGGCGTTTCGCCACGCCACGTCCGGTGATCCGCCGCGTCAAGTTCACGGTTGACGCGCAGGTGCTGCTGGACTTCGCGGCGGCGGAAAAGGTTGCCGGCTTTATCATCGGCCTGCCGATGAATATGGACGGATCGGCGGGGCCGCGCGTGCAGGCGACGCGCGCCTTCGTGCGTAATATGGAGCAGAAAACGGTGCTGCCCTTCGTCTATTGGGACGAACGGCTTTCGACCGTTGCGGCCGAACGGACGCTCATCGAAATGGACGTCTCACGCGCCAAGCGGGCCGAACGGATCGATTCGGCCGCGGCAAGCTTCATCCTTCAGGGGGCCCTCGACAGGCTGTCCTCGCTCGCAAGGTCTGCGGGAGACGAATCCAGCGCCTGACGCGCCTTCCACCAGGCGGCGATCAACTTCCGCTTTCTGAAGCCGAGGATGGCGAAGACGATGAGACTGTCCACCGCAATGGCGCGAGCAACGAGCGGCGGAATGGTTTCCGGCGGAATGCCGAGGGCTTCGCCATAAATCGCGAAAGTCAGGTCATGGACCTGCCGTGTCAGCATGAAGATGCCGAAATTCATGTCGTAATAGGAGAGCCAGTACCATGCGCCCAGAAAGACGATAGGACCGGCCCAGAAGACTAGAAACCACTTCATGCGGCTTCTCCTCCCTGCTTGCGGGCGATGGGCAGATCGAGGGAAACCAGCCAGGTCGACAACGCCATGATGCAAAGCACCAGCGTGGGAATTGCGATATCGAGCGCCAGGATTGCGAAGAACATCATTGCCGTCACCAGAATTGCGGCTTTCGCGATCTTGCTTCCCATGGGCGTCAACTCGCAGGTTCTCACTCGTATCATCTCTGCTCCCCGCCACACTGTCCGGTTAACCAGCCCCACGCAACGTAAACCATTCGTTAAGGTTAACGCCGCGCCGCCTCCCTGTGGATGAATGGGTGTCAACCATAGACGCCGCGCACGAGACGCTTCAGTGCCGTCGCGGCCTTCTCCCAGTCCTTCGACGTCTTCAGCGACAGGCCTGCACACTGGCCGCCGGCTGCGCCGGAAAGCACGAGGTACTGAATCGCCGCGATCACGACGGCATTGACGGCTGCCGCATCCACGCCCTTCGGCGGCGCCAGTGAACCGCGCATGCGATCCAGCCAAAGGGCGAGAGCCTTCGAACGGCCCTCGGACAGCCGCCTCACCTGCTCGGTATTTTCCGATACTTCCCAGGCGAGGATGCGGCGCATCAGCGGATCATTTCTCAAGGCGTCGAGCAGGAGAAGCGCCAGCCGCTCCATCAGATCGCCATAGGTGAGCATGAACATGCCGCCGGCATCTTCCGGAATGCGATCCCTCACCCACGTGCCGAGATCCGCGCCAATCGCCTCGACCAGACCGTCAAGTCCGCCATAGTAGCGGTAGATCAGCTGCTTGTCGCAGCCGGCGCGGCGGGCGACCGCATTGATGCCGAAATTCTGGAAGCCCTCCTCCGCCAGCAGGCCCTTGGCGGCGGCAAGGATGGCGCGCTCGGTGGCGCCGCGATCGCGCACGCGCCGTTCCGGCTCCGCGCCGACCCCGGGCGAATTAGTAAGATTTTCAGCTTCATTCAGCACGACCGACCCTTCCCCACTGTCACCAATCGGTGAGTAGCGGGGAGACCCTATTCGATCAATCCTATCCCCTTGGGAAGATTGTGGATATTTCCTGCGGCACTCAGAATTCGGCGCCGAATGGCTGCTGAAGGCGGATCGAAACCTTCCAGAAATCTCGTCCCGACGGTTGATCGCGATGGACGAACCCGGCATAGCTGCATTATGAACAAATCTAACAATCTCCGCTAAGGCCCTGCAATGGTGAATTATATCGAAGCCTCCTCCGCGCCGCCGAAGAATACGGGCGCCATCCGGCTTTACGATGCGCAGGCATTCGAAGGCATGCGCAGGGCGTGCCAGCTGACCGCGCGCTGCCTCGATGCACTCGCCGATATCGTCAGGCCCGGCCTGCTTACCGACGAGATCGACCGATTCGTATTCGATTTCGGCATGGATCACGGCGCCTTTCCTGCGACGCTGAATTATCGCGGCTACACCAAATCCACCTGCACCTCGATCAACCACGTCGTCTGCCACGGCATTCCTAACGACAAGCCGCTGCGCGAAGGCGATATCGTCAATATCGACGTTACCTTCGTGCTCGACGGCTGGCATGGCGATTCGAGCCGCATGTATCCGGTCGGCACGATCAAGCGGGCAGCCGAGCGGCTGCTCGAGGTCACCTATGAATCCCTGATGCGCGGCATATCGGCCGTCAGGCCCGGCGCCCGCACCGGCGCGATCGGCGAGGCGATCCAGACCTATGCAGAGGCCGAGCGCTGTTCGGTGGTGCGTGATTTCTGCGGCCACGGCGTCGGCCGGCTGTTCCACGATTCGCCGAATATCCTGCATTATGGCCGCGCCAATGAAGGACCGGAGCTGCGCGAAGGCATGATCTTCACCATCGAGCCGATGATCAATCTCGGCCGGCCGCATGTGAAGGTGCTTGCCGACGGCTGGACGGCCGTGACCCGCGACCGCTCGCTTTCGGCGCAGTATGAACACACGGTCGGCGTCACCGCCGAGGGCTGCGAAATCTTTACGTTGTCACCGGGTGGCCTCGACCGGCCCGGACTGCCGCCGCTTGCCAGGTGACGATCCGATGGCGAAGCGGCCTGTTGCGACATCTTCCGACGACAAGCTGCCTTTCGAGACTGAAGAGCCTGTTGTCGACGAACGCTCGTTCTTCGGCGGCCGGCTGCGAAAACCAGCCGCGCCGAACGCCCGGACCGCCCTACCCGCCTCGCTTTCCGGGCCGGAACATTATCACGGTCATCGCGAGCGGCTGCGTGACCGCTTCCGCGAACTGGGCGATACGGCGCTTGCCGATTACGAAATCCTTGAACTCTTGCTTTTCCGGCTGATCCCGCGACGCGACACCAAGCCGATCGCCAAGGCGCTCATCGAACGATTCGGCTCGCTTTCCGGCGTCTTTGGCGCGCCGGCGGCGCTACTGACGGAGGTGAAGGGCGTCGGCGAGAATGTCGCCCTCGACCTGAAACTGATCGCCACCGTCGCTCACCGGACCCTGAAGAGCGAGATCAGAAGCAAGCAGGTTCTCTCCTCCTGGTCCTCGGTCATTCAGTACTGCCATGCCGCCATGGCGCATGAAACACGAGAACAATTCCGCATTCTCTTCCTCGACAAGCGCAACGTGCTGATCGCTGATGAGGTGCAGGGCCGCGGTACGGTCGACCATACGCCGGTCTATCCGCGCGAGGTGGTCAAACGCGCGCTTGAGCTTTCGGCGACGGCGATCATCCTCGTGCACAACCACCCCTCCGGCGATCCGACGCCCTCGCGCGCCGATATCGACATGACGAAGGTGATCGTCGAGGCAGCCAAAGCGCTCGACATCACCGTCCACGACCACATCATCATCGGCAAGGACGGCCATGTCAGCCTGAAGGGGCTGAAGTTGATGTGATCCCGCCGCCTTGAGACGTGACTACATAACCGCCGCCCGAGCTTGCCACCCCGGGCCCGCGCGAATGCCCTCACCGTCATGGCGAGACCTGTCATGATTCCACCGGTGGTCCAATCAGCGCTCTGCTGCTGACGCCGATGCTCGTTCTGCCGTCGATCCGGAGAGGTCGCAGGCAAGCATCTGAGGCAAGCGAAGACTGCGGAAAGCTTCAGTTGACAGCGGTCGCCGGCGCGGATTCTATGCAATCCTGCGCCGCCACTCTGAATAATACCCGCCCGCAAATGCCGAGAAGATAAAGCTTCATGACGATCTCCAGCGGTAACACTGATCGATCGACCCGGCTCTGCCGCGATGCGCTCTGCCTCGATGACTTTGAAATGAGGGCACGGCGGCATCTGCCGAAGCCTCTGTTCGGTTATATCGCCGGCGCGACCGAGACCAATGCGTCGCTGCGGCATAACGCAGAGGCCTTCAAGGCCTATGCCTTTCGGCCTCGTGTACTTCGGGACGTCTCGGGGCGCGGCACTGAGACGAGCCTCTTCGGCAAAACCTATGCCGCACCGTTCGGCATTGCGCCGATGGGGATCAGCGCGCTGATGGCCTACCGGGGGGACATTGTGCTCGCGCAAGGAGCGGACCAATCGGGAATCCCGATGATTATAAGCGGTTCGTCACTCATCCCCCTGGAAGAGATCGCGGCGGTTTCGCCACGAGCATGGTTTCAGGCCTATCTCCCCGGCGAACCCGACCGCATCGACGCTCTCATCGATCGGGTCGCCGCGGCCGGCCTCACCACCCTTCTGCTGACCGTGGATACCGCCACGCTGCCCAATCGGGAAAATAATGTAAGGGCGGGCTTTTCGACACCTTTGCGTCCCGGGCTCCGCTTGGCATGGCAGGGCATCTCGCATCCCCGCTGGACAACCGGCACATTCCTGCGCACGATCGTCCGGCACGGCATTCCGCATTTTGAAAATTCCTACGCCACAAGAGGCGCGCCGATCATCTCTTCGAACGTCACGCGCGATTTCGGCAAGCGTGACCATCTCAGTTGGAGCCACTTGGAGCGGATACGCAAGCGGTGGTCCGGCAAGCTCGTGGTCAAGGGGATCATGCATCCTGAAGACGCGGCACGGGCTGCAGATACCGGAGCGGATGGCGTGATCGTCTCCAATCACGGCGGCCGCCAGCTCGACGGCACCGCATCTCCCCTTCAGGTCCTCCCGGAGGTTGCTGCACGTGTCGGAGACAGCATTGCCGTCATGATCGACGGTGGCATCCGGCGTGGAACGGATATCATAAAGGCCCTCGCGCTTGGCGCCTGTTTCGTGTTCGTGGGCAGGCCGTTCCTTTATGCTGCAGCCGTCGCGGGGCTACCGGGCGTGCTCAGGGCGGCGGATATCCTGAAGACGGAACTGTATAGCAACATGGCGCTGCTCGGGGTCACCGGGGTGAGCGATATTTCCACCGACTACATCACTCGCGTATGAACAACCGTCGCGCGCTGACATCGATATGACGAAGGTGATCATCGACGCGGCGAAGACACTTGATATCACTCTCGACGACCACATCATCATCGGCAAGGACGGCCATGTGAGCTTGAAAGGGCTGAAGCTGATCTGAAAAGCACAGGTCCGGCTGAATCGGCAGCCGTAAAACAATCTGTAACATTGACCGGCTACCGATAGAGGAGCGACATTTTTGTCGCAAATGATTCCATTTCCAATCCGAGGCTAGAGGATGTTTCAGTACGATCTCGTTGTGGTGGGTAGCGGTCCCGCAGGGCGCCGCGGCGCGATCCAGGCTGCGAAGCTCGGCAAGAAAGTGCTTGTCATCGAACAGGGCAAGCGCGTCGGCGGCGTGTCCGTCCATACCGGCACCATCCCTTCGAAGACGCTGCGCGAGACCGCGCTCAATCTCTCCGGCTGGCGCGAGCGCGGCTTCTACGGCCGATCCTACCGCGTCAAACAGGAGATCAGTGCGGAAGATCTGCGTCGCCGGCTGCTGATTACCCTCAACCATGAAGTGGAAGTGCTCGAGCATCAGTTCGCCCGCAACCGTGTCCACCATATGCGCGGCAAGGCAAGTTTTATCGATTCCACCACCTTGCAGGTCATCAAGGATGACGGCGAAGCGCTGACGGTGAGCGGCGCCAGCATTCTGCTTGCCGTTGGCACGAAGCCTTTCCGCCCGGATTACATGCCATTCGATGGCAAGACAGTGCTCGACAGCGACGAACTGCTTGATATCGAAGAGCTGCCGCGGACCATGGTCGTCATCGGCGCCGGCGTTATTGGCATCGAATATGCGACGATCTTCTCGGCGCTTGATACTGCCGTGACGGTGATCGATCCGAAGTCGACGATGCTAGACTTCATCGACAAGGAAATCGTCGAGGATTTCACCTATCAGCTGCGTGACCGCAATATGAAGCTGCTGCTTGGCTCGAAGGCCGAGAAGGTCGATCGGCTGGATAGCGGCAAGGTTCAGCTGATGCTCGACAACGGCCGTCATCTTGTGACCGACATGGTGCTCTTTGCCGCCGGACGCATGGGAGCGACCGACGCGCTGAACCTTCCGGCCATCGGACTGGAGGCTGACAGCCGTGGCCGCCTGAAGGTCAATCCCGAGACCTTCCAGACATCGGTTGCCAACGTCTACGCCGCCGGCGACGTGGTCGGCTTTCCGAGCCTTGCCTCGACCTCGATGGAACAAGGCCGCATCGCCGCGCGTGTGGCAATCGGCGCGGTCGCCAAGGAGCCGCAGAAATATTTCCCATACGGCATCTATGCGGTGCCGGAGATCTCGACCTGCGGTTTGACCGAAGAGGAAATGAAGGAGCGCGGCATCGCCTATGAATGCGGCATTGCCCGCTTCCGCGAAACCTCGCGCGGCCATATCATGGGCCTCGATACCGGGCTTCTGAAGCTGATCTTCTCGCTGAAGACCCGCCGACTGCTCGGCGTGCATATCGTCGGCGAGGGCGCCACCGAGCTGGTGCACATCGGTCAGGCGGTGCTCAATCTGAAAGGCACGGTCGAATATTTCGTCGAAAACACCTTCAACTATCCGACGCTCGCCGAAGCCTACAAGATCGCCGGCCTCGACGCCTGGAACCGGATGGGTGACATCAAGTCGGAACTCTGAAGGCCCGACGGCAGCGCCCATCTGATTCCGCCAGCTAAGATGGAGCCGAGAGCTTGCGCATCATTTCGCTGAATGCATGGGGCGGCCGACTGCACGAGGCCCTGATCGCCTATGTCAAACAGGCTGACCCTGATGTGCTGTGCCTGCAGGAGGTGCTGCGGGCGCCGAATGCGGATAGCGGATGGTCGATATACCGGGATGCGGGGCTGGAACTGCCGCAACGTGTCAATCTGTTTCAGGAAATCAGCGCCGCCCTGCCCGGCCACGACGCCTTCTTCTGCCCGACATCGCGAGGTGAGCTTTTCAATGGCGACGCCGCCGTTGTCGCGGAATTCGGGTTGGCGACCTTCGTCCGCAAATCACATTCCATCATCGCCCAGTCGCTGGACTTCGTGCATGGCAGTTTTTCCGCCGATGGCTGGGGTGAACATCCCAGACCGCGCAACGCCCATTGCATCCGCCTCTTCAGCCATGCGCACGGCCGCGCGGTGACCATCGCCCATATGCATGGCCTGCGCGATCCCGCCGGCAAGCGCGATACGGCGCAGCGCGAACAGCAGGCGCTGGCATTGGCCGACCTCATCGGGCGGATCTGGCCCGGCGACGAAGGGCTCGTGGTCTGCGGTGACTTCAATGTGCTGCCCGACAGCGCGACCTTTCGCATCCTTGCCCGGTCGGGCCTTTCCGATCTCGTCACCGGAAACGGCCTTGTCGACACGCGAACCTCCTACTATCTGAAGCAGGGCCGCTTCGCGGACTACATGCTGGTTACGCCTGACGTGGAGGTTGCCAGGTTCGAGGTGGTCGAATCGCCCGAGGTCTCCGACCACCGCGCATTGCTGCTCGATATCGCGTAGTATATTGAGGGATGCGCTGTGCGAAACTTCTGCGCGCAGTTTCCTGTTTTTGCGCCTTAGTTTGAACCCTGATCAATCGCATCGATACGCCGTGCCTGACTTGTCTTCAACTCTCTTTTGCCTCCGGGCAGACGTTTCTAGAGAAAGATAGATACTCTTGCCCCATGCTTCGGAAACCGCGCGCAGACGTTTTCAGCTCATCTTGATCAAGCCGTCGCATTATGACGATGACGGCTACGTCATCCGGTGGTGGCGGGCGATGATCCCTTCCAATTCGCTCGCGGCGCTATACGGCATCGCTGCCGAATGCGCCGAGCGCAAAGTGCTCGGGCCGGATACCGCGATCGACATTACCGTGATCGATGAAACCAATACACGGATCGATTTTGCCGGGCTGCTCGCCCAGTTCAAGCGCCACGGCAATTTCGGCATGGTGGCGCTGGTCGGCGTCCAGTCCAACCAATATCCGCGCGCCCTCGACATTGCCCGCCCCTTCCGCAATGCCGGCCTGCCCGTCTCAATGGGCGGCTTTCATGTGTCCGGCTGCCTGTCGATGCTCGACGGCACAGCGGTTGGGCTCGATGCCTGCCGCGATATGGGCATCTCGATGTTCGCCGGCGAGGCCGAGGGGCGGCTCGACATGGTGCTGCGCGATGCCGCCGCCGGCGAGCTGAAGCCCCTCTATAATTTCATGAACGACCTTCCAGGCATCGGCGGCACGCCGGTTCCTTTCCTGCCGAAGGACAATATCCAGCGCACGCTCGGCCTCAGCACCAGCTTCGATGCCGGACGCGGCTGTCCCTACCAGTGCTCGTTCTGCACCATCATCAACGTGCAGGGCCGAAAATCGCGTTTCCGCTCGGCCGACGACGTCGAAAAGCTCGTGCGGATGAACTGGGCGCAGGGCATCCACAAGTTCTTCATCACCGACGATAATTTCGCCCGAAACAAGGATTGGGAAGCGATCTTCGACCGGCTGATCGACCTCAAGGAGCGGGATGGCATTCCGCTCGGCCTGATGATCCAGGTCGATACGCTCTGCCACAAGATCCCCAATTTCATTGAAAAATCCAAGCGCGCCGGCGTCACCCGTGTCTTCATCGGCCTCGAAAATGTCAATCCGGATAATCTGACTGCCGCCAAGAAGAACCAGAACAAGATCACCGAATATCGCAAGATGCTGCTCGCCTGGAAGGCGCAGGGCATCATGACGCTCGCCGGCTATATCCTGGGCTTCCCCGCCGACACGCCGGAATCGATCCGCCGCGACATCGCCATCATCCAGGAAGAGCTGCCGCTCGATGTCATCGAGTTCTTCATCCTGACGCCGCTTCCCGGCTCCGAGGACCATCAAGTTCTCTGGAAGAAGGGCGTCGAGATGAATGATGATCTCAACATCTACGATGTCGAGCATGTCTGCACTTCCCATCCCAAGATGAGCAAGCAGGAATGGGAAGACATCTACCATGAGGCTTGGTCGCTCTATTATTCGCGCCATCATATGAAGACGCTGCTGCGCCGCGCCGTGGCGACCGGAGTGCCGCTGGCAAGGCTCGTCAAGGTTCTCGTCTCCTTTGCAACCACGGTGCCGCTGGAAAACGTGCATCCGTTGCAGAGCGGCCTCTTGCGCCTGAAGACGCCGTCGGAGCGGCGTCCTGAACTCCCGCGCGAACATCCGCTCGTCTTTTGGCCGCGCTTTGCGTGGGAAACCCTCCGCAAACATGCTTCGCTCGCCGGCACGATCATTGGCCTGACGATCTCGGCGTTCCTGATTTCGAGGGACGCGAAATCGAAGAGCTATATGGATCAGGCGCTGACGCCGGTCGCCGATGACGAAGAAGAAACGCTCCACCTCTTCACCCAGACATCAGGCGGCGCCGCAGCCGTCAGCCATGTCAGGAAAGTCGCGCAACTGACGGGGCATTGAGCGGAAGTTATTGCAATAGCGGCCGACTCCCCGCCGGCCGGAGATCACAGGCGACATCAAGGCGAAGCTTGGAGGCTGCGACTTTGATTCGGCTGAAGCGCGTCGCGACCTCCCAGAGACGCGCCACGCTCTATGCAATTTGGATCATCCGGCTCGTCTCGGCCACTTGTAGCGTGTCGACGAATTCGACGATCTTGACCGGTTTGCCATCCTGGAAATGGATCTTGTCGACGAATTCCGTAGAGAAGGTTACGCCCGACGGGATGTGTCTGACCTCGCCTTCACGATGGGCAAAGACCATCTGCTCGTCCTCATCCACATAGATGCCGGTCGTCCTGACCTTGGATAGATCCCATGCCGTGATAAGCTGCGTTATCGTTTGGCGAAAGTTGTGCCCGCTCGATTCGATCGTCAAAGGCGCCAGCCGTGCATTGCCGACCATGCGAAAGGTACAACCCTCGCCGAGCAGCGCAAGCGTACCCTCGATGTCGCCACGACCACGCACAGAATAGATTTCCTCTACCAGCGTCTTCATGTCATTCTTTGCGGTCATTTTCAGGTCCTCCATTACCCAACGCTCTTGGTTTTTATGCATGTTGATCCCGGGCAACATGCGCCAGTAAAATCTGCGCCGGCTTGCAGCTTGCTCAACTATTTGTTGTGCCCGCAAAGATAACACCATGCCGGAGAGGGCGTCGAGTACCCCGTCCGGATGACCCGAAAAGAAAAAGCCCCGCACGATGGCGGGGCCTTTCCAAGTTTCAGAACTGAAAGGCGATTATTCGGCGCTTTCGTCAGCCGCCTTCTTCTTCGGTGCAGCCTTCTTCTTCGGCGCGGCTTCTTCGCCTTCGCCGGCGTCGGCAGCTTCGGCCTTGGCGGCAGCCTTCTTCTTCGGCGCGGCCTTCTTGGTCTCGGCCTTCGTCTCGCCTTCTTCCTCGGCGAGCAGTTCTTCCTTCGTCACCTTCTTGTCGGTGACGTCGATTTCGGTCAGCAGGTGATCGATGACCTTCTCTTCGAAGATCGGGGCGCGGATCGAAGCGGCGGCGCCCGGCTGGCTGCGGAAGAATTCGAGGATCTGCTTTTCCTGACCGGGATATTGGCGCAGCTGATCGTAGATCGCGCGCTGCATCTCGTCTTCGGTGACTTCGACGCCGGCCTTTTCGCCGATTTCGGAAAGAACGAGACCGAGGCGAACGCGACGCTCGGCGAGCGTCTTGTATTCCTCACGCGCCTTCTCTTCGGTCGTGTCTTCGTCCTCGAAGGTCTTGCCCGATTGAGCAAGATCGTTGTTCACCTGGCTCCAGATGCCGTTGTACTCGGCATCGACGAGCGAAGCCGGGGTCTCGAACTTGTACATCTCGTCGAGCTGATCGAGGATCTGGCGCTTCAGCTTCTGGCGGGTCAGCGAGCCGTACTGCGATTCGATCTGGCCACGGACGATCTCCTTCAGGCGATCGGCAGATTCGATGCCGAGCTTGGAAGCGAGTTCGTCGTTGATTTCGACAGCGCCGGGGGCTGCGACGTCCTTGACCGTGATGTCGAAGGTCGCTTCCTTGCCGGCAAGGTTCTTGGCCGGATAGTCGGCCGGGAAGGTGACGGTGATGGTCTTCTCTTCACCGGCCTTGACGCCGACGAGCTGGTCTTCGAAGCCCGGGATGAAGCGGCCGGAGCCGATCACCAGTTCGGCGCCCTGGTCAGTGCCGCCCTCGAAGGCTTCGCCGTCGACCTTGCCGACATAATCCATGGTGACGCGGTCGCCGTTTGCGGCCTTGCCGGTCTTGCTCTCGTAGGAGCGGGCGCTTTCGGCGACCTTCAGGACCTGCTCGTTGACTTCCTCATCCGAGATATCGATGACTTCGCGCGTAACCTTGATGCCCCTGACGGACTTAAGCTCAATCGGCGGCAGCACTTCGTAGGACAGCGTGAATTCGAAATCCTGCTGGGCGGTGAGAATCTTGTCGGCCTCGTCCTTGTCCTCAGTCATGGCGATTTCCGGCTGCGTGGCCGACTTCTCGCCGCGGCTGGACAGGATAGCGGCGGGCTGCTCGCGGACGATCTCGTTGACGAGATCGGCCATGATCGACTTGCCGTAAACCTTCTTCAGGTGAGCAGCGGGGACCTTGCCCGGACGGAAGCCGTTGATGCGGACCTTGTCCTTCACATCGGCAAGACGCTCATTCATCTTGTCTTCCATGTCCTTGGCCGGGATAACGACCTTGATTTCGCGCTTCAGCCCTTCAGCGAGCGTTTCGATAACCTGCATGTCTTCCTACCTTCATGTCGTGGCGGCCGTGCCCAGACGCCGTTCGTTTCGATGAGCACGACGCCGGCAGCGTGCCGCGCGTGGCTTTTCCCAATTCCTGCATCATTCCACCCAAGGGGGAACGGCACTCGCTTCCGGGTATCGGGGATAACTAACTTCTTAGTCGCCCCTGCAAACAGCCTGGTGCGGGTAGAGAGACTTGAACTCCCACGCCTTGCGGCACCAGAACCTAAATCTGGCGTGTCTACCAATTTCACCATACCCGCGTTCACAGAACCGCATGCCTATGCCTGCGCATGAGGCCTTCCGGAGCGCGGCGTCTCTATATCACCCGATTTGGTCGAGGCAAAGGAAAAATGAACGTCCAATGACAGGCTATTCAGGGCCTAAAAGCCGCCCTGTCCCGAAGGCTCCGGAGATCAGTAAAGCGGTTCGTCGTAAACCGCCTTGCCGTCGACGAGCAGGCTGCGAATCTGCGCGCTTCCATCCGGCGAGACCCGCACCGCTATGGCGACGTTGCCATCGTTGCGGGCCTCCTCGATCGGTTTGCCCTGACCTTCCGGAACATAATAGCGCTCGATGCCGTATTCGACCCGGATGCTGTCGCCCGCGGCCATCCCGCCGCTATAGAAAGGCTTGCTGCGCAGGATCACCGTCTCCGGCTGCGGCGGCAGCGCCTGGAAAGACGATTCGCTCACCGTCCAGAAACCGTCCGCCTGCTTCTTCAACCGGACCCACAGCATGCGTTCGCCGGGTTCGGCGGGAATACCGCCGGAGACCGTCTGCACTGGCACGCTGGATATGTCGTAATTCAACACGACATAATCGCCGCGCAGGAAATCCCGTGGGTCGACCGGGGCGGTTTTCAGCAGGACCTCAGCGCCGCTGCTGAGGATCGATGCACGGCTCTGGATGATCGTGCCGAGGATCACGGTCTGCAAGCCGGCGACGATGATCGCCGAAACGAGATATCCCTTGCCGGACTGCAGCCTAGCCATCAACGAGCTCATGCGCGCGCCTCCCGTGAAAAGCGGCGTTCGAGACGGATGACAATCCAGGCGACAAGCGCCACCACGAGACCGGAGAACAGGAAGAGGCTCGACGTGCCGAGGATCGAGCCGACGGTGACGGAGGCGAGATAGAGCATCTCCGCGGCAAAGGTCGTATAGGCGAGATAACGCACCGCGCCGTTATCCCTGCCCTGCAGAGCGATCGCCAGCACGGCAGCGGCGAGCGTCGCCACCCCGAGCACCACCAGCCGCCAGCCTTGCTCGATCTCGATATGCAGCAGCAGCAAGCCAATGACGGCGATGAGGAAGCTGTATAAAGCCGGCGCTGCGCCGGCACTCCTGACGAGGGAAGCGATACGGGGGTGCGGCAAGGCTGTCAGCGCGAACACCGCCATGCCGCCGATCGCGAAGGCCAGCGCCACCGCGATCTCCTCATAAAGAGTATAGAGCCAGGCGAGCCAGCCGATCAACAGCAGATAGGCGAGATGACGGGCGCGCTCGGCACCGGTGTAACGCACTAGCGCGACTGTGATCACCGCCATGACCGGCGCCATCCAGGGATCAAATCCGATCCAATGCGTGTCGTTGTTCTCAAGATAGACGGCGAAGGACGCCCACGAGAGAAAGCCCGCGACGACGACGACCGCGCCCGAGCGGAACAGGATCGCCGAGATCGTCGCAATCGCGAACCAGAGATACATCACGGTTTGCTCGTCGCCGGAGAGATGATACATCTGCCCGACCAGCGAAATCGCGCCACCGAAGCTCACCGCGCCGATGACCAGCAGCCCGCTTGCTGCCGCTGTCGCACCTCGGGCAAACATGGAGGCGGCGGCAATGTGCACAGCCCAGATCAGCGCGAGAATTGCGCCGACCCGGACGAGCCGCGGAATGGCCTCCCAGTTGGACGCGACGACCAGCAGGACGGCAGCAGCAAGCAGCACCGCCGCCAGCGCCATCAGCATTCGACCCAGGCTGAAACTTGCCGGACGGTTGTCATATTCGGTGAGAAGCTTGGCCGCCGTTTCCTGTCCAATCAGGCCCTTGCCCACCCAGAGCGAGAGATCCCGCTCCAATCTGCCGCGATACATACCTCCACCCCTCATTTCCGTGTCGCTCGCTCCGGCGCTACGGCTTCCATCGTTATAGCCGCAGCAAGCGGCTTCGCAAACGCCCGTCGCGGCGACAAATATGCAAATTCCTCAGTGGTCTAATTTGGGTCAGATGTTAACCGGGCGCTAACGTCGCAACTGCTAATATGAACATATGAAAGACAGACATGCGGTTTACGCATACCCCTTATGTATTTATTGCACTGCAAAATATCAATTAGTCATACTATTTACCGCTCTATCGAAGCACGGGGATGGCGCCCCGGCCCGGTCTTCCGGATGCCCACGGACGCTTTGTTCGTGATGAGATTCGCAGCCGCGCACTCCTCCTCCCAAGCGCGCTGTGATAGACTGGCAACACTCCTCCTCCCAGTTGCCAGTCAATATAATGCGCCCGCCGGATCCTCCCCCGGCGGGCGTCCTCTTTGTACGACCGCATTGATATAATTCAAGAACTTAACGGCATCCGAGCTGCGGCGCTGCCACCAAAGCGAGATACTCGAAGTCCCCGTTGCGTGAAGCTGCGGGACCCCATCGCGATCCATCGCTTTGCCATTGGCATTGAGACGAATGAACAGCCGGTCGATTCAGCGCGAAACGCCAACGGACTGATCGTCAGCGGGGCGGCTTTGTTTCATCGAAAGGCGAGTGAGCGGGAGAAAAGGCGGAATTCTCCAGCAATTATTTTGCCTATTCGTTGACCAGAATGCGGTAAGATTATGTAAAGCATTGCACAGCTCGCATGGGTGACTTGAAAACTTGGCTGTTTTCGTTCTTCGCGACGCAACATATATTCCGGCCATCAAATAGAGGTCAGCGCCGGTCGGTGGCCGCTGGCAGATCAAACCCTAGGAAAGGGGCTTAACATGAACATCACTCGCTCTTTCAACAACTGGCGCAAGTATCGTCAGACCGTCACGGAACTCGGTCGCATGACCAACCGCGAATTGCATGACCTCGGCATTGACCGTTCGGACATCCATCGCGTCGCTCGCGAAGCTTCTTCTCGCTAATTCAAGGCGATCGCTACTTCCTCCAAGCAGATCGCAAATGATTGAAACGCCCGCTGCACCGCAGCGGGCGTTTTCTTTTGCAAACAATGCACTTCCGCTCCGGTTGCGACCTTCCCCGTTCTTTCGTCCGCTTAAAAAATATTCACCGCTCAAATTGCGAGCATCATCGTGCACAATTGCATGGCAGACGCCTCTTATTTGCACTGCACAATGCGACCGATATCGCCTATATAAACATCAACCGCAGAGAGACAGGCGATCCCGCCGTCCCGCGGATATTTGTTCGAGGAAGAAGACAATGAACCCGATCCGTATCGCAAAAAGCTGGCTCAGCTATCGTCGTACAATCAACGAACTCGGCAGCCTGTCGAACCAGACCCTGTCTGATATCGGTGTCAGCCGCTACGACATCCGCAACATCGCATCCCGCTCTTTCCGTTAATCGCGGGTCTCGTAACGGGCACGATGTTTCAAGACGGCGCCATTATGGGCGCCGTTTTTGATTCCGGGTGTTGGATCGCACCTGCCGACATGATATCAGCCCGGAATGAACACGATCTCCTCCTACTCCCCTATCCACGTCGTCGGCGGCGGGCTTGCCGGTTCGGAAGCCGCGTGGCAGATCGCCAGTGTGGGCGTACCCGTCATTCTGCATGAGATGCGCGGCGTGCGCGGCACGGATGCGCACAAGACCGACGGTCTTGCCGAACTCGTCTGCTCCAATTCCTTCCGTTCCGACGATGCGACCAGCAATGCCGTCGGCGTCATCCATGCGGAAATGCGCATGGCGGGGTCGCTGATCATGGCCGCGGCCGACCGCCACCAGGTACCGGCCGGCGGCGCGCTCGCCGTCGATCGCGACGGCTTCTCCGAGGCAGTCACCAAGGCAATCCACGACCATCCGCTCATCACCGTCGTGCGCGAAGAGATCACCGGCCTGCCGCCGCGTGAGTGGGATCTAGCCATCGTCGCCACCGGACCGCTGACGGCGCCGTCGCTCGCAGCCGCGATACAGGCGGAGACCGGTGAGGATTCGCTTGCTTTCTTCGACGCCATTGCGCCGATCGTCTACCGCGACAGCATCGACATGGATATCTGCTGGTATCAGTCGCGCTACGACAAGATCGGCCCCGGCGGCACCGGCAAGGACTACATCAACTGCCCGATGGACGAAGCGCAATACAATGCCTTCGTCGACGCGTTGATCGCAGGCGACACGGTCGGTTTCAAGGAATGGGAAGGCACCCCCTATTTCGACGGCTGCCTGCCGATCGAGGTCATGGCCGAACGCGGCCGCGAGACACTGCGCCACGGGCCGATGAAGCCGATGGGTTTGACGAACGCGCATAACCCGACCGTCAAGGCCTATGCCGTCGTGCAGCTGCGGCAGGACAATGCGCTCGGCACCCTCTACAACATGGTCGGCTTTCAGACGAAGCTGAAATACGGCGCACAGGCGGAAATCTTCCGGATGATTCCGGGTCTTCAAAATGCGGAATTTGCCCGGCTCGGCGGCCTGCACCGCAATACCTACATCAATTCCCCCACCCTGCTCGATCCGTCGCTGACGCTGAAATCACGGCCGGGCCTGCGTTTTGCCGGCCAGATCACCGGCTGCGAGGGGTATGTAGAAAGCGCCAGCGTCGGGCTGATGGCCGGGCGTTTCGCCGCCGCCGAACGCAAGGGTGAGGCAATCTCGCTGCCGCCGGCGACGACGGCACTTGGTTCGCTGCTCGGTCATATCACCGGCGGGCATATCGTCACCGACGAGGAGCCGGGCAAGCGATCGTTCCAGCCGATGAATATCAATTTCGGGCTGTTTCCCGAACTCGAGCCGGGCTCGATCGTCAAGCCCGAGGGCTTCAAGCGCTTTCGCGGCAAGGACAAAACGATCATGAAACGGCAGTTGATCGCACGTCGCGCGCTTGCCGACTGCGCTGCCTGGCTCGGCCAGACGCCGACCTTTGCCGAAAGTGCCTAAGCAGCTGTTTTACTGCTTGTTGGCCGCGGAAATACTGTCGGATGGCAGATCCTTATCCGGCTCGGCGATGTAATTGCCGAGCAGCCAGAGCGCCACTTCGGAAGCCTCCTTCGGCGAGGCAAACTCGAATTTGCCGTTGTGGCTGGGGGCATCGAAAAATTCGATCGCCAACCCCCTGCCCGTCTCCGTGCTCACGGCACGCACACGGCCGGGCTCGATCAGATGGCAGGAGAAATGGCGTGCCATGTTGCGCATGAGGCCGGCCTTGTTGTCGTGCAGGCGCACGAAGATCGCCTGCCCGTTTTCCGTCGCCTGCAGCTGGCGGATCGCCTCGTTGGGAAAGGCGCGGCCGAACTCGATGATGGCCAGACCCGTGTCGTGCAAACTGTCTTCCTTGTTTTGCGCGGCCATGCGTGTGGCTGCAAAAGCAAAGAAGATGACGATGGCGAAAAGGACGCACCAGACGATAATGCCCACGCCGAGTCTCCGTTCAAAGCATAGTGGTGAAGGCGTTATAGCGCGCGAGACTTGCGCGAATTTGAACGATATCAGATTTTCCGACGACCCGCTGACAGCGCCATTCTGAGCTGGCGGCGCCATTGCGGCGGCTGCAGCGGCCGGTCGAACAGGAGAGAACCCTGCCTCTGCGCCTTGAGGAGCACCGGTTCGGCCAAAGTCGCGGGAAGGAAAGCAGGGAAGACGGCTGACGCAATCGATCCTGCCCCTCTCGCCTTTGCCAGATGCTCAAGGCCCAGCCCGGCGAAGGCCTCGATGGCAGCGGAGATGCGCGATCGGTCTTCGCCGGCGAGGAAGGCGTCGCGGTCGAGCCCGGTGGCGGAAAGGATCTGCAGGGGAATATAGAGCTGGCCGCGGCGTCGATGCAGCGGCATCAGCAGCAACAGCCCGGCAATCGCCTGTGCGACGCCGGCATGGCCGGCGGCATCCGCCGATCGCGGTGCCTCCTCCGGCGAAAGCACGAGGCTTGCGAGCTGGATCAGCGCGGAGGCCGTTTCGCCGGCATAACCTTCGAGCGAGACCCGCGTCTCCATCGGATCGTCATAAAGGTCGAAAGTGCGGGCGTCGATCATGTCGACCAGCGTCTTGCGCGGCAGGCGATGGGTTTCGATCGCCGTCAGAAGTGCCGCGGCGACGGGATTGGCTGCCGTCGAGCCATGCGCGCTGCCTTCCAGCAGGTCGCGCCAATATTGCATGCGCACTTCGCCAGGCAGCGGCTCGTGCACCAGATCGCGGATGCGGGCAAGCTCCGCATTGAACGCGTAAAGGGCCGCCAGCGCGCCGCGCTTCTCCTGCGGCGACAGGAGACAGGCGAGATAACGGTCGCGATCGTTGTCGCGCAGCATCGCCAGGCAGATGTCCTGGTTCGTCGCTAGTTTCGCATCAGCCATCGTCAGACCGCAATCAATGCCGCTGCGACGGCGCGCTGCTCCGACAGCATGATGTTGAAGGTACGTACCGCGGCACCCGTGCTCATCGGATCGGAAGAAATGCCGCGCGCCTTCAGCACTTGTTTCAATTCATCGGGCAGACGGCGAAGCTCGGTTCCGGTGCCGACGAGCAGAACCTCGATATCGGCGGCCTCATCAAGCACACGGCGGAAGTTTTCAGGCGTCAGCGGCTTCGATACGTCCATGTCCCAGCCGTAAATACCGGAGGGCAGGCAAAGGATCGAGCCGCGATGCGACATGTCGGCAAAACGGAAACCGCCATTGCCGTAGGTGTCGATCGGAGCCCGGCCAGGAAAATGCGCCGCGCGGATTTCTATGCCTTTTGCCATGTTTTCACACCACCGTGCCGGATTTTACACCAGCATCCGTCTTGTTGCTCTCTTCGCCGTCGGGAACCTCCGGCCGCAGCCGGAAGACGATCAACACGGGAGCCGCGATATAGATCGAAGAGAAAGTGCCGAGCGCGACTCCGAAGAGCATCGCAAAGGAAAAGGAGCGAATGACGTCGCCGCCGAACAGATAGAGCGCGAGCAGCGCAAGCAGTGTCGTCGCCGCCGTCAGGACAGTGCGCGACAATGTCTGGTTGATCGAGGCATCGATCAGGATCGGCAGCGGCATCTTCCTGTATCGTACGAGATTCTCGCGCATCCGGTCATAGACGACGACCGTGTCGTTCAAGGAGTAGCCGACGATGGTCAGTACGGCGGCAATGCTCGTCAAGTTGAACTCGATGCCGGTCAGCACGAAAAGCCCGAGCATGATGATGACATCGTGCAGCGTGGCAATAATGGCGCCAATGGCGAACTGCCATTCAAAACGGATCCATATGTAGATCAGGATCGCCGCGAGTGCGGCTGCGACACCAAGCGTCGCCATCGTCGTCAATTCGCCCGAAATGGCGGGGCCGACGACCTCGACGCGGCGGAAATCATAGTCTGCCTCGAGTTCGCCGCGCACCAGCGTCGCCGCTGATTGCTCGGCGTTCTCGCCGCCCCCTTGGGAGGCGATGCGGATGCGCGCGTTCGACGGCCCGCCCGTACGCTCGACGCTGACCTCGCCAATATTGAGATCGTCAAGGCGTGATTTAAGATCAGCGATGTCGGCATTGCCCTGTTTGGCCGTCACCTCGATGAGAGAGCCGCCCGTGAAATCGATGCCGAGCTGCAGGCCAACGGTGGCAAAGGCCGCCATGGCGATCAGCGAGATCACTGCCGAGGCCGTGAAGACGTAACGGCGGATCCCCATGAAACGCACATTGGCGTGCTCGAAAAGCTGCGCGAGAACGCTCTTCGGCCGATGCCTGGGATGGCGCGCTTTCAGCCAGGCGGCAACGATCGAGCGTGTCACCGTGAAAGCCGTGATGACTGTCGTCAGAATGCCGACCGCGAGCGTCACCGCGAAACCTCGAATGGACTCGCTGCCGAGAAACAGAAGGATGATTGCGGCGATAAAGATCGTGACATTCGCGTCGACGATCGTTGCGAAGGCGCGCGAGAAGCCGCGGCCGACGGCCTGTGCAAAGGAGGAGCTGGTTCTTTCCTCTTCGCGGATGCGCTCATAGATCAGCACGTTGGAATCGACCGCCATGCCGACGATAAGCACGATGCCGGCAATACCAGGCAAAGTCAGCGTGGCGCCGGCAAGGCTGAGTGCCGCGACGATGAAGATCAGATTGAAGAAGAGCGAGACGACGGCGATGGCGCCGAGAATACGGTAGAGCGCGATCATCAGCGCTGCGACCAGTACGACGGCGACAAGACCGGCAACTAGGCCGGAGAAGATGGAATCGGCGCCGAAGCTTGGGCTGACGCTGCGCTCCTCGACGCTGGTCAACGTCGCCGGCATGGCGCCGGCGCGCAGCATCACCGCAAGGTCGCGAACGCCATTCTCGGAGAAATTCGCTGAAATCCGGCCCTCGCCGCCAGTGATCGCCGCATCGATGACCGGCGCTGCCATCACCTGATCGTCAAAGACGATGGCAAGGTGCTTGCCGATATTTTGCGCTGTCGCCTGCGCCAGCCGCTGCGTGCCCTCCGCATCGAGTCGATAGTCAATCGAGGTATCCTGCGTCTGCGGATCGACGACAGGCTCGATATCGACCATGTTGCTGCCGGTGACGAATGCCGTGCGGTCGACGAGATAGGGAACAGGTGGATCGTCGAGCGAATAGAGCACCTGCGAGCTGGCCGGCCAGCGGCCGTTCAGCGCCTCCTGTCCCGACATGCTTTCGTCGAGCAGATGAAAGGAAAGCTTTGCCGGCTGGTTCAGAATATTCTTCAGCCGCTCCGCATCGACGGATCCCAGCACCTGCACGACGATACGGTCGTCACCATCGGGGCGAACCTGAAAGTCTTTATAGCCGAAGCCAGCGATGCGGCGGCCGACGATATCGAGCGACCGGCTGCGGGCCGAGGCAATGTCGGCGGTGATGCCGGCATCGGATATCTGCAGTGAGAGCTGCCCTTCCTCGCCCTGCCGCAGCGCAAGGCCGGTGCCTGAATGTTCGTCACTTAATGTCAGAGGCTTCAGAAGATCGACCGCCTTTTTGGTCTCTGCCGGATCGGTAATCCGGACAGTGACAGTCTGGCCGTTGCCGGTCAGCCCGGTATAGCGGATGCCAGCAACTCTCAGCGCCTTGCGCACATTCGCGACCGTCTCTTCCAACCGATCTTTGACGATATCGGAACGCTCGACCTTCAGAACGATGTGCGAACCGCCCTGCAGGTCAAGACCGAGTGTCACGCGGTCGTTTTGCCACCATCCCGGCAGAGAAGAGCGCTGCGCCTCGCTCAGGAGATTGGGCGCAGCAACGACGACGGCCGCAAATGCAACCAGCCAAATCAGAAGTGTTTTCAAGCGGGAAAAATGCAACATTCTCTCGACGATCTTCCGATCCGGCGGTTCCGCCGTTATCGCTTTTTACGCCGCGTCGGCCTTGACAGGCTCACCCTTGACGCGAACGTCAGAAATGCCGCTGCGGACGATGCGCACGCGAACGCCTTCGGCAATCTCGACCTCGACTTCCTTATCGTCGACGACCTTCGTCACCTTGCCGACGAGACCACCGCCGGTCACGATCTGGTCGCCACGGCGGATCGCCTTCAGAGTTTCCTCACGCTTCTTGGCCTGCGCGCGCTGCGGCCGGATCAGCAGAAAATACCAGACGACCATCAGCGGCACGAACAGGATGATCATTTCGAAACCGGAACCGCCGAATCCTGTTGCGGTATCGGTCGCAGTCTGGGCGAATGCCGGGGTGATGAACATGCTAAACTCCTCAGGCTTCTATGGCGGAACTCCGCCTGCTTTTCAGGTTGCCGGACTATAGTTGCAGCTTGGATGAATGCAACAGAAACAGCCGGGAACAGTACCGATTCCGCTGCCTCATAACCTTTCCGCTGGCAAAACGCCATGGTAGGCGGCATCGAAAGATCAAAGCGGCTTGCCGCAGCGAGAAATCAGGAGGCCCATGATGACCGAGGAAATCAACACCGCCCTGCTTGCCGAACTGAAAAGGCTCGCTGACGCCGTGCAGCGCCTGGCCGGACCAGCACCTGCCGTCAACGATTGGAATGCGGCCGACTGTTTCGTCTGGGCACCGTCGCGTCAGTATCTGCAGCCGGTGAAGAAGCCGAACCGGGTGGCGCTGAAACTCATCCGCGGTGTCGACCACGTGCGCGACATCCTGCATGAGAATACAGTGCGGTTCGCCGAGGGTTATGCGGCCAACAACGTGCTTCTCTGGGGCGCGCGCGGCATGGGCAAATCCTCGCTTGTCAAGGCCGTGCATGAGGATGTCAGGCGCGAGAGCGGCGTGCCGCTGAAGCTGGTCGAGGTTCATCGCGAGGATATTGCGAGCCTGCCCAACCTGCTCGACCTGCTGAAGGACACGCCGTACCGTGTGATCGTCTTCTGCGACGACCTCTCCTTCGATCACGACGACACCGCCTACAAGTCACTGAAGGCGGCACTCGATGGCGGGGTCGAAGGGCGGCCCGACAATGTGCTCTTCTACGCAACGTCAAATCGGCGCCATCTTCTGCCGCGTCACATGATGGAAAACGAACAGTCGACGGCGATCAATCCATCGGAGGCCGTCGAGGAAAAGGTTTCGCTGTCCGACCGCTTCGGTCTTTGGCTCGGCTTTCACAAATGCAGCCAGGAAGACTATCTCGGCATGATTGACGGCTATGCCGATCACTTCAAGCTCGGTCTCGACCGTGACAAGATGCATGCCGAGGCGCTGGAATGGGCAACGACACGCGGTGCGCGCTCCGGCCGCGTGGCCTGGCAATATATCCAGGATCTGGCCGGACGCATGCGCGTTCATATCGACCGGACGTAGGCGCCTTGCTCAAAAACACCATCGACGCGAAGAGATCTAAAATGACAAAAGCCCGGCTGGCGGCCGGGCTTTTGCGCTCCCTGGTACGCTATACCTATTCCAGGAAAGTCATCGGATTGACCGGCGAGGCGTCCTTGCGGACCTCGAAATGGACCTGTGGCTGCTTGACATCGCCGCTCATGCCGGAGACGGCGACGGTCTGCCCGCGTTGAATCTTCTGACCACGGGTGACGCTCAGCGTGTCGGCGTTGCCGTAGACGGTGACGGTGCCGTCGTCATGACGGACGAGTACTGTATTGCCGAGCTCCTTCAAGCCGTTACCGGCATAAATAACGACGCCGTTTTCCGCGGCTTTGATCGGCGTGCCCTGCGGTACCGAGATATCGATGCCGTCATTGCGGTTGCCGTTGACGTTGGCGCCGTAGGCGGCAATCACCTGACCGCGGACCGGCCAGCGATATTTGCCGATGCCGGTCGATTCCGGTGCGTCGGAGCTGACGTCGGACTTCTTCTCGACATCGTCAACGGACTGGGTGGCGACCGGCGCCTTGTAAGGCGCGGGCTGAACGGAGGCGGTCTGTTGGGCGGGCGCCGGATCAGCCGGCTTCGACTCGACCTTCTCAGCCGGGATCGAGGCGGTCTTGACAGTATCGGCACTGCCATTCGGAAGCTTCAGGGCCTGCCCGACACGCAGCGAATTCGCCGAAAGATTGTTGGCGGCCTTGAGATCGTCGATGTTGGTGCCTGTCGCCTTTGCGATCTTCGCCAGCGAATCGCCCTGCTTGACGACATAGCTGCCGCCCGGCGTCTTCGGGTCCTTGCCGGCGCCAACCGGAACCTTGCCGGTGGGATCGGCGCTCGCCATGGTCTTGTCCCGGGCGGAATTGGCGCCGGGGACGACAGCGACCTTCTGTTCCGGCGCCTTGGCCGGGTCCGGCATATTGCCGGGCTTGGAAAGATCGGTCGCCTGCGAAGCCGCCTTGACGGCATTGCCGCCATTCAAAGTCGGGATCAGGATTGCCTGGCCAGGTTTAGCGGCAGAAGCCATCTTCAGATTATTGACGCGCAGGATTTCCTTTTCCGGAACGCCAAAGCGCCGCGATAACGTCGCAATGCTCTCACCCGGGCGCAGCGTGACGGAAGGTGCGTTGGTCGCGGACCAACCAGAAACCTTCGGCGTCGTGCCCGTCGTCAAAGAATCGGGCGTCGGCTTCGGGGCAGCGGGCGCTACGAGCCGCTGCTTATCAAGCTGCGCCGAAGCGGGGAACGGCTGGGCAAGCGCGACTTCCTTTTCCCGCTGGCGGGACGGCGCCGCGGCCGTCGGAGCGGCGAGATCGGAACGCTGTATCGAGACCGGCGAGGAAGCCATGCGTGCGCTCGACGTGCGCACCGGCTCGTAACTCTGACGCGCCGGATAGGGCTGATTCAGCGTATTATTGCCGCCGCCGTAACCGGACTGACTGGCAACGGCGGAACCGCCGAGATCGGCGCGCGGCACCGGATCGCCTTGCTGACCGCTGGGCGGAATGGAACTGGTGGTAATCTGATCCCGCCCCGAGGAGGAAAACAAGCCGCCGAACCGTGTCACATCGGAACTGCAGCCTGTTGCGGTACTCGCCAGCAGGCCAACAACCAGGAGATTACCGGCCGACTTACTGAACTTCGGCGAAAGACTGAAACGCATTGACTCGACCCACTGAGAACGCAACCATTTGTGAGTCTATTAAAACGCGTTAGTGTTACCACGCGGTTAAGAGGCTGGAATCAGTGCGATATTTTTGAGAAGTTGATAACCATAGCTTACGGGTGAAAAATCGCAGTGCCTGGAAGGTGATCCCGAAAAGTGCGCGGTCTTTTAGACGCTGCCTCTACAGCAGCGACGCAAGACGCGGAACAATCGGCAGATAAGGGGCTTCGAACAGTTCCTCGCGTTCGAAACGGCTGCCGGTTTTCGTCAGCCGCACCATGCGACACTCATTCTCGGAAATCATCAGCGGCGCAATCATCGAACCACCGGAAACGAGTTGGTCGGTATAAAAGCGCGGCATGGCATTGAATGCGGCGGTGACCAGAATGCGGTCGAAAGTGCCCTCTCCCTGCATGCCGGCGCTGCCGTCGGCGTGGCGGATGACAACATTGCGTAGACCGAGCGATTCCATGCGCCGCTGTGCAGCCGTCGTCAGCGTCTTATAGCGGTCGATCGACAGAACACGCTCGGCCAGACGGCCCATGACAGCGGCGGTGAAGCCGCTGCCGGTGCCGACTTCCAGGACGCGCTGCCCCGGTTTGAGCTTCAGGTGATGCAGGATGCGGACGACAAAATCGATGCCTTCAAGGAAAGAGCCGCATTCGATCGGTATCGTCCGGCTCGAATAGGCGTCGTCTGAAAATTGCGGCGGCACGAACAGCGTGCGCTGCGTCTGCTCGACCGCCGTCAGCAGATCGAGATCAGAGATGCCTTCGGCACGCAGTCTGAGGACGAGCGCCGCAAAGCCCTCCTTCTCCGCCAGTCTTGCCGTCAAACTTGTGCTCCGTATCCCAAGGCCCGCGCCACGCGGTCCGTCACGGAATAATCGGTCAGATCCAGTTTCAAAGGCGTTACCGAAATCTTGTTATGCTTCAGGGCGTGAATATCGGTGCCTTCGATGAAGGCGCCGGCGCGTTCGCCGAACTTCAGCCAGTAATAGGGGAAGCCCCGGCCGTCGGAGCGGGCGTCGACCTGCAGGTTGAAGGCAAGCTTGCCCTGCATGGTGACCTCGGCGCCGTCGACTTCGTCGGGGCGGCAGTTCGGGAAGTTGAGATTGAGGAACGTACCGTCCGGCAGGTCCAGCACCATCAGTTTTTCCAGAAGAGCCGGCGCATGTGCTTCGCAGACCTCCCAGGGCACGATGCGCGCGCCGTCCTCGTAAAGATATGCTTGGCTCAGCGCAAAGGAGCGCACGCCCTGCATCGTGCCTTCGATGGCGCCGGCGATCGTGCCGGAATAGGTCACGTCGTCTGCGACGTTTGAACCCGAATTGACACCGGAGAGGACAAGATCAGGTTTGATGTCCATCACTTGGCGGATGCCCATGATGACGCAATCCGTCGGCGTGCCGCGCAAGGCGAAATGCTTGTCGGAAATTTTGCGCAGCCGCAAAGGCTCGGACAGGCTCAGCGAATGGGCCAGGCCGCTCTGGTCGGTCTCGGGCGCCACGATCCAGACGTCGTCGGATAGTGTGCGGGCGATCCGCTCCAGCGCGGCAAGGCCTTCGGCATGGATGCCATCGTCATTCGTGAGCAGGATGCGCATCGCCTCAGGCCGCCCGTTCGATCTTCGTCATTCCGCCCATATAGGGCAGCAAAACGTCCGGAATCGTGACGGAACCATCTTCGTTCAGATAATTTTCGAGGATGGCGATCAGGCAGCGGCCGACAGCGGTGCCGGAACCGTTCAGCGTGTGCACGAACTTGTTGCTCTTATCGTCCTTGCCGCGGTAGCGCGCATTCATGCGCCGGGCCTGGAAATCGCCGCAGACCGAGCAGGAAGATATCTCGCGAAAGGCATTCTGCCCCGGCAGCCAGACTTCAAGATCGTAGGTCTTGCGCGAGCCGAAGCCCATGTCGCCGGTGCAAAGCGTCATCGTGCGGAAATGCAGGCCGAGGCGCTTCAGCACTTCCTCGGCGCAGGCGGTCATCCGCTCGTGCTCGGCGATCGAACTCTCGGCGTCGGTGATCGAGACGAGCTCGCATTTCCAGAACTGGTGCTGGCGCAGCATGCCGCGCGTGTCGCGGCCGGCCGAACCCGCCTCGGAACGGAAAGACGGCGTCAAGGCGGTGAAGCGGAGCGGCAGTTTCTCCTGGTCGAGGATTTCCTCACGCACCAGATTGGTGAGCGTCACCTCGGCCGTCGGAATGAGATAACGGCTGTCGGTCGTCTTGAAGAGATCCTCTTCGAACTTCGGCAGGTTGCCGGTGCCGAACAGCGCTTCAGCGCGCACCATCAGCGGCGAACTGACCTCGGTGTAGCCGTGCTCGCTGGTGTGGAGGTCGATCATGAACTGGCCGAGCGCCCGCTCGAGCCTGGCGAGCGGCCCGGTCAGGACCGTGAAGCGCGAACCGGAGAGCTTGGCGGCGCGCTCGAAATCCATATAGCCGAGCGCCTCGCCGATTTCGAAATGCTCCTTCGGCGTGTGGTTCCAACGCGGCTTTTCGCCGACGATGCGGCTGACGGCATTGTCGTGCTCGTCCTTGCCAACAGGAACGTCGTCCAAGGGCACGTTCGGAATGCGCGAGAGAGCGTCGTTGAGCTCGGCGGAAAGCAGACGCTCCTCCTCCTCGGCTGCCGGCAGCGTCACCTTGATCTCTGCAACCTCGGCCTTCAGCTTCTCGGCAAGCTCGGTATTCTTCTGCGCCATGGCTGCGCCGATCTCCTTCGAGGCGGCGTTGCGGCGGGACAGCAAATCCTGCGCCTTCTGCACGGCGGAGCGGCGCTTTTCATCGAGGGCGACCAGAGTTTGGGCCAGAGGCTCCGCGCCGCGCTTGGCAAGGGCGGCATCGAGCGCTTCGGGATTCTCACGGATCCATTTGATATCGAGCATCGTCGTTCCAACTCGTTGCAACAGAAGTGACCGGTCGGAGAAACCGACCGGACAGGAAACGGCAGACCTCGGGAAAATGTCGGAAATCGGTCAGACGTTGTCCGTCTTGGCGACGTCGGAGGAACCAGAAGCCTCTTCGAGTGCCTGTCGGGAACGCTGACGCTCCACGAGTCGTGCCGCGTAGATGGAAATCTCGTAGAGAAGGATCGTCGGCAGCGCAAGGCCGATCTGGGACATCGGATCCGGTGGAGTCAGCACGGCAGCGACGACGAAGGCGAGAACGATGGCGAACTTGCGCTTTTCGGCGAGCCATTGCGACGTCAGCAGACCGACGCGGGCAAGCAGCGTCGTGATGACGGGCAGTTGGAACACGAGGCCGAAAGAGAAGACCAGCGTCATGATGAGGCTGAGATATTCCGAGACCTTCGGCATCAGCGAGATCGCCACCTCGTCATGACCCGGCGCCTGCTGCATCGACAGAAAGAACCACATGACCATCGGCGTGAAGAAGAAATAAACGAGCGCAGCACCCATCAGGAACAGGACCGGCGACGCGATCAGGAACGGCAGGAAGGCCTGGCGCTCGTTCTTGTAGAGGCCGGGGGCTACGAACTTATAGACCTGGGCGGCAATGATGGGGAAAGCGACCACCAGGCCGCCGAACATCGCCACCTTGACCTGGGTAAAGAAGAACTCCTGGGGCGCGGTATAAATCAGCTGCGCCTTCTCGACGTCGAGATGCGCCCATTCCACGGCCGTCTTGTAGGGGATGACCAGATAGTTGAAGAGATGCTTGGCAAAAAAGAAGCATACAATGAAGGCGATGAAGAACGCCCCGATCGACCAGATCAGCCGCGTGCGCAGCTCCATCAGGTGCTCGATCAGCGGCTGCGGCTTGTCTTCGATATCACCGCTCATGCCTCGTCCTTCTTCTTCGTCTGCGTCGGCTTCTTCGGTGTTGCAGGCTTCCTGACTGCCGCGGCGCGCTTCGGCTTTTCCACGGGCACGGCAACGGCTGCGGCGGCATCGACCTTGTCGGCAGCCTTGACGCGTGGCCTGCGCACGGCCTTCGGCTTCTCGGCGACCGTATCGGCCTGGGCAATCGCTGCTGCGACCGGCTCAGCCTGCGCAGGCGCCGGCACTAGGGGCGGCGTTTCCAGCAGGCTCATCGACGGCGTCGGGGCCGAGACGGCAGCCGGCGGCACTTCGGTCTTATTTTCCGGAGCAGCAGTCGTCTTCTGCAAGTCGGCCTTGATCTCGTTGCCCATCTGGCGAAGCGGGTTCATCGCTTCACGCAGGCTGTTAACCGGGTTGAGCTTCTGGGCGTCGCTGACCGTTTGGCGGACATCGTCAAGCTCGGCTTCGCGCAACGCTTCGTCGAACTGCGCCCGAAATTCACCCGCGACCTTGCGGGCGCGCTGCGTCATCTTGCCGAAAGCGCGCAGCATCGGCGGCAAATCCTTGGGACCGACAACGACGATCAGCACGACCGCGATGACCAAAAGCTCGGTCCAGCCAATATCGAACATGCAAGGCTCCTGGACGGGAAGCGCGGGGGCTGCGCTTTTTCCCGGACTTGTTTACTTCGTTTCGTCGGCCTTGTGATCGACGGTCTTCGCCGTTTCCGGCGCGTCTTCGTCCGTCATGCCCTTCTTGAAGCTCTTGATGCCCTTGGCGACATCGCCCATCAGTTCCGGAATCTTGCCGCGACCAAACAACAACAGCACGACCGCCAGAACGATCAGCCAGTGGTAGATGCCAAAAGAACCCATTACGCTTACTCCCTGTTGTGATGTTCCCTGATGTAAGAATTTTCTACACCGTTTCCAACATCAAGCCCTTTGAACTGCGCTTAATGTCACGGTATCGCCCTTTGTGACAAGCCACAGATCCGTCGAAAAATGGTGGGCACCATTGTTTTCGTCATGCGTGGCAAAAGCAAGACGAAGTCCTTCAATCTTCGGAGGTAGAACGTGGAGCGAGCAACCCAAGTTCTTCGAGATCCATCTGGGTGATCGGATCTTCGTCCTCGGTCAATTCGTCGTTCATCGATGGCGAGGGAATATTGAAATTCGCCGGGATACGGCCCGATAGCAGACCCGCTCCCTTCAACTCTTCGAGACCCGGCAGATCGCGCAATTCCTCGAGGCCAAAATGGTCGAGAAAATCGCGGGTCGTGCCCAATGTCACCGGCCGGCCAGGTGTGCGCCGGCGGCCGCGAAACCGCACCCAACCGGCTTCCATCAGCACGTCGAGCGTGCCGCGCGAGGTCTGAACGCCGCGAATATCCTCGATCTCGGCGCGCGTCACCGGCTGGTGATAGGCGATGATCGCCAGCACTTCCAGGGCAGCGCGCGAAAGCTTTTTCACTTCATTGTCGTCGCGGCGGATGACGAAGGACAGATCGGCGGCAGTGCGGAAGGCCCAGGCACCTTCGACCTGCACGAGATTGACGCCGCGCGGCGCATATTGCTCCTTCAGGCGCAGCATGATCGCATGCACATTAGCGTTTCTGGGAAGCCGCTCGGCGATAAAACCTTCGGACACGGGCTGTGAGGACGCGAAGACCAGCGCCTCGGCGATCCGCTCGGCCTCGATCTCGGCCTGCAGGTCGCGGCCCTCCTCCCCAAAATCCTCGTCCTCCGTCAGATCGATCAAACCGGCCGCTCCTGTTCCACCACCTGCAGCGTCGCATGTTTCGGACCGCGGCGCATGTAGATCGGCTGAAAGGCGCCGTCCTGACGGATTTCGAGCTTGCCCTCGCGCACCAGTTCCAGCGAAGCGGCGAAGGCGCTGGCGATCGCCGTCACGCGTTCCTCGGGCGCTGCGAGATAACGCAGCAGATAATGCTCCATCGCCGTCCAGTCGCCGACCTCGCCGATCATCTGGGTCAGCAGCTCACGGGCATCGGTCAGCGACCAGACATTACGCCTCTCGATCGTCACCTGGGTGATGGCATGGCGCTGGCGCAGCGCCGCATAGGCGGTCAGGAGATCGTAGAGGCTTGCGGCGTAAGCCGATTGTTGCCGATCGGGAATGTGCTCGGGTGCACCGCGGGCGAAGATATCGCGGCCGAGGCGGTTGCGGTTGACGAGGCCCTCCGCCGCTTGCCGCATGGCCTCGAGGCGCTTTAGGCGGAAGGCGAGCGTTGCCGCCATCTCCTCGCCCGAAGGGCCGTCATCCTTGACTTGCTGGGGTATGAGCAGCCGCGACTTGAGATAGGCAAGCCAGGCCGCCATGACGAGATAATCGGCGGCAAGCTCGATGCGGATGCGCCGGGCGCTTTCGACGAACTGCAAATATTGTTCGGCGAGCGCCAAGACCGATATGCGCGACAGGTCGACCTTCTGGTTGCGGGCGAGATAGAGCAGCAGGTCGAGCGGGCCTTCGAAGCCGGCGACATCGATCACCAGCGCCGGCTCGTGGCTGGCGCGCTCGGCGCCGTTATCCTGCCACAGCTTGTCCATCGGCGTTGCCGCTTGCGGACGTTCCGTGCCCTTGACCGTGTTCACCACCCTGCTCTCCTACACCGACACAAACATTGCCTCGAATTCCGCCCTCAATTCCGCCTCGTCGGCAGTATCCGGAGCCGCAAAGCCTGCTTCTACCGCTTTTGCGCGGGCAAGCGAAAGACCGGCGAGCGGCGGAACATTTGCCACGACATCTAGCATCTCGTCCATCTTGCCATTGCAATGCAGCACGATATCGCATCCCCCTGCAATGATATTCGCCGCCCGTTCACCGATCGTGCCGGAAAGCGCGTTCATCGAACTGTCGTCGGAAAGCAGCAGACCGCCAAAACCGATGTGCTCGCGGATAATGCCGTCGATTACCTTGCGCGAGGTCGTCGCCGGATTGTCAGGGTCGATCGATGTGAAGACGAGATGGCAGGTCATTGCCATCAGTTCGTCTTTCATCGCGATGAAGGGCGGGAAATCATGGGCCTCCAGCTCATCGCGGGATACGGTAACGACAGGCAGCTCCAGATGTGAATCGGCAAAGCCGCGACCATGGCCGGGCATATGCTTCATGACGGGCAGCAGGCCCCCGGCCTTCAGCCCCTCGCCAGCCGCCCGTCCCATTGCGATAACTGTCTCCGGATCGCCGCCATAGGCGCGGTCGCCGATGACGTTGCTGCTGCCTTCGACCGGCACGTCGAGAACCGGCAGGCAATCGACATTGATGCCAAGGTTCGACAGGTCGAAGGCATGCAGGCGCGACATCACCCAAGCGGCGCGCAGCCCGAGCTCCGGGTCGCGGCGATAGAGATCGCCCAGCGCCTGGCCTGAGGGATAACGCGGCAAAACCGGCGGACGGATGCGCTGGACGCGACCACCCTCCTGGTCGATCAGCACCGGTGCGTGCCAGCCCACGCTGTCGCGCAACTCGGCAACGAGATCGGTGATCTGCGCTGCTTCGGAGATATTGCGCCCGAAGAGAATGAAGCCCCAGGGCCGTTCGTCCCGGTAAAAGGCCTTTTCTTCGGATGTGAGGGCAAGGCCGCTGCAGCCAAGGATCATCGCTTTTGATTCGGTCATGGAGGAATCATAGACGGCGGCGGGCCCCAAATGCGAGCAAACGCGAGCGCGATGCACAAAAAAGAGCGGCGGGCCGATCCGGCTCGCCGCTCTCATAATTCAAATGGCTCAATCTTACTTGGAAATCAGGCAGCTTCCCCCGGCGGCGCGATATTTTTCGCAAAGCGCTGCGGCTTCATCTTTGGTGCCGACCGGGATGCGGACACGGTAGAAAGTGCCCTTACCGGCGATATCTGCCCTGCGGATTTCATGGGCGCGGCCACCAAGCACGCCGGCGAATTTCTTCGACAGGTTTGCATAAGATTTATTGGCCTCATCCTCCGACGGCAGCGAAGCTATCTGGAGGCCGTAGCCGCCTGCAGATGCGGCTTGCTGCGGCTGGGCGGCGGCCGGCGTTGCGGCGGCGACCTGTGTCGGCTTCGGCTGCTGCACGGGCGTGCGGACGTTACCCTTGTCGGTAACCGTGCCGACGACGTTGACGGGCTGCTCGGCCGGGCGGGCGATCGGAACCGGGGCCGTATCGGCGATCGTTGCCGTCTTGACCGGTCGTACCGGCGCATCGACCGGTGCGGGATTTGCCGCCTGCTCATCAGCACTTGCGGCAGGCGACGGCTGCGCCGGCGCAGCTTGAACTGGTGCTGCAGAACGCGCATCGGCGGAAGCAATCTCGGCGCTTGCCGGGAAGCTTGCAGCCGTTCCGGCGACCGGCGGCGCGATCGGGGCCGACGGCGCAGACGGGGCGGACTGCGCCGTCACTGGCGTCTGGGCAGACGGCATCGGCTGAGCAGGCGGCGTCGGCTGGTCGACCGGCGCGGACTCCTCGCGGGCGACCAGCGTGCCGTCAGGCTTGACGATCATCGTGCGGACCTTGCGCGGCGAAACGGATGGCGCCTTGTCAGCGTCGCTTGCGGAATTGTCGTCCGCGTTGGCGTGGTTCGGCAGCAAACGGGGATCCTCCGTCTCGCCAACCGCCGTCGGCGTGACACGATCGTCAGCGCCGGCGTTCTCGTCATCCTCTGGCAATGCCTCCGGCGTCAAGGTTCGCTGGACGACATCGACCGGCGCCTCGTCCGAAGAGACGAGCGCCTTCTGCTTCGGCTCCTCGGCGGAACCCGCAACGCGGTCGTAGACGGCCTTATCCTGGTTCGGAACCGTCTTACCACCGGGATTTTCCGGAACGACCTTGACCGGCTCCTTGTCCGCGGTGATCACACGCGGCTCGCCGGATGCGACAATACCAAGCCCTACGCCGTTCGAGACGGAAGAATAAACGCCATAACAGACCCCGGCGAAGACCACCAATACCACGGCCCCGGCCAGCAGCCGGCGCATCGACCGGGCGCGGCTGAAATCAGCAGCCTGGCTTGCCGACTCGATGTGGACCTCGGAGGTTTCCCGGCGCTCGACCGGCTCGCGCACGCTGCGGCGGAAATCCTCCTCCAGGGCTCGTTCGAAATCATCGAGACCGTCGGCTATCGTTGGCTTGACCGGCGTTGCCGCAGCAGCAGCCATATTACGGGCGGACGCCGCCGTTTCCCGCGGCTTGGCCGGCTCGAAGAAGCTCGCGATCTCCGCATCGAGATCGAAATCGAAATCCGCAGTTTTCGCGACCGGAGCGGGCTGCTCGACCGGCGGCAGCGCCGGCACATGCATGTCCTCAACCGTCTCGGGACGATCCTCCGGATCGGAGATCATCGCCGGATCGAAGGGCAGATCTTCGGTCGATTCAGCGGCGGACGCCTCTGCAGCGGGTGCCCAGTTGAAAGCCGGAGCCGGATCTGGGGCCAGCTGCTCGGAAACCAGGGCCGGCGCCGGCTGCGCCGGGACAGCGGCCTGCGGGTACTCACGCGTTGCCTGCTGGGGCGCGGCGGGCGCCGGCTGCGCCTTTGGCTGCGGCGCAGGCTCGGCTGCTTCGGAAAAATCAAGATCGGCAAGTTCCAGCTCGATACCGGCGAGGTCCAGTTCGAAATCGTGGCCCGCGAAGGGATCATCGGCTTCCTGCGCTGGCTGCGGCGCCCGTGAATAGGCCGTTGCGACAGGCTGGGGCGGCATGACTGCGGCAGGCTGCGGCGCGACCGGCCTTGCGGCTTCGGCAGCATGGGCAGGCGCCATTTCGATCGGAGCGGACAGGACCGGTGCCGGAGCGATCTCCTCTGACTGAACCGGTGCGGCAGTGATCGGGGCGACTTCGACGGGAGCGGGCTCCGGCGCAGCCGGCGCCAGATTGGCGCGCTGCAATACCGGGCGGGGCACGGGATAGCGCGAGACGTCGGCCAGCAGGTCGTCCACATCGAAGGTGCCGGCGGTATGCGGAACTTCAGGTCCGACCTCGGTCAGCGCCGCATCGGCCTGGATCTCGCCCTCGACGGCGGCCGCGAGATCGAAACCGGCGTCGGAGCCGATCTCTTCCAGATCATCCTCGACTTCAATGAATTCCCGGGCTTCAGCAGTTTCTTGCGGTGCAATTGCCTCGTCGTGGCGATCGAGCTCGGCGGGAAAGCCGAACGACGGCGCTGCGGACTCGAACTCCTCGGGAGGTTCGACGGCCGCAACGGGCGCCGGCTGCTCGATAACGGGCTCCGGCTCGGCGGAGGCGAGATCGGCAACCGCTGCTTCAGCCTCCGGTTCAGCGACTGCTTCAGTTGCGGGCGCAGCGACTACTTCGGCGACCGGTTCGACCACTGCCACCGGCTCCTCACGTTTCGGGGCGTGGAAATTGGCGAGCGGCAGCCTGATGCTGGCGGCCGACCATTGCGGGGCTTTGGCGGGCTGCGACAGTGAAGAGACCGGCGCCGCACCGATCGACAGCTCAAGTTCCTCGATCAGATCGCGGGCGCCGCCGAAAGCGGCTTGGGTCGGCACCTCGGAAACAGGATCGATGGACAGCTGGTGGGGACCGGCCGCTCGGTCGGCGGCGGCTACCTCCCAGTTCCTAGCCGGAGGTTGCGCAGCTTCTTCCGCGGCGACGGGACCAACGGAGACGGGCTCCGGAACATCCGCGTTTACGGGAGAAGCATCGAGAACGGGCTCGACATAGTCTTCGGAAGCGAAGCCGTCGGAGATCGGCTCGGCCGGCCGATCGAGCTCGGCCAGCGGACGCGGTGAATCGTAGCGATCGAACTCCCGCCCGAGCTCGTCTTCCAGATCGAAGGCGGGTTCGCGCCGGGCGGCGTCGCTTATGGTATTCGCTGCAACACGCGGCTCGAAACCGACGATCCGGGCAAGTTCCGCCAACGGATCGTCGTCGGCAAACAGATCTTCTTTTCCGCGCGTATCATACGCAAGTTGTTTCTCAGCCATGCCTATCCCACTCGCAAACGCCAACGCTCAAATGCCAGCGCATTGTGGGTAAATGGTGACGTTATCGCATTTCGTCAGGTGCGGCAGTGCCTGTAATGGCAAGTCCCGACTTCAAAACCGACGCGACGGCGTACACCAGCCCAAGTCTGGCAATACTTGATTCTCGGTTTTTATCATTAACAAATCGTAATTCCGGCTGATCTTTACCTTTGTTCCAGTGTGCGTGGAAGGAACTGGCGAGGTCATAGAGGTAAAAAGCGATGCGATGCGGCTCCTGCGCCTGGGCCGCCGCCTCGACCACACGCGGGAATTCGGCAAGCTTGGCGACGAGCTGTAATTCGGCCGGATCTTCAATGCCAGCAACGGCTTTCGCAAGATCCTCTGGCGGAACATCGAGGCCGGGAAAAGCCTCCCTCGCCTGCCGGAAGACCGACATGCAGCGGGCATGCGCATATTGAACGTAGAAGACGGGATTATCCTTCGACTGTTCCGTCACTTTGGCGAAATCGAAGTCGAGCGGTTCGGAATTCTTGCGATAGAGCATCATGAACCGGACCGAATCACGGCCGACTTCCTCGACGACATCCCGCAGCGTGACGAAATCGCCGGAGCGTTTCGACATCTTCACCGGCTCACCGTTGCGATAGAGTTTGACGAGCTGGCAGAGCAGCACGGTCAGCTTCGCATTACCTTCCGAGACCGCGCGCGCAACCGCTTCCAGGCGTTTGACGTAGCCGCCATGGTCGGCGCCGAGCACATAGATCATCTCCTCGAAGCCGCGGTCGAACTTGTTCTTGAAGTAGGCGAGGTCGGCGGCAAAGTAGGTGTAGGAGCCGTCCGACTTGATCAGCGGCCGGTCCATGTCGTCGCCCACTTCGGTCGACCGGAACAGCGTCTGCTCGCGATCTTCCCAGTCCTCGGCAACCTGCCCCTTCGGCGGCGGCAGCGTGCCCTTGTAGACATACCCCTTGAAGGTCAGGTCGTTGATCGCCGTGCGGATCGCCGCTGCGCCATTGGCATGCAAGGCGCGCTCGGAGAAGAAGATATCGTGATGGACGTTCAGCGCCGCCAGATCTTCGCGGATCATCGCCATCATCGCATCGATCGTGCGATCCTTGACGATCGGCATCCATTCCTCTTCCGGCATATTGTGCAGTCGGACACCGTAATCGGCGGCAAGCGACTGGCCGACGGGCACGAGATAGTCGCCCGGATAGAGACCCGACGGGATTTCGCCGATCCGTTCACCCAGCGCTTCGCGATAACGCAGGAAGACCGACCGGGCGAGCACGTCGATCTGCGAACCGGCGTCGTTGATGTAATATTCCTTCTCGACGCCGTAACCGGCAAAGGCGAGCAGGTTGGCGAGCGCATCGCCGACGACGGCGCCGCGGCAATGGCCGACATGCATCGGGCCGGTCGGATTGGCCGAGACATATTCGACGTTGACCTTGCGACCTTGGCCTAGGGTCGAGCGGCCGTAGTCGGTGCCGGCGCCGATGACGGAAGCCAGCAGCCGCTGCCAATAGCCGACGGCGAGACGGATGTTGATGAAACCGGGACCGGCCACCGAAACATCGGCGACGTCGGCGTCCTCCTTAAGCTTGGCGATGAGGACATCCGTAAGGGCGCGAGGATTGGTGCCGAGCGGCTTTGCCAGCACCATCGCGGCATTGGTCGCAACGTCGCCATGACTCACATCGCGCGGCGGTTCGACCGTGATGCGGCCGAAATCGAGCTCAGATCGCTTTTCCCTGACCAGATCGATCTGTTCAAGGGCGGTTTTGATCCGGGCTTCGAAGTCGGTAAAAAGGTTCATCGCACTCTTCCATGCATAGGCTGTGCCAAAGGGGCAAATCGGCCTTCGGCGGGCGACCGCTGCCTATCGCAAATCCGGAGTGTGGTCAAACAATCGCCTGTGGGCACTGATCGCATAGGTGTCGGTCATGCCAGCGAGGTAATCGCCGACATGGCGAGCCTTGGGCGCGTCGGCGAGCCCGGCGATATGATCGACCCAGTAATGGCTCTGCATCTCCTTGGGACTGGCCATGTAGGCGGCAAAGAGATCCGTGACGATCTGGGCAGCACCGGCGCGGATGCGCATAATATCGGGATTGCGGTAGATGCGCTTGAAGAGCATTGCCTTGATCTGCCTGTCGGTTTCGGCCATCCCTTCGGAAAAGGTGGCGATAACCCGGTTGGCGCCGCGAATGTCGGCTGCGCTCTCGGGACGAAGGAGTGAAAGGCGCTCCTGCGCAACGCCGATGACGTCCTCGACCATGCGGGTGATCTGGCGGCGCATGATCTCGTGGGTGAAGCGGCTCGGTTCCAGATGCGGATAGCGCCCCCTCACCTCGGCCATCAATCCCGCAAGAAAGGGGATTTCCTCCAGCATGTCGAAACTCAGATAGCCGGATCGCAGGCCGTCGTCGATATCGTGTGTGTTGTAGGCGATGTCGTCGGCAATCGCCGCGACCTGGGCTTCCAGGCTGGCATAGGTTGCGAGTTCGAGATCGTGCAGTTCGCAATAATCAAGGATCGGCTGCGGAACCGGACCGCGCGTGCCGGCCCCTTCCGGCGTCAGCAGCGGACCATTGTGCTTGACCAGGCCTTCGAGGCTTTCCCATGTCAGATTGATGCCGTCGAATTCGGCATATCGCCTCTCGAGCTTGGTCACGATGCGCAGCGATTGGGCATTGTGGTCGAAGCCGCCATAGGGCAGCAGCACCTCGTGCAGCGCGTCCTCGCCGGTATGGCCGAACGGCGTGTGGCCGAAATCGTGCACCAGCGCCACGCCCTCGGCCAAATCCTCGTCAAGTTTCAGGGCGCGGGCAAGCGCGCGGGCAATTTGCGCCACCTCGATCGTATGCGTCAGCCGGGTGCGGTAGTGATCGCCGTCCTGGGCGATGAAGACCTGGGTCTTGTGCTTCAGCCGGCGGAAGGCGGTTGTATGGACAATTCGGTCGCGGTCGCGTTGGAAATCGGAGCGAGTCGGACTGCTGTCTTCCGGATAGAGGCGCCCACGCGTCGTCCACGGGTCGGCCGCATAGACCGCCCTCTCGCTGCCGCCGAAACCTAAAGCCCGCCTGTCAATCGTCATTCTTCACCGTCATTCTGCCTGTTGCCGCATCTGCCCATTGACGCCGCTTTGCCCTCTTCATACCTATAGCCCGACGAAACGGCAAAGCGGCATTCGCCGACCGCTTCGGCGCATCATGGCCTTTTCGCGAAGATCATGGTAAGTTCCTTTGATATCAGGCATTTGAACATTCGAGTGCCAAAACCCATTCTCTCCGGATCTTGACCCCGGCAGGAGGAAATATGACGGATACGAGTGTAACTCTTTCGGATGCCGCGGCAAAGCGTATCGCCGCCATCATCAGTGCGGAGGCCGGCAAGAGCGCGCTACGCGTTTCTGTCGAAGGCGGCGGCTGTTCGGGCTTTTCCTACAAGTTCGATCTTGCCGACAGCGCTGGGGATGACGACATCGTCGTCGAAAAGAACGACGCGAAGGTGCTGATCGACAGCCTGTCGCTCGTCTATATGGCAGGATCCGAGATCGACTTCGTCGACAATCTGCTTGGCCAATCCTTCCAGATCAAGAACCCGAATGCGGTGGCAAGCTGCGGCTGCGGCACCAGCTTCTCGATCTGAATATCCGAACGCAGAACGTTGTCCCCAACGACCGGCGGAAGAATTCCTTCCAGCCGGTTTATCGGCTTGTCCAGCGGCGAAAGACCGCGATAAAAGGAGCGCACTGAAGCGCGTCGCGATCTTTCAGATTCGCTTGGCCCACGCTTTAGCTCTTTGGTTTTCCGCATGTCGTCAATCGCAAAACCGCCGCACGTTTTTGCGTGACATGCCCTAGCGAACGGGACAGAGCATGAAGATCGCGACCTGGAACATCAACGGCGTCAAGGCGCGCATCGACAATCTCTCACAATGGCTCAAGGATTCCGATCCCGATATCGTCTGCCTGCAGGAGATCAAGACGGTCGACCAAGGCTTTCCCCGGCTGGAGATCGAAGCGCTCGGCTATCATGTCGAGACGCACGGCCAGAAGGGATTCAACGGCGTCGCGATCCTCTCCAAGACTTCACCTTTTGAAGTCAACCGCGGTCTGCCCGGCGACCCGCTAGACGAACAGGCGCGTTTCCTGGAAGCGGTGTTCACACTGCCCGACAGCCGCATCCTGCGCGTCTGCTGCATCTATCTCCCGAACGGCAATCCCGTTGACACCGAGAAATACCCCTACAAGCTCGCCTGGATGGAGCGTCTGAGGAGCTTTGCGGCCGAACGGCTGGCCTATGAAGAGATGCTGGTGCTTGCCGGCGATTACAACGTCATCCCCGAACCGCACGACTGCTTCGATCCCAGGGTCTGGGAAAGCGATGCGCTGTTTCTGCCGCAGACGCGGCAGGCCTTCCGCAGGCTCGAAAATCTCGGCTTGATCGATGCAGTGCGCGCGACGACGGACGCGACGCGTCTCTATTCCTTCTGGGATTATCAGGCGGGTGCATGGCCGAAGAACAACGGCATCCGCATCGACCACCTGCTGCTGTCACCGGAAGCAGCCGACCGGATGACGTCGGCTTCTATCGAAAAACATGTGCGGGCCTGGGAAAAGCCGTCCGATCATGTGCCGGTGATCGCCTATTTCGATTTCGCGGCCTGACACTCCGAGCCCATGGCAGCGCATCATTTCAGGGCGCGCGATGGAGACGCGTGGGTTTGAATGCAGCGTGGCGCTGAACGGAAAGCGTCAGTCGGAACCGCTCGCAATGGCGTGCGACAGCGAAACTGCCGTGCGACGGTCGGCCTCATTGGCAACCGAGAAGGCCTGCTCCTGCAGCGCTTCCATCCAGCTGCAATCCTTCGGCTTGCAGCGATCGAGAGCGGCGGTCATCAGCGCCAGACCGCGAGCCGTCTGGCCTTCGTCGAAAAGGATGTTTCCGAAAACGGCCATGGCACCGGGATGGCCACTCTTGCGGGCCTGGTTCAACCACTTTTTCGCCTGCTGCGGGCTGGAACTACCGCCCTCGCCGGCCAGCATCATCTGCGCCAGCTGGAACTGTGCTTCGGGAACGCCAAAGGTGGAGGCCACCTGGAAATAAAGCTGGCGCGCCTGAGTGAGATCGATCTTGACAGGGCTGCCGGCAATACCGTGCTTGTAGTAATTGGCGAGCGAGAGAAGAGCGTTGACGAAGAAGCCTGTGTCTTCCGAGCCGGGTTCGACACCCTGCTGGGCGATCTCACTATAGATCTTGAAGGCTTCGAAATCGTCCTGGGTGACGCCGTCACCATCGGCATACATGTTGGCGAGCGCCCAGCGCGAACCGGTATGACCCTTTTCGGCGGCGTATTTGTAGGCTTCTACCGCCTCCTCCTTCTGTCCGTTTTTATAGGCCTTGAAGCCGAACTTGAACAGATCGAAAGGACCGGACTCCTTGCTGACGTCGCTCTTGATGTCGAAAGCATGAACCGGACCGGACAGCGATATTGCCACCCACATGCTCACCAGCATGAATTTGAACAGTTTGAACTCGGACGTTACCATTTCAACCGATTTCTTTCGTTCATCGCGCGCAGCCGGCGCTAACGCCGGACATACCGCGGATGTATACTTTCGAGGCGAGCGATCCCGCGGCGGGCTCCATGGCCCCTTTGCCCGCGTCGCATCCAGCCCATAGGCCTTTTCCCAAAGGCCGAATTTTCAGCACATCATTCACGACCACCCGGCTCCCGGCATGGCCCGACTGCAATCTTCCTGGCGCTCTTTCGGCGGGCGCGGCATCCGCCTTCCCGCCTTTATCGCATTCGTAAATAGCAAATGTGACCAAACCGGTATCGACATCTGCCGCGAAGCCCGCCTGCCTGTGCGAACGGGCAGACAACGACGATGATGGATGGATCGACGGCGTGATCTTGAGGTCGAACTTGTGGCCGGAACAGCCTTGTCCGGAAAGAAAAACGGCCGCAATCATGCGGCTGTCGCCACTTGCGCCGTACGATCTGCTGTTACCGGAAAAAAATCGACTCATGCTACTGATTACACGCACCGTAAGTCTGCCATCACCTCGCCCGCAAATACCGCTGCGCTCTCTTTGTGGCGGGAAATGGACAAATTCACCCCATCGCCACCATACGCCATTCATCGTAAAAAACTGTTGCTGAATCGTCACAAAACGAGACCAGAAAATAACATGATTAATGGGCGCACATAAAGAAGAGCCCGGCAGTGCCGGGCTCCTCTATTCTTCAAAACGTGGAATTAGAACTTGATCTTTATGCTTGTCGACAGTGCAGCGACCAGATCATCGTCAAAGGAATAGGAGACATCATCTCCGTATGTGACGCCATTCCGGGTCACAGCACCAGACGAACCGCTCGTCAACACGCCCACGGCACCTGCAAAGCGCCATTCGATATGTTCGGTCGGCGTATAGGCCGCACCGAGACCGAGCGTCCAGCTGTCTGTCTGCGCGCCATAGCCCTGGCTGGTGCCGCGGTCCCATGTCAGGCTGACTGCACCCGCCCACTGCTCATTGAACTTGTGGCCGACACCGCCGGAGATCGTCCAACCATCACGATAAAGAAGGTCGAGCGAAGTTAGACCACCCGCGGGGCAAGGCAAACCGTTGGTCGGGCAGAATGCTACCGACTGCAGGACGCTCCAATTCGTCCATTTAACCGATCCGAATGCAAGCCAATCCGGAGCGATACCACTTTGCAGCTTCAACTCCAGCGAATCCGGCGCTTCGGCGGAACCGGAAACAGGTGTGACAAGGCCTCCATATAGCGGCAAAACTGGAACCTGACGGAGATCAACAGTCCCGCTCAGGTTATCGTACTTGACGCGGCTGTTATAGACCAGGCTCGCACGCATCGCATATTCCGGAATCTCGTAAGCAATACCGGCGCGCCAGCCCCAGCCGCTATCGTCTATATCCAGGCGGCCGACGCCGGTTCCAGTCCCAAGCAGAAGCGGAAGCGTTGAAACCAGACGTTCCTTGAAGCCTTCGACTTCCTGATAGAAAGCGCCTCCAATGAAGCGAAGCTGCCCAGGGCCGACGTCAAAACGATAGGAGCAGGTGCCGCCATAGTTGCGGGTCTTGATCTCCGTCTCAATGTTGTCGTTGGCGCCGGCCCAGTTCAGGCCGGGGTCGGTGTGCGCGCCGAAGGGCTCCGAATAGTCAACGAGGCAGTCGACTGCATCGCCAAAACCAGCCTTAAAACCAATATAGGGAATGGTGTAATTTGAGGTGTCGTCAGCCGTGTCTGGACGGCTGTTCAGATTGCCGCCCCCTGTAAGTATCGACGTGTTCGTGTCTCGGACATCCTTCAGCTTACGCTGCGGCGTGACGTAAGTCACGCCCGACTGAAATGAGAAAGGCGACGTATCGAACAGCTGATCGATGTTATAGCCGCCGCGCTCCAGGCCACCGGCGAAGGATGGCGAAGCAAGCGACGAAAGAAAAACGAGCGACGTTACGCCCTTGGAAAACATACGCGATGCCATTGTGTCTCCCCCACTCCAGCAATTGATGTACGCCACTTTAGTAAGCGTTCGCTCGACATGGCAACGCGCCCCACGGCGTCGCTCCCAGGCATTGCAGCGGCTAACTTACGTAAAGAAATTGACGGACACGTCAAAAAATCTGGTTAATAGAATACTATTCTAGAGTTATCAATTTTGAGTTTGGCTTTTGGGTTTTCATTCCAAACATCGCAAATGCTGTATCAATCCAACAACAGTGACAGTTTTCACCAAATGGATAACCGCAGAGCCAAAATCCACGGGCTCAGCCCCTGAAATCAGCAGCGTTCAAGACCGAATCAGAAGCGCCCCAAAAACCAAAAGACGCGCCCGATGGGGGCGCGTCCTTGATATAAATTACCAAAATCGGCGACAAAACTTATCCGGCTTCGGTCACCCTCAAAAGGGCGGTTTTCAAGCTGGCGATCTGCCCCTTCAACTCATCGAGACGCTCGCGCTCGGCCTCGACCACCTCGGGGTTGGCATTCGCGACGAACTTCTCGTTGGAAAGCTTGCCATTGATGCGAGCGATTTCGCCATCCATCTTAGCAATCGCCTTTTCCAGACGGGCCTTTTCGGCGGAAAGATCGATCAGATTGCCGAGCGGAAGGCAGACAGTGGCTTCGGCGACGACGATCTGAGCCGCGCCCTTCGGCGCATCGTCGGAAAGCGATATCGCTTCCACGCGGGCAAGCCGCTTGATGGCGGCGTCGTGGCGGAATAGCCTTTCGCGCGTGAGATTGTTGGCCTTGACGACGACCAGCGGGGCGGTCGCCGACGGTGGCACATTCATTTCGGCGCGCACGGAGCGGATGCCTGAGACGAGGTCGATCAGCCAATTGATCTCGTCAGCGGCTGCGTTATCCGCATAGGACGGCGCCGGCCATTCGGCATGGCACACCAGCGTGTCGCGCTCCTTGCCTTCGCCTGCGGTATGCGCCCAAAGCTCTTCGGTCATGAAGGGCATGAAGGGATGCAAGAGCTTATAGATCTCTTCGAGAATATAGGCGCTGCAGGCCTGGGCTTCGGCCTTGGCGCCCCCGTCATCGCCATTGAAGACCGGCTTCAGAAGCTCGAGATACCAGTCGCAGACTTCGTTCCAGACGAAACGGTAGAGCGCGCCGGCGGCATCGTTGAAGCGGAAGGCTTCAAGCGCTTCCGTTACGTCACGTTCCGTACGGGCAAGCTCCGTCAGGATCCAGCGGTTGATGGTGAGCTCGGCGGCCTCCGGAACGAAGTGCGGATCGCTCTTAGCACCGTTCATCTCGGCAAAACGCGTGGCGTTCCAGAGCTTGGTGCCGAAATTGCGGTAGCCGGCGATGCGGGCCGGATCGAGCTTCACGTCACGGCCCTGTGCGGCCATGATCGCCAGGGTGAAGCGCAACGCGTCGGCGCCGTATTCGTCGATCAGTTCCAGCGGGTCGATGACGTTGCCCTTCGACTTCGACATCTTCTGCCCGTTCTTATCGCGCACCAGTGCGTGGATATAGATCGTATGGAAGGGTTCGACGGAATCGCCATTCTCGTCCTTCATGAAATGCAGGCCCATCTGCATCATGCGAACGACCCAAAACGGGATGATATCGAAACCGGTGACGAGGACATTCGTCGGGTAGTAACGCGCAAGCTCCGGCGTCTCGTCGGGCCAGCCGAGCGTCGAGAAAGGCCAGAGCGCAGAAGAGAACCATGTGTCGAGCACGTCCTCATCCCGCGTCAGGATTTCGCCAGGCTTGAAGTTTTCGAGCAGGTCCTCGACATAGGCCTTCATCGGCCCCTCATGCGAGAGGTAATGCTGGATCGCCGCCTGCAGCGCCTCCTCCTCGGTTTTTTCGACGAAGACTTGGCCGTCGGGACCGTACCAAGCGGGAATCTGATGGCCCCACCAGAGCTGGCGGGAGATACACCACGGTTCGATGTTCTCCAGCCAATTGAAGTAGGTGTTTTCCCAGTTCCTGGGAATAAATCTGGTCCTTCCCTCGCGAACGGACTCCAGGGCAGGCTGACCCAATGTCTTGTTGTCGACAAACCATTGTTCCGTCAGCCGCGGCTCGATCGGCACGCCGCCACGGTCGCCATGCGGGACCATATGCTTGTGCGGTTCGATCTTGTCGAGAAGGCCGGCCTCTTCGAAGATCTCGACGATGACCTTGCGTGCATAGAAGCGGTCCTGCCCTTCCAGACGGTCCCAGGCGCCATGCAGCGCCGCCGGATTGTCGAGACCTTCAAGGAAATCCTCATTGTCCTTGATGGCAATGGTGCCATCGACGTTCATGACGTTGATCGCCCGCAGCTTCGCGCGCTTGCCGACTTCAAAGTCGTTGAAATCATGGGCAGGCGTGATCTTCACCGCACCTGTGCCGGCCGTCGGATCAGCATAGGAATCGGCGACGATCGGTATCCTGCGGCCGACGATCGGCAGGATCACATGCTTGCCGATGATCGGCTTGTAACGCTCGTCTTCGGGATTCACGGCAACGCCGGTATCGCCGAGCATCGTCTCCGGCCGCGTCGTGGCGACAACGATATAGTCACGCGTCTCGAACTCAGTCGGCTTGCCTTCCTCGTCGAAGGCGATCGGATATTGATAGGTGACGCCGGGCTCGAGCGGATAGCGCAGATGCCAGAGATGACCCTTCACCTCGTGTTGTTCGACCTCCATGTCGGAAATCGCCGTCAGGAGTTTTGGGTCCCAATTGACGAGGCGCTTGTCCTTGTAAATCAGGCCTTCCTTATAGAGCGTGACGAAAACCTCGAGAACGGCTTGCGACAGGCCTTCGTCCATAGTGAAGCGCTCGCGTGACCAGTCGCAGGACGCGCCGAGGCGCTTCAACTGGTTGAAGATCAGACCGCCCGATTCCGCCTTCCATTCCCAGATCTTGTCGATGAAGGCTTCGCGGCCCATCTCGCGGCGGCCCGGCAGCTGCTGCTCCATCAGCTTGCGCTCGACGACCATCTGGGTGGCGATGCCGGCGTGATCCATGCCCGGCTGCCAGAGCACGTCCTTGCCGCGCATGCGCTCGAAGCGCACCATGATGTCCTGCAGCGTATTGTTCAGCGCGTGCCCCATATGGAGCGAACCGGTGACGTTTGGCGGCGGGATCACGATGGTGAAGGTCTCGGCCCCCGGTTTGGCGTTCGCGCCGGCGCGGAAGGCGTCCGCCTCATCCCATTTCGCGGCGATTTTGGGTTCGACTGCGGCGGAATCATAGGTCTTGTCGAGCATTTTCTGACCAATTTCGAGGTTCGAGGATGGGGGGTTGTAAATAGGATGGCCACGGCCAAGTCAATAAAAAAGCCGCCCCGGAGACCGGAGCGGCTTTTCCAGGAAAAATCAATCCGATCAGCGGCGCGGGCCGCGCGCCACGCGCTCGATTTCCTCGCGCACCAGCCGTTCGACCAGCGTCGGCAGATTGTCATCAAGCCATTCGCGCAGCATCGGGCGCAGCATGTCCTCGGCAATCTCGTCCAGCGACCGACGCTCGGCACCGTCGATCGCCGCGGCAAGCTCCTCGAAGGAGCGGCTGATCTGCAGACCGGCATCTTCCGAAAGCAGGGCCGGCTGGACCTCCTCGACAACGCTCGGCAGGAAACGCTCGGTCGACGAAGGAGCGGGTTCCAAAGCCCGTGGCGCAGTTTCGGCGGCAGCCGCGGCTTGATCGGCGACGGCGACCCGCGGTGTTTCGGCAAGCGCCGGCTCAAGCGGCTGCCGGACGGGACCAGAGGAAACGGGTGCTGCGGCAGCAGTAAAAACAGGCTGTGCCGGCTGCGGCTGCGGACTTGCAGCGCGCGGCGGCTCCGGCAGGACGGCCGGCTGCGGCTCCGGCTGGCGGAAGCCGCTCGGAATTTCGCGCAAGGCTTGACCGGCCTGCACGGCGCTGCGCTCGGAGGCGGCGCGCACGCGGGCCGCGACATCGGCAAGCGACAACGCGCGGGCCGGAGCTTCGGTCTCAGGGGCGGTGCCGGCCGAATTGGCGGCGACGAAACGCGGATCGGACGAGCGCATGGCCGGTTCGGGAAACTCGACGCCGGCATAGGTGTCATCCACCGTCAGATGGATTTCGGAGCCGTTGTCGTCGTCGTCAGCGCCGTAAACCGGCGGCACGGAAGCTGAAATCGCCTTGCCGGCGCCGGGTTCATTGCTTTCGATGATCTGGCGGATGGAGGCCAGAATTTCTTCCATGGACGGTTCACGCGCTACACTTGGCTGAGCCATATCTATCCCCGTTATCCCAACACAACGATCGGACGGTGTGGAGCGTTCATCCGAATCACCACGACCTTAGAATACCCCAGACGCGAAAAAAATCATCGAGAATCAAATGAATGCGGCCATGCACAGTTTTGTTACCCAATGTTTGCCGCCCGCCATCCGGGACGACAACGCCAGGATAAATTATGTTTGTGAAGGCTTTCCGGCAGCACTGACGGAAACGGGCGCCAATGGCGCCCGTCGCTCGAATTCACCAGGGAGAACGACGTCAGAAAACGAATTCGCGCGCCTTGGCAAAACCCGGCAGTGGCTTGACTGAAGCGTTGAAGAAGACGTTTTCCGAGATGGCGCCGCGCTCGGCGACGAAGACCTTGGCGCGAGCGGCATTGCCATAGCCTTCGACCGTGACCAGACGGCCGCCATCGCGCAACTGCCCGAGAAGAGCGGCCGGAACCTCCTCGACCGCGCCGTTGACGAAGATCAGATCATAGGGAGCGCCGGCGGCATAGCCTTCTTCGAGGGGACCGGTCACGACCTCGATCTTGCCATAGCCGGCAAGGTTTGCCTTCGCTTCGGCAGCCAGCGCCTCGTCGCATTCAAGAGCAATGACCGAGCCGGCGATGATCGACAGCAGCGCCGATGTATATCCCGTGCCGCACCCGACCTCGAGCACGAAATCGTCTTTGCCGATGGTGGCCAGTTGCAGCAGCTTGGCGAGCGGTGAGGCCTCCATCAGGAAGCGGGCCGGCTTGCCCGGCGCGGCGGGTGATATTTCGACGTCGTTGTCGATATAGGCCAGCAGCTTTGATTTCTCCGGCACGAAAGCCTCGCGCGGCACGGTGAGAAAAGCCGTCAGCACGGAATGCGAGGTAACATCCGTGGTGCGGATTTGGGTGTCGACCATCTTTGCGCGCGCTGCTTCGAAATCCATCATGTCCTCTCGCTCTTGAAAAGCGGTTCCTGTCCCTCGTCTCTTAATCTCCGCCACGGATGCTTTCAAGGCTTGGCAACGGTCGGCGAAAAGAATCCGCCAGGCGGCTCCTTCTCGCCACAGGAGGCAGGGCGCTGCAACGCAAGCGTGATATGCCCCGCCCCCTCATGTTATAATTTGCAGCGGAGTGAATAGGAGGAGCAGGCCAATGTCTGCGATTTTCGAGTATTTCACGCTGTTCGATTTTCTTATCGTCGCAGCGCTCGTCGGCATCTTTTGCTGCGGGCTGCTGGACGGTGAGACGACCTGAGGAGATCGAGCGCCGAAGCGCACTCCGGCGCAGCTTGCATGGAGTCCGCTGACCATCCGAGGCGGGGACGCGGGTTGGGTGCGCTTGACCGTAAAATAGCCGAGCGATCGCCTCGAAATCCGCGAGGTTTCGCAACCCTTTACAGCGATGAGGAGAAATTGGAGGCCTCGCCCGGAATTGAACCGGGGTACAAGGATTTGCAGTCCTCTGCGTCACCACTCCGCCACGAGGCCTCACCTGTGACCGACATCGAAAAATATCGTGTGGTGGCCGCGATTTAGACCAGCTCTAGAATGAGCGCAAGACCTTTCATTCTGAATGTGATCCTTTTTTCATTCCGAACAGGCGTTAGCGGAAAATCCTGCGTGACCCGCTCCACGCTTGGATGATGATAGCGGGTTAACTACATACCAATAAAAGTCCAGCCCTTCGGCATCACCCCAAATAGTTACGATTGCAATGCGAACCGATTTGGTTGATCCCCATTTTCTGGGGAGAAATCATGCACGACGCGACATTCGGCGGGACTGCCAAAGACATCTTTTTTTCAATCCTTGCCACGCTCAAGCGCCTCTCGAGGATCTATGTGAACGGAGGCAAGGAAGACGAGTGGGGCTACGCCCTCGTTACCGAAACTGTCATCGACATCAACACGAAGATGCCGATCACCGGCCACGTGATGCGCAAGGTCGTCGACGGCAAGTTTGTTCACCGCCAGATGACAGAGGAAGAGTGCGAAGATTTCGACGCCGGCCGATCCTGGTGAATTGCCTGCCACTCGGGACATGAAAAACCACCGGCGGCATTTGGACAAATTCCCAACTTGACTTAGAGCGCCTGCCCGCCATCTTATCGCCGTGGGAGGGATAGGAGCTGCGATGGAATGGGCTGCCCTCAAAGAAAGGCAGGGACGTGCGGCATATGATGCCGAGACCCGGGATCTCCACGTAAAGTTCGCCGGTTCCGCGCCAGTGAAACATGCGAACATTCCGCCACATGTCTACCAGAACCTTCTGGAAACGAACGATCCGCACTTCTATTACCGGTATTATATCGCGCCATCGCGCGTCTCACCGGCCCGTCGACAACCGGTCTCGATGGTCGTCCACGGACTGAAGCTCGTTCTGCTTCTTGCCGCCTGCAGTGTGTTGATGGCAACCGAGCTGGATTCGGGCCATGGCGGGATTTTCGAGGAAAGCGAACTGAGATCGAATTAGAATCGCAATCATCCGGATCCATGCAGCTCGAACTCGACGGCGGGCCCGTGTGATCAGCCGACGATGATGCCGACGCTTTCAAGCGAGGTCCTGTTCAGGGCGCGGTAGCGGCGATCGTCCCGACCGCGGTCGTTCCTGCCGTCGCGCTCATTACGGCCGTTAAAATTGCGATAGTTGCGAGGCCCGTTATACCAGCCTTCGCCTTGATCGATGACGCACCCTTCGGGGCGGCGGCAGATACCGCCCGCGTCAAAACCCCGGCTGTCGACGGCCTGGGCCTCGGCTGATGTGGCTGAGACCATCGCCGCTACTGAGAAAACTGCAATAAAAAATGGCTTCATATCCTCACCCGGATCATCGTGGTGCGTTTCAGCTCCATAAACCACCAATGCCGAAAACGATCCACGTTCCGCAGGGCGTCTCCCGCGACCGCCGTTAGCCGGCCGGCGTTCGCCGCCTGTGCCACCAGACTGCCAGCCGGCGCCGAAGCCGGCGGGCGATGGAAAGATCATGCGAAAGCACTAGGAGGCCGAGCGGCAGCATCCAGAAACCGAGGACCGGCAGGAAGCCCAGCAATCCACAGAAAACCAGGGCCGCACCGATTGCCATCCGTCCGATGCGTGAGTGCGGCATGCCAATGCTGAAGGAGCCGAGCATAAGCCTGTGGTTTACGTGGTCGATACCGAAGCGCCCTGCCCGCCTTCTGCGCTTTTCGCTGCTCGTTGTCTCTTGGCGATCATTCCTATTTGTCATTTCCCAAAGATGGGCGCAGACTGTCCAAATACAAGTTCATTTCATTTTTTTGAAAAAACCGCTTGGCAAATCGGACAAGCATTTGTATTAGCCCACTCACACCGCGCCAAGCAGTGATCCCTGGTAGCTCAGCGGTAGAGCATTCGACTGTTAATCGACAGGTCGCCGGTTCGAATCCGGCCCGGGGAGCCAATTCTAGAAATAAGTGCCTGTTTTGTTGAGCAATCCGAAGGCAGGCACTTACTTCTCCGCTTTCCCCCAATTTTGAAGTCATATGTTGCCGTCGCCTAGGCTATAATTTTTCTGTCACTGATTTATCCCAACATTAAATCCGCCATTGGCGGCACACCGACCGTAGGCGGCAAGGCACTGCTCTAGCCTAGTCCTAAATCCGCACCCGCCTAAACCTTGCGAAAGTTCCCAAGGCGCGTGGATTCGGTCTATCTGAAGCTTTTGCTGGTAACCACGGATGTACTGGGCCGTGCTAATGCAAAAGAAGGGTCGGCGCTGGCATTCGCCCGATCCTTCTCTTTTGCGACAGTTCAGTGGCTACTGCTGATAGCTCCCTTCCCTGTCCGAGACCTTCACTCCCTCGCACCGCAGCTGGGCAGATCCAGACAGGTATCGGCGCAGGTCACCCTACTGCATGTTTTCATGCCGAGCGCAGTTGCCGTTAGTGCTGCCGACTAAAAGTCAAAATAAACGGTCACACCTGACCGACGGGGATAGGGGTAATCGTCGCGATAGCCATAATAGTCGCGATAGCCGTGATAGTCGCGGTAGCCGTAATAACGCGGACGATAGCACGAGCCGTAATACCGGCAGTCGCGGTAAGCGTACCGGTGTTTCTTCCAGTGGCCATACGCATGACCATTACCGTGGCGACGGTGTTCGACCTGCTCGACGTCGGCGGTGTGTATAGCTACCGCTTTCGGCACGACGATCGGCGCGGCGTTAAGCGGCAGGGCGAAAGATGCAGACAAGACAATGGCTGCAAGCGAGGAAAAAAGCATCTTCATCGGCGCATCCTTTCAAGCTGCGATTCTGGGTTAACAAGCATTAACCTCCGATGAACGACGGCCCGCTCACAAAAACACCAGACGACGCACCGCTGGTTTGGCCGCGGGTGGTGCTCGAGCCGGCCATCGGTGTTCAGAGCAAGCGCACACGGGCAGTCAGCCGGCGGCGACCGGTTATCGAGGGAGCGCGCCCGGCGCTGCTGCCTGACCGCCGGCATAAGGTCGATAAGATGTGAAAATGGCACGCCCATTAAGTTGGGCGTGCCGAGTTACCGATCCGTGCTCCGATAATGCGACTTACCAGGTCTGGCGATTATACCAGTCGTCAATGTCTCGCCGGGTACGGTCTTTCTCGTAGCCGTAGCGCTCCTGGATCTTGCCTTCGAGCTGATCGCGCTTACCGTTGATGACGTCAAGATCGTCGTCGGTCAGCTTGCCCCACTGCTCCTTGACCTTGCCTTTCATCTGCTTCCAATTGCCTTCGACGCGGTTCCAATCCATGGCTTATTCCTCCTGTCGTTAGGAAAGAGGAACGGAGATGAGCGATAAGGGTTCCGCTTCGGCAGGCGGCCAGCCAGTACAGAATCAACATTCTTCGTACGGGCAGCGAGTGGCAAGACTCCGCCTCGAGCGGCTGGAGGCTCCGATTGGGTGTTCAGCATGTCGGATCGAGCGCTTTGTTCTCGCAATTTTGGTCGTCCGACCCCAGACATCGGATTTGAAGCGGCTCCCTCTCTAATAGCTGCACGAACGGCCGTCGCCGGGCCGGAAGCCGTCGGCGCAGGCCGGGTTCATGGAATCGCCAGGCTGGTATCCCGATGCCGAGCCATATGAATTTGGCGGCGTCGAGCAAGCTGAGGCAATGACCGACAGGCCAATTGCTCCGGCCGCTAAGAATGCTCGAAATCTGTTCATGAATACTTCTCCCATTTCCGCTGCGCTCGGTAAGCGAGAGTCCCTTCTTCCAGAACCACGGGAGCATTTCCCGAACTCCTCCGAAATCACTCTGCGGCTGAAGATATAGGCGCAACTCTCAACGGACGTCAGCTTCAGCCGCGAAAATTCGTGCGGGTCGTTAAAAATTATGCGTGCAATACGTTCATATCGTCCGCCATCCTCGCGGTATTGAAAGACAGCACAACGCATATGGCGCGCCCCGGAAGCGATACTGACTTCCGGGGCAAGTTGACGAAGCGGCTCGAGCTTTCAGCGGCATGCATTTGCCGCATCAGGTTGTGTCGAGCTATTGCCGGAGGTGGGAGCCGGGTTGCCGGTGCCGCCGGCCTGCTGGCGCTGACAGTCGTTCGGATCGCCGCCGGATCCGTTCGCACCGGTCGCACCGGCGCCGACAGTCGTATTTGCGCCAGCACCGCTGGAGTTCGTGTTGCCGGAACCGCTGGCGTCCGAACCAGACATGGTGCCGCTCCCGGAACCTGAGGCTCCGCCGCCGCTGCCGCTGCCCGATCCCGAGCCTCCACCTGATTGCGCCATTGCCGACGTTGCCAGGCCAATCGTGATTGCTGCTACTGCCATCATTCTCAGAAGCATTGGATATCTCCTCGCTGCTTCATTGCCGATAGGCAGCAAACAAAAGCCTCTAGAGATTGTTTCAGTTCGAAAACGTACAGGAACGTCCCTGCGTCGCTCACCGCCTCGGCCGATGACCGAACGAACGGCGGAAACGCCTTCATTCTTGACTCGAAGGTGGATGAGAACATAATAGGAACATCGGTGGGGCGCAAATGAAAATAGGATTGGAAGCTCTGAAGGAGATCGAGGCCGTGCGTCCGCAGGCAGCCGAGAAATTAGCAGAAGAAACGTTGAGAGGAGAAGTCGACGCAGTTGTCGCTTTTCACCAAGGGGACGTCCGTGCCGCCATTACAACGCTGCTGCTGGATTGCCGTCACCTCAGACTTCAGCTCGTCCTGAGAGATAAAGGCGTGAGCCGCGGCATGGCCTGTGAACGGACAACGACCGTTGAAAGGCCATGAGACATCGTCGCGGTATCGGCCTCGCGCCTCCTGATCGCCACTCCGTCGAAATCGAAAAGGCAACATTGGCGACGTTGCCGGAGTGGTTCGTCATGTATGCCCGTTGCCACGCATGTCGCCGCCAGATGCTTATCGAGCGGCGGAATATTGCCCGGCGCTGCGGCCAGAACCTGTCTCTCGCCAGTCTGGGCAAACGCCTTCAATGCCAAGGATGCGGCAACCGCTCCGGCAATCTGCTACTCCTTCAAATGCTGCCGCGCGATTGACAGGCAACCGCGCGCTTCAAACCGACCGCTTCCACCGGCGGGAACAAAACGCCATCGTTAAAAGTTGTGTGGCATCAACCACGTAACGTCGCCTTTGACAGGAGGTCTCTCATGGGTCGCGGTATTCTACTTTGGCTGCTTGGTGTTCCACTGCCGATCATCATTCTTCTGGCTCTGTTTATGCGATAGGAACGGATCATGTCGGTTTCAATGACAGGTTCCGGAGAGGTTGCCACTCCGGTCGAATCCTCTAAATCCGCCATGACATGGGGACCCATCTTCGGTGGCGCGGCCGCCGCCATCGGAGTAACCCTCATCCTTCTTCTTCTGGGATCCGGGCTTGGACTGACGATGGTGTCGCCCTGGTCGGGACAAAGCAGTTCGCTCGGCACGCTCGGCATCACAGCGGCGATCTGGCTCGTTCTCGTGCAATGGCTCTCCTCCGCGCTCGGAGGCTATGTAACCGGCCGCTTGCGCACAAAATGGGCCGCCGTCCACACCGACGAGGTTTTCTTCCGCGACACCGCGCATGGTTTCCTAAGCTGGGCTCTGGCAACCATCTTCGTCGCCGGATTTCTTGCGTCGTCGCTGACGTCGCTCGCCGGCGCCGGTGCACAGGCGGTAGGATCGGCCGCGCAAGCCGTAGGCTCGACCGCCGCGGCCGCCGGTACGGCAGCAGCAACGTCGTCAACCTCGCCGCTGGATCTTTCCACCGCCTATTTTACCGATGCATTGCTACGCCCTGACCAGGCGCGTGCGGCAGCGACATCCAACGATGCTGCGGCAACGTCGGAAGTCTCCCGCATCCTCCTCAAAGGCGCTGCCGAAGGGCAAGTTCCAGATGAGGACAAGGCCTATCTTGCCACCATCGTCTCTGCGCGGACCGGTCTCTCCGAAGCCGATGCACGCGCCCGCGTGGATGCGGTGCTGAAGCGTATTGACGACGCTAAGGCCGCCACGCAGAAGGCTGCCGACGAGGCACGAAAAGCCGCCTCGACCACGGCATTGCTGGGATCCCTGTCGCTTCTGGTCGGCGCCTTCATAGCCGCTGCGGCTGCGGCTCTGGGAGGATCGCAACGCGACGCAGAGGAAGATCTCGTCGTCACATCCCGCCTCTAACTGAGGGCGGCGCGGTCTCAACGGCGCGCCCCAGTCCTCGGCTCGGCAGTCAGCCTGACGAAAAGCACGCACGCCACGCTAAAGCCGGTAGAGGAGCGTATGAAGACGTGAAACGCCAAAGCGCATCTGAATAATCCCGACATGCCTGGTGATGGAAACGGCCACGATCTGCTCCATCTTCCTTTATGGGACTGTGGAGAGCCATATGCGCTGGCGCTTTCGACTGATTTCCGACCTCGCCGTTTCATGGGCAGGGCACCGTGTGGTTCCTGTCGCGCTGATTGGGTTCATAACTCTATGGACGGCAGTCGGTTTAAGATTTTCCTTTCCCCGGCAGTGGTTTCTGCTGACCAACATGGTGGGCACGCTCGTCACATTCCTTATTTTGCTGCTGCTGCAGCACTCCCAAAATCGGGACATGAAGGCACTCCATGCCAAGCTCGACGAACTGATCCGATCAAGCGAGGCAGGAAACCATTGGATCGCGGCCGAGAAGAAAGATGCCGACGCCATTGAAGAGATGCGGCAGCAACATCAAGACCAGATTTCGGCGAAGCGAGTGTGAGGAGATGGGCGCCTCTAACCGGACGTTGCCTCTGCGCCGGATTTCTCGTCCGATTTCTCATCCGCCTTCTCCTCGACGCTTTCGGCCTTTTCTGCAAGCGTCTTGCTCATTTCCCTGAGCTCGCCCTCGTCGAGCTTTTCGATGCCGACAAATTTATTGGCGGCCTGACTCGTCAGAATGAGCTCGTCAAGCTTGGCCTGCAAAGCCTTTCCGTCACGGTTCTGGCTGTTCTGCAACACAAACACCATCAGAAAGGTGATGATGGTGGTCGTCGTGTTGATCACGAGCTGCCACGTTTCGGAATAATCGAAATATGGCCCGGACACTGCCCAAACGAGGACGAGCATCAGAGCTGCGATAAAGGTGAACGGCCTTCCCGACAGCTCGGCGACGGCGGTTGCGAAGGAAGAGAAGAAGTTGGATTTGTTCGACATTCGAGAAGGCTCCCGCAGCATCAATGCTGTCAATCGACAACATCAACTCCACATCCGGGCGGAAGTTCCTCATGCCGTCGAGGTCGATCCGGACGGCATGCTCAATGCATGAGATTGCTGGTCAGACGCGTCGGATCAAACCCGATGAATCAGCGTTTCTGTGATTTGGCAACGGCCTGCTTCTGGTGGCTGAGGACCAGTTCGATCTGGACATCTTGTTGAAACTCCATCACCCGCTGACCGACAAGGCTCTCCGGCATTCCCGCGGCCAGAAGCTGATCGGCAAGCCTGCGGCACTCGGCCTTCCAGAATTCGACTGCGTCCGCGCCATGCCGGCGGCCGAGTTCCCGGGCGCAGCGCTCGATATTGGCAGTTCCGGTTGCGGAGGGAAAGGCGATAACCTTGCCTTCGTGAGAGGTGGCGGCGGGGCGGCAGGTCGTTTCAGTGGCCATCGAATACAGGTTTCCTTTGATCCTATATGTTGTCTACGGGAGGATGGTTAATGCTTTCTATTCGTTCGCCTCTTCCAATGCCGAGACTCTGCGTCACTGCCGTCAGATCACCGCATCTTCGGCCTTGACGCCGCCACGCCGATACGCCGACAGTCTCGGTCACAATCGACACCTTGAGGCAGCAGAGACCAACGATGACGATAACCGCCCCCCGCGATTTCCTGAAAAGCCTGTTCGACGCGGCAGTTCGCGCGGCCGATCCGCTGACCGGCATCAAATCGCACCTGCCGGAGAAACCGAAAGGAAGAACCGTCGTGATTGGCGCCGGCAAGGGCGCGGCGCAGATGGCGCGGGCGCTCGAAAGCGCATGGGCCGGACCGATCGAGGGGTTGGTGGTCACGCGATACGGCTATGGCTGCGAAACGCGCTTCATCGAGATCATCGAGGCAGCCCATCCGGTGCCCGACGCTGCTGGGTTCGCTGCCGCCAGACGGTTGATGGAAACGGTGAACCGGCTGACGGAAGACGATCTCGTGATCGCGTTGATCTGCGGCGGCGGCTCGGCACTGCTGCCCGCCCCGCCGGAAGGATTGACGCTCGAAGATGAAATTGCGCTCAACGAAATGCTGCTTGCGTCGGGCGCGCCGATCTCGGCGATGAATGTGGTGCGCAAGCATCTCTCCACCATCAAGGGCGGAAGACTGGCGGCAGCGACGAAAGCGAGAGTCGTCAGCCTCATCGTTTCGGATATTCCCGGCGATAACCCGGCCCACGTCGCCTCCGGGCCGACGGTGCCCGACGGTTCAACACGGCACGAAGCGCTGGAGATCATCAGGCAGTATGGATTGCAGCTGCCGCAGGCCGCGCTCGACCATCTGAACTCGCCAAAGGCAGATGCACCGCGGCCGGACGATCCGATATTCCTGCGGCACGAGCATCACATCATCGCCTCTGCGGGCGTTTCGCTGGCGGCCGCCGCCGCCGAGGCGGAATCACAAGGGATCACGCCGGCAATCCTTTCGGATGCCATCGAAGGCGAATCGCGTGACGTGGCGCTGGTGCATGCGGCCATCGCCCGCGAGGTCCTCGGGCGGAACAGGCCATTCTCGAAGCCGGTCGTCCTCCTGTCCGGCGGCGAGACGACGGTGACGCTGAAAGCCAAAGGCGGCAAGGGCGGGCGCAATGGCGAATTCACCCTTGCCATGGCGCTTGCAATCGATGGGCAAGACGGCATTGCTGTGCTGGCTGCCGACACCGACGGGATCGACGGCTCGGAAGACAATGCCGGCGCCTTTGCCGATGACGGCACGGTGAAGCGTCTGCGCGCCGCCGGGCTCGATCCGCGCCGGCTGCTCGACGGAAATGACAGCTACTCGGCGTTCAAGGCTATCGGCGATCTCTTCGAGACCGGTCCGACCGGAACCAATGTCAACGATTTCAGGGCGATCCTCATCCGTTAGAGACGACTAACCGGCGATCAGGTCTTGATCCGTCCCTGCCCGACCAGCCAGCCGACCGATTCCTGCACCGCCTGCAGAGACGTATACCTCGGGGTGTAGCCCAACAGGCGCCGGGCTTTGGCAATCGAGCAGTTCGGACTGCGGGCGATGTGCTCCCATGTCGCCTCCGCGTCCTCGGCCGTCTGGCCTTCCGCCCAGGCGTCGAATGGTGCGAAGGTGAGCTTCGGGTCCTGCCCAAACCACCGCGACATGAATTCGGCGTAGCCGCGAAGCGTCACGGCCTGCTCCGATACTGCATGGAAACTTTCGCCGATCGATGCATTCCGATTGGCGATCGCGTCCATGAACATCGCCGCCACGTCGTCGGCATGGACATGATGAACGGTCTCCAGACCGAAATTGGGCAGCGCCAGAGCCTCTCCGCGGGCAAGGGTCGAAAAGACCTGCAGATTGAAATTGCCGGCCGGATTGAGCGGCGCCCATCCGGGGCCGACAATGTGGCCGGGATGAATGATGGTCGCCGGAAAACCCCGAAGTCTTGCCTGCTGCAGCAGATAGTTTTCGATCGCCGCCTTTTGGATGCCATAGTCACCGAATGGAGACTTCGGCGCTTCCTCCCGTGTCGGCACGGCCACCGAATATCCATGTGTCCAAATCGTGCCGGTATGTAGGAAATGGCCGACATGCCCTGACAGCGCCGTCACCAGCTGCTCGGCGCTTTCCAGCGTGAAGCAGATCATATCGATGACGATATCGGCGTTCAAGGCCCGGACGGCCGGACCGAATTCGCCGGTCCGCTCCATCTCTACCCGGTCCATCTGTCGCTGATCGACGGAGGCCCAAGCGCGGTTTGCCGTATAAGGCCTTGCCGCGCCGCGGCTGATGGTGACGACGTCGTGACCCGCCTCCACCAGACGAGGAACGAGATAGGTTCCGACATGGCCCGTTGCCCCAATGACCAAAACGCGCATTGTCTTCCCTCCCGATGGCATGATCCGCTGCGACTATGCTGCGCCGTCCAGCGATCGTGCAAGCAGACTTTTCGTCACGAATGGAGCAGGCCTTCTATTGGTTCCTGAAAACGAGGCAGGTGCCGCCGTGCTTGCGGATCTGATTGCAGACGTCGTTGGCCTCCATACGTGTCTGCCGGGCGATGCGGGCGGCATAACGCGGTCGAAAACCGAAGCTGCGATCGCGCTGACGCAGGATCAGGGGCTGCTCCGCGTTCAATGGCGCAGGCAGATCCAGCACGGCGTCGCGAAACATGCGCCGCGCCACGGCGGCATCGGCATTCGCCGCCAGCTGGACGCCCCAGGGAGCCCAAATGCCCTCCTGACGCCAAGGCGTGTCCTTCAATATCCGGCTTTCGGCCAGCGCCACGCAGCCGTCAAGGAAGGACTTGTCCTTGTCGAGCGGGGCGGCCGCATTCTCAGGCGGATTGTCCTTCCACTCCTCGACCGTGTGCGTGGTGATCGCTATCACGTAGCCGCGCGTCTCGTAGGGTAACCTGCCTGATGTAAGGTAAGTCGCAAGACCTTTTTCGCCGGCGTTGTAGGCGGCCGCGGCAAGGCCGAGATTGCCAAAACGATTTCGCAATTCATCGAGATATTGCGCCGATTTCCTCAAGGCTTCCAGCGCCTGATAGCTGTCGTCGAGGCCGCGAAGTTTCGCCGTTCCAGGCATGAACTGCGCAATGCCCTGCCCGCCCTTGATGCTGACTGCGTCGGGGCGAAAGGTGCTTTCCCGCCAGATGAGTCGGGCGAAATAAGCCGGCGGCAACCGATTGGCCTCGGCGAAATGCTCGATCGCGATGCAAAGGTCACGATTGAAACTGTCCTTGCGGATGCAGAGCCTCTCGCCTGAACCCAAGGCCGAGGGTCCCGAATAGAGACAGGCCGGCTCGGCAGCACTCCCTTCCGGTTGAGCTTTCGGCGTATCGACGCCGGAAAACAGAAAACAAAGCGAAAGCAGGGCCTTCGCCGAATTCCTCAAAATGCCGGACTGACGCTTTCGCCCTATCATCGGATCTCAGCAGGTTAACTTCCATCGCGACGTTCATGCTAGATAACATCGATTAAGGCGCGAAGCTTCCCCATTTCGCAATGCCAGCATGAAAAAAGCCGCCGGGCAATGGCCGCGGCGGCTTCGGGAACGAACTTGAAAGCCGTTTTCAGACCGACGGCTGCTTCGTCTTCCTGAGATAGGGAAGGACGGTATCGAAGGAGCCGAACCGCGCGATCGCATCGTCATTGGAAACGGCAGCGGTGATGATGACATCTTCGCCCTGATTCCAGTTTGCCGGCGTCGCCACCTGGTGCTTGGCGGTCAGCTGGATGGAGTCGATGGCACGCAGGATCTCATTGAAATTGCGGCCCGTCGTCATCGGATAGGTCAGGATCAGCTTGATCTTCTTGTCCGGGCCGATGATGAAGACCGAGCGCACAGTCGCATTGTCGGCAGGCGTGCGGCCTTCGGAGCTGTCGCCGGCACCGGCCGGCAGCATGTCATAGAGCTTGGCAACCTTCAGATCCTTGTCGCCGATCAAGGGGTAATCGACATCAAAGCCGGTTGCGGTCTTGATGTCGCCCTTCCACTTGGCATGGCTTTCGACCGGGTCGACGGAAATGCCGATGATCTTGACGCCGCGTTTGGCAAATTCGTCGGCGAGGCCGGCCATGGCGCCGAGCTCCGTCGTGCAGACAGGCGTGAAATTCTTCGGGTGCGAGAACAGCACGGCCCAGCCGTTGCCGATCCAATCATGGAAGCTGATCGGTCCCTGTGTGGTGTCGGCGGTAAAATCGGGGGCAATATCGTTGATACGTAAGCTCATGGTCGGCCCTCCAAAGCCAGTGTTGGGGTATTATTATCTCGGATCGCGGTCATGAACGCTGCCTGCTGGAGATGTCGTGGATTGCAAATGTTCAGATCCCAGCAACTGCGGGCAGAAAACCTTCCATCCCAAGGTCTTCCTCGCATCTCCTTAAGCTATATACCACGAGAACCGAAGGCACGCTCTTTCGATTTGCAGCTTGCGCCGGCATTATTTTTCCCGCAGGTCGCACCATGAAAAATCCGATTGCTTTTCCATCGGTGGAGAACCGACCGCCATACCTGCGCCGGATGCGGTGCTCTCTGCAGTTCGGCACGACTATGCCCGTCAGACCGGCCGCTGGCGGCCGTAAAGCAGAAGCATGCTGATGATGACCGCGCCGTAAATGAGTTGGCGGCCCGCTTCCTCGATTTGCATCACGGAAAGAATCGACTGCAGCAGCGTGATCAAGATAACGCCGGCAACCGTCCCGAGGTACGACCCTTTGCCGCCGAGCACGTGAGTGCCCCCGAGGACGACGGCTGCAATCGAGGGCAACAGATAAGCGTCGCCCATGGATTGCGACGCCTTCGATGCATAACCCGCCAACAGAACCCCGCCGAGCGCACTGAGGCCGCCTGACATGACGAAGGCGAGAAGTGTGATACGGCGTGTGTCGATCCCGGACATATAAGCAGCGCGCTCGCGGTTTCCGATAGCGTAGAGCGATCGACCGAAGGTTGTGCGCGTCAGCATGAAGACCGCAAGCAGACCGATCAAGAACCAGACCAGAACACCGTTCGGCAACCCAGGAACCGTGTATCCGGCCGCAAGGAATCGCATGGCCGGCGAGGCGGAATCCTGCGGGGAAAAGCCGCCGGTGTAAACGACCATCAGCCCTTGCGCGACAGCATTGCTGGCCAACGTGATGATCATCGAGGGAATGCGAAGATAGCCGACGGCCAAGCCATTGACGAGACCGATCGCGCAACCGCAGAAAATGCCGAAGGGGATCGCCAGAACCGAACCGGTCGCTCCATATGAAGTCGCGGCGCAGGCCATCATTGCGCCTGTCGTTATCACCCATGGCACAGAAAGGTCGATCTGGCCGAGCAAGATTACCGCCATCATGCCGGTGGCGATGACCCCGAGGAAGGAGGCGACCTTCAGTTGCTGCAGGAGATACTCGGGCGACAGGAAATTTCGCGAGTAGATCGATCCGGCGAGCAGAAGCAGGATGATGCATCCGAAAGCGGTTGCCACCGCCGGATCGACGCCACGCAGCCGTGCCGGCACTCGAAGCTGCCGCAAGGTTGTTTCCTCGCTCATTGAAACCACTCCAGCCGATTGCGAACCCTGGAAAGGCCGATGCAGCCGATGCTGATCGCCAGCATCAACACGACGCCCTGGAATAGCGGCTGCCAAAGCGGATCGAAATCGAAGACGAACAGCAGGTCGCCGATCGTTCGAAATGCCAAAGCTCCGAAAACGGCGCCGACAGCACTTCCCTTGCCGCCCGCGAGGGAAACGCCGCCGAGCACCACCGCCGCAATCGAATAGAGTGTGTAGGCATTGCCACTCGCCAGAGCCGCTTCGCCGGTATAGGAGAAGAAGGTGAGATAGAGCCCGCCGATCGCCGAAAGAAGTCCGGCCAAGGCATAGGCGGCAAGTTTTGCCCGCTTGACCGGCATCGCCGACATGAAGGCGGCATTCTCGGCCGAACCGACGGCATAGGCAGCCCTGCCTATGGTCGAGCGGCTGAACGGTATCCAGATAACGATGATAACTGCGAGAAGGACGGTGAGGCTTGCCGGAACGACCCCGAAAAGCTTTGAGGTAAACGCATCGGCCAGATCTTCGTTGACTGAGCCTCCCGGAGTCGGCCGCAGCAATAGCGCTAAGCCGTAGAAAATCGCGCTAGTCGCAATCGTCGTGACGATCGGCTGCAGCCGGCCGAAGATAATGATGAGCCCGTTCAGCATACCGCAGCCGAGGCCGGCAAGCAGCACCACGACGACGCCCGCCGCTGTCTCCAGCGGCGTTCCGACGACCAGCCAGGAGGCAAGGCAATTGCAGAGGACCAATACCATGCCGGCCGAAAGGTCAATGCCGGCGGTGATGACAACCAGGCACTGGGCCATCGCAACAAAGGCAAGCAGCGTCGCCTTGTTCGATGCCGTCTGCACAACGTTGGGGGTAAAACCCGCCGGGTGGTTCGAAACGTAGAGGGCGAACATGGCGACGAAGAGCAGTGCGGCAAACAACGTTCCCTTCTGTTGCGCATACCAAAACCGTCGTTCGCCGAAAGCCAGTCTGGTCATGGCGCTGCCCTCTGTTGTGCGTGGTCGCCGCCGATATTGAGCGCGGCGCCGATCAGCTCATGTTCGTTGATATCGGCGCCTTCAAGCTCGCGGACAATGCTTCCATCATACATGACGAGTACCCGGTCGCAGCAGCCGATCAGTTCGTCATAGTCGGTGGAGTAGAAGATGATCGCCGCTCCGGCATCCGCAAGCTTGCGCAGCAGCAGATAGATTTCCTGCTTGGTGCCGACGTCTATGCCGCGCGTCGGATCGTTGAGAAGGATGATGCGCGGCCGGTTCATCAGCCATTTGGCAATGACCACCTTCTGCTGGTTACCGCCGGAGAGGCCTGCAACGGGCATGTCGATCGTCGCAGCCTTGATTGCCAAAAGCTTGAACAGGTCGTCGATTGCGCGACGCTCGGCTAGTCGATCGATGACGCCATTCCGCGAAACCCGGTCGAGAGCTGCAATCGAGAGGTTCTCGCGCACGGTCATCGGCAGCATCAACCCTTCGGTCTTCCTGTCCTCGGGAATCAACGCCATGGATATGCCGTCAGACTTGGCATGACGGGGACTCTTCAGTCTGATCGGCATGCCGTCGATCGCGATCTCCCCTTTCAACTCACGCAGCACGCCGAAGAAGGCCAGCAGCAAATCACGCTGCCCCTGACCGTCCAGTCCGCCGAGGCCGATGATCTCGCCCGGCCGGATGTCGAAAGTGATGCCGGAGAGCCGATCGCCCCAGGAAAGATCGCGGCAGGAAAGGATCGATTTTTTCTCCGGTCGATGCGCGGGCTTCGGCGGGAAGACGTTGGTGTATTCACGACCGATCATCAGTTCGACTACCTGCTGGTCCCTCTTGGTGCCCGCCGGGTAGGATTCGATGCTACGGCCGTTGCGGAAGACCGTGCAGTCATCGGCCAGTTGGGCGATTTCGTGCATGCGGTGAGAGATGTAGATTAGCGCCATCCCTTCGGCGCGCAGGCGCTTGAGCACGGCAAACACTTTCTCGACATCCGCTTGCGTCAGCGCCGATGTTGCCTCATCCAGGATCATCAGTCGCGGCTTGCGGGCAAGGGCCTTGGCGATCTCTACCATCTGTCGTCGAGACAACGGCAGGTCTTTGACCAAAACCGAGGGATGGATGTCGGACGCGCCGGCGCGGGCGAGCGCTTCCTCAGCGATCCGCCGCTGGGCGCGCCGGTCTATCATGCCGAACCTCTGCGGCGGGTGGCTGATGGCGATGTTGTCGGCGACCGAGAGATCGGGAATGAGCGACAGTTCCTGGAAGACGCAGACGATGCCGGCTGCATTGGCCGCTGCAGGTGAGGCAAAGGTAATCTCCTTCCCATCAAGCAGCATGCGCCCTTCGTCCGGCGCCACGACGCCCGCCATGATCTTGATCAGTGTGGACTTGCCGGCGCCGTTCTCGCCAAGGACGGCATGAATCGCCCCTGGCCGAATGGCGATGTCGGCATCCTTAAGCGCGACGGCTCCGCCATAACGCTTCGATATGCCTTCCATGCGGAAAATCGGTTCGGACAAAGTCATGCGTCCAGCCTCCGTTTGCTCTGTCACGGCCAAGATTGCGGGTGCGAACACCCGCAATCAAATCCGCGGAAGGCTGCTATTGGTTCTCTTTCGACTGTCCCATGATTTCCTGGGCCGTGAAATTAATGCCGCAGGTCGGGAAAGAGTTGCCGACGAAGAAGTTGTCGGATTGGGTTGGATAATAGTCCTGACCCTCTTTGAAATCCGGGTCAGAAACCAGCGCAGTCGGGAGCTTGATGGCCTGCGGCACGACCTGACCCTCAAGCGCTGCGATCGCGGTCTTGATGGCAACCGCAACCTGGGCCGGTCCCGTTCCGGCGGACGAACATTTCAAACCATCGGCGGCATGGGCGGCGCAGAATTTGCGAAAGCCGTTTTCCGTCTCACCGCCGAATGGCACAAAGGGATGTTTTGCATCGATCATCGCCTGCACGACGCCGGTATCGCCGCCCTGGGCGGTGATACCGTCGAACGGACCGTTGGTGGCGATCGCATCGGCAGTCGCTTTCTGAGCAACGCCGTCGTCCCATTTTCCGACCACTTCAGTGACCGTGAATTTCTTGCCGGAGGCGTCCAGGGTTTCGTGAATACCATTGTGACGATCCGTATCGACCGAGGTGCCGGCGACGCCGCGCACCTCAAGCACCTTGCCGCCGTTCGGAAGATGTTTGATCAGCCAGTCGGCCCAGAGGACGCCTAGCCCCTTCTGATCGACGTTGACGTTGATCGCGTCCTTGGTGTCGAGGATATTGTCGAAAGCGACGAGTATAACACCGGCCTGCTTGGCGCGCTTAATCACCGGCCCGAAGGCGGTGGGATTCTGCGCGTTGACCACAATGGCGTCGTAACCGGCATCAATGAAGTTGTTGATGGCTGAAATCTGGGCCGGCACGTCCTCGCCCGTCGAAACAACCTTAAATTCTTTGAGCTTGGCGGCGACATCGGGTTGAGCGGCATAGGCCTTAGCCGTCTGGACCATCTGAATACGCCAAGTATTGGCGATGTAGCCGTTGGCCAGTGCGATACGATAGGGACCTTCCTTCTTCGGATATTGCAAGAATTGTGTGTCCGCTGCCCACGGCACCATGCAGCCGGGGTCGGCGGCCGGGCCGGACACGACCTTCGGTTCCGCGCTGGCCGCGCCACACAGCAAGGCAAATGCCGACACCGAAAACGCCGCGATACGGGCGAATTTAGCTTTCTCCACCTTATGCATGAATGTTCTCCTCCTCAGGCGGACTTAGCCGCCTCTTCTAATGCTTTTGATGTGCATATTTGGCCCGGAAAGATTCCATCCCTATTTTCCGGTACAATTTCAAATTAACATAGTTGACAGCGCTGTCAAATCGCATTTGCTAGCGCTGTCAACTATAGTTTTGGCAGATTCTTACTGTTGAAAAATATGCAACCGATCTCTCTAAACGAGCGGCAGAACATGATGCGGCGAATAACCCTTGATGACGTTGCCAATCTCGCCGGGGTCAGCCCGATCACGGTTTCAAGAGCACTGCGCAAGCCCAATGCGGTCTCGCCTGCCCTGCGGCTGCGCGTCGATGCCGCCGTCAAGGAACTCGGCTACATTCCGAATATAGCGGCAAGCCGCCTTGCCTCCTCGCGCACGCATGCGATCGGCGTGATTGTTCCGACCCTATACAACGTGATCTTCGCAGAATATCTGTTCGCGCTTCACGACGTTCTCGTCGCCGCAGGTTTCCAGCTCATCGTTGTCAACAGCCGCTATTCCGAGATCGAGGAGGAAAACGCCATCAAGGCTCTTCTCGGACAGAGGGTGGAGGCGATTATCATCACCGGCACGCACCACACGCTTCTATCGCGGCAGCTTCTTGCTCAAGCACATCTCCCCGTGGTCGAGACCTTCGAGCTTTCAGCGGATCCCATTGATCTCAATATCGGCATGTCCCAAGAGCAGGCCGGACAAACCGCCGCCCGGCATCTGATCGAACGTGGCTTCCGCCGGATTGCCTTCCTGACCGGCAATCTCGACCACCGCGCCCAGTCCCGTTTCGACGGCTACCGACTGGCGATGCAACATGCAGATCTACCGAGCCTCCAGATCATCGCCGCGAAGCCGCGCCACAGCTCGGTCGCGCTCGGCTCCGATCTCTTCGCCATCACGTGTGACCGTGGCGAAATTCCGGAGGCGATCTTCTGCACGGATGACAATCTGGCCCTCGGCGCGATGCAGGAGTGCCGCAAACGCGGCATACGCGTGCCGGATGACATAGCGATCATGGGATTTCACGATCTGGAATTCGCCGCCTGCGCCGCGCCTTCCCTCTCTTCGGTCGTGACCCGGCGTTTCGAAACCGGAAAACTGGCCGCTGAAAAGGTGCTCGCCGCCCTAACGTCCTCCGCCGTCTTTAAAGGGGAGCAGATCGACTTGGGCTATGCCTTGATTCCGCGCGAAAGCACGGCGATCTGATTAATTTTTATGCACATACGCTATCGCACATTTTTCAGGCGAACACTTGCAATATTGTTGCAGCGCGTCATAACTATACGAATGACGCATCGCGATCTGACAATTCTGGTGATCGACGAAAATGCCATACGCGCCTCCATCATCGAGGAAGGACTGCGCGAGGCAGGGCATGCGCGCGTCACCGTCGTGCATGAAGTCAACGGCATCGCGCGAACGATCGAAACGCTAATGCCCGACGTGATTATCATCGATATCGAGAATCCCAACCGCGACATGATGGAACATTTGTTCCAGCTGACGCGCACGGTCAGCCGCCCGATCGCCATGTTCGTCGATCGCTCCGATACGGCCTCGATCGAGGCTGCCGTCGATGCCGGCGTCTCGGCCTATATCGTCGACGGACTGAAGAAGGAACGCGTCAAACCGATCCTCGACATGGCCGTCAGCCGCTTCAACGCCTTCAGCCGGCTTCAGCGGGAACTTGCAGATGCCCGCTCGGCGCTTGAGGAACGCAAGCTCATCGAACGCGCCAAAGGAATACTTATGAAAATGCGAGGCCTGTCCGAAGAGGAGGCCTTCGCCCTGCTGCGCCAGACGGCGATGAACGAAAAAAAGAAGATGTCGGAAATCGCCCAGAGCGTCGTGACCGCCGCGGGACTTCTGATGTGATGGCGGAACTGGCGAATATCCGGAGGAAACCGGAGTGGACATGATGACAAATACCGCCAAATTCAGCGGCGGCGGGCTGCCCTTGCCCCTGCGTGGGAAAAACGAAGGACCGAAGGTGTTGCGAGCGGGATTCATTCCGCTTGTCGATGCATCGGTGTTGATTGCCGCAGCCGAATTCGGTTTTGCCCAAAGGGAGGGCCTGACGCTCGACCTCGTCAAGGACGTCTCCTGGGCAAACATGCGCGATCGCCTCGCATTTCGTCAGTTCGATATCGCCCATATGCTGTCGCCGATGCCCGTAGCCTCCATGCTCGGCCTCGGCTCCAACCCCTCGCCGACGATCACGCCGTTCTCACTGGGCCGCGGGGGCAACGCAATCACGTTGTCGGCGCGGCTCTTTGCCCGCATGCGGGATGACGCCGGATTGGCGGAAACAGCAAGCGCGCTCGACAATGCTCGTGCGCTGGCAAAGGTATTGGCGGCAATGACGGCGCGCGGAGAGCCGATGCCGACCTTCGGAGTTACTTATCCCTTCTCCTCCCACAATTATGAATTCCGATACTGGCTGGCAGCCGGCGGCATCGATCCCGATAAGGACGTCAAGCTTGTCGTCGTGCCGCCACCCATGACGTCGGATGCGCTGGCAGCCGGCGCGATCGACGGGTTCTGCGTCGGCGCCCCGTGGAACATGGTTGCCTCGGAGCGGGGCCTCGGGCGTATCGTCGCCGCCAAACAGGATATCTGGCCTTCAGCTCCGGAAAAGGTGATCGGCATGCGGCCGGACTGGGCGGAAAGCAATCCGGAAACCGTTTCCAGGCTGATCGTGGCGCTCGATGCGGCCGCCCGCTGGTGCGACCGGTCGGAGAATCACGACGCGCTGGCGGCCGCGCTTGCCGATCCCCGTTACATCGCCGCCCCGGTCGATATCATCCGCCGTGTGCTCGCCGGCGAATTCAGCCTCGATGCCAACGGCAACCGGCGCGTCATTCCGGATTATTTCCAGTTCCATTCCGGCTTCGCCAACTATCCGAGGCCGAGCCACGCACTTTGGATCTACAGCCAGATGATCCGTTGGGGGCAGTCAGAGACCAGCCTCAACAAGGCGCGGGCCGCGACCTCCGCCTACCGACCGGATCTCTACCGTGCTGCTCTCGGCGACGATAACGCCCCCGTTGACGCCGACATCCGCGTCGAGGGCAGCGAAGAAGGCGACCGCTTCATGGATGGCCAGGTCTTCGATCCCTCGGAACTGCCGGCTTATGTCGCGAGCTTCGCCGTCAAGAGCGCCCTTCCCTTCAGCCGCGGCAACGATGAAATCTGATGTCGCCGGTTTGCACAAAACGCCAGCAGGATCGGCACCTGCACTACCCGCGAAGCCCAAAAGATTTGCACACTGGGCCCGCAGCATGAAAAACAGGCAGAACGCATATCGCTCGAAGATGCTTTTATTTCAACCGGTTGGGCAAACGCGAGAGAATTGGCACGGTGCTTGCATCGCTTATGTTGCGCGGATCAAGGGCGATCGGCGCGGAATGGGCACATGCAGGTGCTGCTCATAAAGAGACAGGAATTACGTTGCGGCCATAGTCGCAGTGGATCAAATGTTCAGCAACCCGCGATGGGATTGCATCGAGATAGATAGGCCGGAAGGCCAATGATTGGGCGTCCAACGGCGGGCGCCACCAGCAAAGCCGCTGATCAGGATATTCGCGCGCCTCGTGCTAGCGCGTCCTGACCAGCGGCTTTTTGTTTTAACCCCCAGCAATGGATCGGCACGACCTTGTCGGGCCACGGAGAAGCTATGTCTGCCATTGAGAAAGTGCAGCCCATGTCAGCCGGCGAACCAGCCAAAGCACTGTGGATCTCCACTGTGGCCTTCACCCTCTGTTTTGCCGTCTGGACGATCTTCGCCATCATCGGCATTCGCATCAAGCAAGAGCTCAACCTGAACGAGGCTGAGTTCGGGTTGCTGATTGGCACCCCCGTTCTGACCGGTTCGATCGTGCGCATCGTTCTCGGCATCTGGACGGGACGGTACGGCGGCCGTCTCGTCTACACGCTGACGATGCTCGCCGCCGCATTGGCGACCTTCCTTCTCTCCTACGCCCACACTTATACGCAGATGTTGATCGCCGGCCTCGGTGTCGGCCTTGCCGGCGGCTCCTTCGCAGTCGGCGTGGCCTATGTCTCGCCTTTCTTCCCAGCGGAGAAACAGGGAACGGCGCTCGGTATCTTCGGCGCCGGTAACGTCGGCGCGGCCGTCACCAAATTTGCAGCCCCCTTCGTGCTCATCGCATGGGGCTGGGAGGCGGTTGCCGAGATCTGGGCCGTCGGGCTGGCGCTGATGGCTATCCTCTTCTGGTTCACCACGACAGATGATCCGGCCTTCCGCTTTCGGCGCGAGCGCGGCGTCGCCTCCAAGAGCCTGGCCCAGGAATTCGCGCCGCTGCAGAACGTTCAGGTCTGGCGCTTCTCGCTCTATTATTTCTTCGCCTTCGGCGGCTTCGTCGCCCTGTCCTTGTGGCTGCCGCGCTATCTCGTCGGCGTCTACGGCTTCAACCTGGAAACGGCCGGCATGATCGCTGCCGCCTACTCCATCCCGGGCAGCATCTTCCGCGCCTTCGGCGGCGTCCTGTCGGACAAGAAAGGCGCGCGCAGCGTCATGTACGCGATGTTTGCCGTGTCGGCTGTGGCCACCCTCATCCTTTCGCTGCCGGCCACAGCGATCACGCCGGTCATCTTCATCGTTGTCATCTTCGTGCTCGGCTTCTTCATGAGCCTCGGCAAGGCCGCCGTCTACAAGCACATTCCGGCCTATTATCCCGACAGCGTCGGCGCCGTCGGCGGCATCGTCGGCATGATGGGCGGGCTCGGCGGCTTCATTCTGCCGATCGCCTTTGGCCTCCTCAAGGACATGACCGGCCTTTGGTCCAGCTGCTTCCTGCTGCTCTTCGCGATCGTGGCGATCTCGCTCATCTGGATGCACCTGTCCGTCAAGCAATTGTCGCGCCAAGGGCACTCTGCGCCCGTGCCTGCAACCTGATCCAAGGACCTGAAATATGACTGAAAAACTTGTTATCATCGGAAATGGCATGGCGCCCGGGCGCATGCTGGAGCACCTCTTCGAACGGGCGCCCGGACGCTATGAAGTGACGATCTTCAATGCCGAGCCACGCGTCAATTACGACCGCATCATGCTGTCGCCGGTTCTCTCCGGAGAAAAGGACTACGAGCAGATCATCATTCATGGTGACGGCTGGTATATCAAGCACGGCATCACGCTCTACAAGGGCCACAGGATCGTCAATATCGATCGCGCCGCCAAGACCGTCACGTCGGACCACGGCGTTACCGAAAGCTACGACAAGCTGGTGATCGCAACCGGTTCGGTGCCGTTCATCATCCCGGTTCCCGGCAAGGATCTGCCCGGCGTTATCACCTATCGCGACCTCGATGACGTGCAGGCGATGCTGCTTGCCGCACAGTCGCGCGAAAAGGCCGTCGTCATCGGCGGCGGACTGCTCGGCCTGGAAGCAGCGGCCGGTCTTGCCCAGCGCGGCATGGACGTGACCGTACTGCACGTCATGCCGACGCTGATGGAGCGTCAGCTCGATCCCGCCGCCGGCTATCTTCTGCAGAAGGCCGTCGAGGAACGCGGCATCAAGGTCATCTGCAAGGCCAATACCAAGGCGATCATCGGCAACGGCAGGGTCGAAGGCATCGAGCTCGATGACGGCCGCATTATTCCGGCGACGCTCGTCGTCATGGCCGTCGGCATCCGGCCGAATGTCGGCCTGGCGAAAGACGCCGGCCTTGCAGTCAACCGCGGCATCGTCGTCGATGCCGGCATGCAGACCTCAGACGGGGATATCCTTGCGCTCGGCGAATGCGCCGAGGTGGGCGGCATGGTCTATGGCCTCGTCGCCCCGCTTTATGAAATGGCCCGTGTCGCCGCGGCGCATCTTTCCGGAGATCGCTCGCCCGCCTTCGTTCACGCCGACACGCCGACCAAACTCAAGGTCACCGGCATCGAGCTTTATTCGCTCGGCGACTTTGCCGATGGCGACGATCGCGAAGAGATCGTGCTGCGCGATGCCAGCGCCGGCATCTACAAGCGCCTAGTCCTGAAGGACAACAAGATCATCGGCACCGTGCTTTACGGCGAAACCGCCGACGGCGCCTGGTTCAACGACCTGAAGAAGAAGGCGACCGATATTTCGGAGATGCGCGAGACGCTGATCTTCGGACAGGCCTATCAGGGAGGGTCACCGCTGGACCCTATGGCGGCCGTTGCAGCCTTGCCGGATGACGCGGAAATCTGTGGCTGCAACGGCGTATGCAAGGGCAAGATCACTTCGACGATCACGAGCAAGGGACTGACGTCGCTTGACGACGTGCGCGCCCATACGAAGGCATCGGCCTCGTGCGGCTCGTGCACCGGTCTCGTCGAGCAACTGATGGCGCTGACGCTCGGCGACAGTTACAACCCGGCTGCGGTTCAGCCGATGTGCACCTGCACGGAACTCGGCCATGACGATGTTCGCCGGCTGATCAAGGCGAAAGGGCTGAAGAGCATCCCGGCCGTCATGCAGGAGCTCGAATGGAAGACCTCCTGCGGCTGCGCCAAATGTCGCCCCGCACTCAACTATTACCTCGTCTGCGATTGGCCGGACGAATATGCCGACGACTACCAGTCACGCTTCATCAACGAGCGCGTCCACGCCAACATTCAAAGGGACGGTACCTACTCCGTTGTTCCGCGCATGTGGGGCGGCGTCACCTCGTCGAACGAGCTTCGCGCCATCGCCGATGTCGTCGACAAGTTTGCCATCCCGATGGTGAAGGTCACAGGCGGCCAGCGCATCGACCTGCTTGGAGTGGAGAAGGAAGACCTTCCAGCCGTCTGGGCCGATCTCGGGAAGGCCGGCTTCGTCTCCGGCCAGGCCTATGCGAAGGGCCTGCGTACCGTGAAGACCTGCGTCGGTTCGGACTGGTGCCGTTTCGGCACCCAGGATTCCACCGGTCTCGGCATTCGTATCGAGAAATTCATGTGGGGTTCCTGGACACCGGCCAAGCTGAAGATGGCTGTCTCCGGCTGCCCGCGCAACTGCGCGGAAGCAACCTGCAAGGATATCGGCGTAATCTGCGTGGACTCTGGTTTCGAGATCCATTTCGCCGGTGCGTCCGGTCTCGACATCAAGGGCACCGAGGTGCTCGGGCTTGTAAAGACCGAAGACGAGGCGCTGGAGCATATCGTGGCCCTGACGCAGATGTATCGCGAGCAGGCCCGCTACCTCGAACGCATCTACAAATGGGCCAAGCGGATCGGCCTGGAGGAAATCCGCCGGCAGATCATGGGTGATGCCGAAAAGCGTAGAGCCTATTACGACCGCTTTGTCTTCTCCCAGAAATTCGCCCAGGTCGATCCCTGGTCGGAGCGTGTCTCGGGCAAGGACAAGCATGAATTCAAGCCGATGGCGACGATCGGTTATCCGCAGGCAGCCGAGTAAGGAGATTGATATGACCTGGTCCAATGAAAACTGGCACCCGATCGGTGACATCTCCGATATCCCCCTGCGTGGCGCGCGTTGCGTGAAGACACCGCAGGGCAAGATCGCCGTCTTCCGCACGGCGGAAAACGAGGTTTTCGCCATCGAGGATCACTGCCCGCACAAAGGCGGGCCGCTGTCCCAGGGGATCGTGCACGCCAAGGCCGTCACCTGCCCGCTGCACAATTGGGTGATCTCTCTCGAAACCGGCAAGGCGCTCGGCGCCGATGAGGGCGCGGTGCGGACCATACCGGTCCGTAACGAGGGCGGCACCCTTTTCATAGCGCTTGAAAGCCTGATGATGGCGGCGGAATAAATGACGACAGAGGTCAAGACCACCTGTCCTTATTGCGGCGTCGGCTGCGGCGTCATTGCCACGGTCGACGAGGCCGGCGCCGCCAGCATCAAGGGCGATCCCGAGCATCCGTCGAATTTCGGCCGTCTCTGCTCGAAAGGCTCGGCGCTTGCCGAAACGATCGATCTCGACGGCCGTCTTCTCCATCCTGAAATATCCGGCGAAAAGAGCGATTGGGACGAGGCGCTTGATCTCGTCGCACGGCGTTTTTCCGAAACCATCGCCGAACACGGGCCGGATTCGGTTGCCTTCTACGTCTCGGGTCAGTTGCTGACCGAAGATTATTACATCGCCAACAAGCTGATGAAGGGCTTCATCGGCTCAGCCAATATCGACACCAATTCCAGGCTCTGCATGTCCTCGTCCGTCGCCGGCCATCGCCGTGCTTTCGGCGCCGATACGGTGCCCGGGACCTATGAGGATCTCGAACTTGCCGATCTGGTGGTCCTGACCGGCTCCAACCTCGCCTGGTGCCACCCTGTCATCTACCAGCGGCTTGCCGCCGCAAAGACGGCACGGCCCAACATGCGCATCGTCGTCATCGATCCGCGCCGGACGATGACATGCGATATCGCCGATCTGCATCTGGCAATCCGCCCGGACGGCGACGTCGCGCTGTTCATGGGACTGCTTGCGCATCTTGCGACAAGCCCGGCGATCGACCAGAACTATATCGCCGCCCATACCGAGGGTTTCGGCGATGCTTTTGCGGCCGCAGCCGCGCTTGACACCAACGATCTCCTGGAACGGACCGGTCTGCCGGCCATGCAGATCAGGGAGTTCTTCCGCCTGTTCGAGACGACCGAGAAGGTCGTCACCTGCTACAGCCAGGGCGTCAACCAATCCTCCTCCGGCACCGACAAGGTCAACGCCATCCTCAACTGTCACCTCGCTACCGGCCGCATCGGCCGGCCGGGCATGGGACCGTTCTCGTTGACCGGCCAGCCGAACGCCATGGGCGGGCGTGAGGTCGGCGGCCTCGCCAATATGCTTGCCGCCCATATGGCGATCGAGAATGCGGATGACCGCGACCGCGTGCAGCGCTTCTGGAATTCGCCCGTCATCGCCGCAAAGCCCGGCTTGAAGGCAGTCGACATGTTCCGTGCGGTGGCCGATGGACGCATCAAGGCGCTCTGGGTCATGGCCACCAATCCTGTTGTGTCGATGCCGGATGCCGACAGCGTCGAAAGCGCGATCGCCGCCTGTCCCTTCGTCGTCGTGTCGGACATTCTGAGAGACACGGATACGACCCGGCATGCCCATGTGCTTTTGCCCTCGCTCGGCTGGGGCGAGAAGAACGGTACCGTTACCAATTCCGAACGTCGCATTTCCAGGCAACGGCCGTTTCTCAATGCCCCCGGCGATGCCAGGGCTGATTGGTGGCAGCTTGCGGAGGTCGGACGGCGCATGGGATTTGGCGTCGCTTTCGATTTCGAGACGCCGGATGCAATCTTTGCCGAACATGCAGCGCTTTCCGCCTTCGAAAATGACGGCAGCCGCGATTTCGACATCGGCGCCCACGCCGGCACGAGCGGCGGCGCCTACGACGAACTGTCGCCCTTTCAGTGGCCGCAGCCAGCAGGAACGGCGCCCGGCGTCACCCGCTTCTTCGCCGAGGGTGGCTTTTTTCATCCCGATGGCAAGGCGCGCTTCGTCGCGGTGAAACCGCCTGCGACGGATCGCACCTATGCCGATTTCCCCTTCACCCTGAACACCGGCCGCATCCGCGATCAGTGGCACACGATGACACGAACCGGGAAGAGCGCGCGGCTTTCCGCCCATATCGCCGAACCCTTTGCCGAGATCCATCCGCGCGATGCGATCGAGACCGGCATATCAAGCGCCGGCCTCGTCGAGATCGAGAGCCCCCAGGGCAAAGCGATCGTGCGGGCGCTGGTGACCGACCGCCAGGCGCGCGGTGGCATTTTCGCACCCATGCACTGGAACGATCAGTTCGCGGCAAAAGCCCGGATCGACGCCGTGGTGGCGCCGATCACCGACCCTATTTCCGGCCAGCCGGCGTCGAAGAATGTTGCCGTTGCCGTTCGGCCCTTCCGCGCCACCCATTACGGATTCGCGGTCTCTGCCATCAAACCGGACACACCCGACGCGGCCTATTGGGCGGTGGCGAAAGCTGCAGGCGGTTGGCGGCTTGAGCTTGCCTTCACCGAGGCTGTCGAAGACTGGACGGCCTGGTGCCGGAAGGTCTTCGCCATTCCGGCCGCAATCGAACCGCTGGGGTACGCGGATCGGCAATCCGGCGACCTGAGGCTCGCCTTCTTCGATGGTGAGATCCTGCTTGCCGCTCTGTTCCTTGCACGCGAGCCGGTTGCCGTTGCTCGCAACTGGGCAATCTCGCAACTCTCCGTCGTGCATGGCGACCTCAGGAAACGCTTTGCGCTGGTCGCAGGCCGTCCCGGCGGCGGCAGACCGGATCCCGGTGCGACCGTCTGCTCCTGCTTCAGTGTCGGGGTCAACCAGATCGCTGCCGCGGTGCGAGGCGGATGCCATAGCGTTGAAGAGGTAGGCAAGGAAACGAGCGCCGGAACCAATTGCGGTTCCTGCCGCAGCGAAATCGGCAGGATCATCGATCGCTGTCTCGCCGCAGCCGCGGAGTGAATGCGCAAGCGCGAATGCTGGAGGTCGGATGTCAGGCTGCGCTCGGGACGATAAGCATTTTATGGTCGGCTGAGATGTTGACGGCGATCTCGTCATAGGAAGAGATGGTCGGATGCGGCGTCTCCATCTTCTGGTGATGGGTTGCCGTAACGACCATGACATCGGCGCCCGCCGCCTCGCCGGCCTTGATGCCGGCTGCGACATCCTCAAACACCAGACAATCCCGCGTGCTGACGCCGAGGCGTTCGGCGCCGAGAATATAACATTGCGGATCGGGCTTTCCGACCGTCACGTCCTCCGCCGTCACCATGAATTTCGGCAGAGGCAGGCCAGCCGCTTCCAGCCGCCGGCGGGCAAGACGCAAGGGCGAAGAGGTGACGATCGCCCAGCGATCCGGCGGCAGCGAAGCCAAGAAGGCGGCTGCGCCGGAAATGGCAACGACATCGCCGACATCGGCAATTTCGGCCTCGGTCACCAGCCTTGCCTCGTATTCCGGATCGACGCCCGGCAGGTTCAGCCGGGTGATTGTGTCAATGCCACGCGATCCGTGCATCTTCGGCAAGAAGGCGGCGACATCGAGCCCATGGCGTCTTGCCCAGTCGCTCCAAACACGCTCGGCGGCGAGGATCGAATTGAGGATGGTGCCGTCCATGTCGAAGAGGAATGCGGCATAAGGCTTCTCGAAGCCGTGGGGCATCGGCGGGTACAAGGGCGTATCTCATTAAGGAGGAGTTTCGGATGGTCGTTGCTGGCGGCGATGAAACGGCAAATTGCAGCGTTTTGCAAGTCTGGGCAGGACAGCGACGTTGCATTTCTTAGGAAGCCTAGGTGAGGATCAAGTCACAGGAGAGGCGCAAGCCGATCAGGTCATGGCAGCGTTCCTCGGGGTCGTAAACGATGCAAGGCCCGCGGGCAGGTTTTTCAAAAAACGTCGGAACAATGAATCCTGCAAGTGGTTACCCAGAGGTCATCCATGATGAAAATCAAAGGAGGATATCCTCATGACCAAATCCCTCATTGCCGCTTCGCTGCTCGCGATCGGCATGGCATCGTCAGCCTTTGCCCAGTCGAATCCAGATCCCATCGGACCGACGAATGGCGGCTCGACCGATCCGGGTTCGGGTAACTATTCGTCCGATTACACCAACAGCGACAATGGCATGCACCCTGTCCAGGTCGCCCCCGTCGATCCGACCACGACCCAGAGCATCCGACCGCCGCAGGCGATGGAATGCGCCGGCATGCCGCAGCAGGGGACCGGTGTCGATACGCGCGGCGGTGAGAGCGGCGCATCGATCAGCGAAGCCTGCCGCGAATACGACAACTAAGCAGCAGTCACCGCTTTGAAACATGTCGTGCAAAAGCGCACCACCTCGGAAAAGGCCGGCTTATGCCGGCCTTTTCATGTCGCGGCGGATAAAGACTGCCTTCGCAATTTTTAATCCGCGTGTTCCGGCCACCCGCCTTCCCGCACCGTTGATCATTCCGCAGGGTGTGGCATCACCGGATGGTGACCATCTAGCGGCGGCCGCTGCCGCCAGCCAGTCAGATAGTTCATCAGTGGGAAATAAGCGCCATAGGGAAGCAGACGCGCCAGCTTCAACATCGTGGTGAAGCGTCTGGGGAAAGCGATCTCGAAAGCCTGCGATTTCAGCCCGGCGGCAATCTGGCGGGCAGCCTCCTCGGACGACACCCGCGCCGCCGGCATAGGAAAGGCGCTCTTGCCCACCGTCGGCGTGTCGACGAAGCCCGGGCTGATGAGCTGAATGCGGATGCCCACCTTGTCTAGATCGAATTTCAGGCTTTCGGCCATGTTGATCAACGCCGCCTTGGTGGCGCCATAGGCAGCCCCCGTCGGCAGGCCGCCATAGGCGGTGACGGAAGAGACGATGGCGATCTGCCCCTGCCCTTTCGCCTTCATATGGCGGATCGCCGGCAACAGACAGTTGACGACGCCGGAAAGATTGACGGCAAAGCTCTTTTCGAAATCGGCGCGGTTCAGATCCTCGGCGTGGACCGGCAGGTAGATACCGGCATTGAGGATCGCCATTGCGAGCGTGCCGTGCTCATATTCGATAGAGGCTAGGACATGTTCCATGTCCTCGGCATCGGTGACATCACCGTCGAGGACGATAATATTCCCGGAAAGGCCGCTGGCTTCGGCCTGCAGCTCGACCAGCTTTTCGTGGCTTCTGGCGGTGACGGCGACCTTGTATCCTTCGCCGGCAAGCTTCAGCGCAAGCGCCCGGCCGATACCTGAGCTCGCGCTCGAGATCCAGACGATTCCATGTTCGGGACGGGCGATGAAATCACGCATGACATGCTCCTCCGGCTCTGCCTGACCAGCACGAAAACAGGCCCGGAAGTTCTTTGCGCCTCCCGGATTTACGGCTCTATCACACTATTGTGGCTGCTTTCAGCCGATCAGGTCGCCGATCATCTGACGAATGGACCGGGTCAGCCGGATCGGTCCGTCGGACAGCGCGAAGGCAATGCAAGGCCTGTCCTTTCGGCAACCGGCCGGTGATCGACAGTTTCGTCGGCAATCGAGATGTCGCCGGGGCCGAAATGGCTGCGCTCGTCGTTGAAAGAACCGTCTAGAGCTTTTCCGGGTTAAATTGAATCATTCGGGTTGGCTTAAACGGAGTCGGATGGTCGACCGGCCGGCGCGCGTCGTAGCCCTCGGGCAAGGAACCGGCGACATAATGCGCCCTCGGTGCATCGATCGTGTCGATCTGATCGTGAATCATGTCGGTTTCGGCCACGCCCGCCGCCCGTGTTCCGTTGTCGCTTTGTCGTCATCCATACGGGGAAAGCCAGTTTTCGGATCACCAAGGCACGGTGGGATCGCCGTCGCGGGCCATTTCGGATAAGGAAAGCGAAATTTTATCGTGACCACCAGGGGTATGGAATAGCATTTCTTGCCAACACAGCCTTGTGAAGGGAAAAGACCGTTCCTAAAGTAAGAGTTCGAAAGAGGCAGATTCCATGACCTTCCATCCCTCCGTCCTCGAAGCCATCGGCAATACGCCCCTGATCAAACTCAAGGGCGCCTCCGCTGCAACCGGCTGCACCATTCTCGGCAAGGCGGAGTTTCTCAACCCCGGCCAGTCGGTCAAGGACCGTGCCGCGCTCTACATCATCCGCGATGCGGAGCGGAAGGGGCTGCTTCGACCCGGCGGCGTCATCGTCGAAGGCACGGCCGGCAATACCGGCATCGGGCTGACGCTAGTCGCCAAGGCGCTCGGCTACCGCACCGTCATTGTCATCCCGGAAACCCAGAGCCAGGAAAAGAAGGACGCGCTGAAATTGCTCGGCGCCGAACTCGTCGAAGTGCCGGCCGTTCCCTACAAGAACCCGAACAACTATGTGAAGGTGTCCGGGCGTCTTGCTGAACAAATGGCGAAGAGCGAACCGAACGGGGCAATCTGGGCGAACCAGTTCGACAACGTCGCCAACCGCCAGGCGCATATCGAAACGACGGCGCCGGAAATCTGGAACGATACCGACGGCAAGGTCAACGGCTTCATCTGCTCCGTCGGCTCCGGCGGCACGCTTGCCGGTGTCGCCGCCGGCCTCAAGGCTTTTAATCCCGACGTCAAGATCGGCATCGCCGATCCCGACGGCGCTGCTCTTTATGAATTCTACCAGAACGGCACGCTGAAATCCGAGGGATCCTCGATCACCGAGGGCATCGGCCAGGGCCGCATCACGGCCAATCTAGAGGGCTTCACACCCGATTTCTCCTATCGCGTCTCCGATGCCGAAGCACTTCCCTATCTTTTCGATCTCGTGGAAAACGAGGGGCTGTGCCTCGGCGGCTCGACAGCGATCAACATCGCCGGCGCGGTCAATCTCGCCCGCGATCTCGGGCCCGGTCACACGGTGGTGACAATCCTCTGCGACTACGGCAACCGCTACCAATCCAAGCTCTTCAATCCGGATTTTCTGCGATCGAAGGGACTACCCGTTCCCGGCTGGATGACTGGTTCGTCCGACATACACGTTCCCTACGAGCCCGTGTGAGACCTCATGCCCGTCAATGCCCTCTATCGCGACGACTTCTATCTCTCGACATGCGAGGCGGTCGTCACTGCCGTTCACGACGACGGGGGCATCGAGCTCAACCAGACTTGCTTTTATGCCACATCGGGTGGCCAGCCCGGTGACACTGGCCAGCTTGAACGCGCCGACGGAACCAAGATCGCACTGGGCCAGACAAAACACGGCGCCGGCAAGGATGTCATCATCCACGTGCCGCTCGAAAACGAGCCGCGGCCGGAGGTCGGCGAGACGCTGGTGCTGCATGTCGATTGGCCGCGCCGCTACCGGCTGATGCGCATGCACACGGCCTGCCACCTGCTGTCGGTCATCTGCTCCTATCCGATCACCGGAGCCGCCGTCGGCGAGGAAGAAAGCCGCGTCGATTTCGACATGAGCGAAACGATCGACAAGGACGAGGTCACGGCCAAGCTGATGGAACTGGTCGGCCAGAACCACCCGGTCTATCTGCAATGGATCACCGATGACGAGCTGGCGGCCAATCCGGACATCGTCAAGTCGAAGAACGTGCGCCCGCCGGTGGGGCTTGGTCGGGTCAGCCTCGTCTGTATCGGCGAGAACTCCTCGATTGACAGCCAGCCCTGCGGCGGCACACATGTCTCGGAGACGCAGGAAATCGGTCAGATCCACATCGCCAAGATCGAAAAGAAGGGCAAGGAGAACCGGCGTTTCCGCATCCGCTTCGGCACGCCCGGCGTAGAAGCCTGACAAGGGGAGACCATAATGACTGAGAGCAAGAGCCGTTTCGTTGTCTCGGCCGAATGGCTGCAAGCCGAGCTCGGCAAGCCGGATCTGCGCGTGCTGGACGCCTCCTTCTACCTGCCGGCGCAAAAGCGCGACGCCGATGCCGAATATGCCGCCGGCCATATTCCCGGGGCCATCCGCTTCGATCAGGACAAGTTCGCCGACCACTCGACGGCGCTGCCGCATACGATACCCTCGCCCGATTATTTCGCCGCCGAAGTCGGCAAGCTCGGCATCAGCGAGAATGATCGCATCGTCGTCTATGACGGTATCGGCGTGTTTGCCTCGCCCCGCGTCTGGTGGCTCTTCCGGGTGATGGGGGCAAAGAACGTCTTCGTCCTCGACGGAGGTCTCGACGGCTGGAAGGCTGAGGGCCGTCCGCTCGAAACAGCGGCCCCCAACTATGCCCCGGCGACGTTTACGCCTGACTTCGATGAGAGCCGCGTCGTCACGCTGGACAGCATGCGCGACATCGTCTCAAGCGGCGCGATGCAGATTGCCGACGCCCGTAGCGCCGGCCGCTTCGCCGCTACCGAACCCGAGCCGCGTGCCGGCATGCGCTCCGGCCATATGCCCGGCGCCCGAAGCCTGCCCTCCGGCGTCTTCGCCAACCAGGGCCGGTTCAAATCGCTGCCCGAACTCAGGCAGACCATCGAAGAGGCCGGAATCGATCTCTCCAAACCGGTCGTCACCTCCTGCGGCTCAGGCATCACGGCCGCGATCATCACCCTGGCGCTGGAATCCCTCGGCCATTACGACAACAAGCTTTACGACGGCTCATGGAGCGAATGGGGCAGTCGTGACGATACGCCTGTGGTCACCGGTCCGCCGACGCCGGTCAAAGCCTGACCGCCATGGCAAAGACGCCCACTTCGCTCAAAGCTCATATTACCCGTCTCGAAATGACGGCGGCGCCCAAGGCCAGCATGCCGGTGCCCGTCAATATCCAGACTGCGATCATGCGTGCGCCAGGCATACCGCTGCCCTTTTACCGCTATCTCTATCGACAGGTGGGCGCGCGCTGGCAGTGGGTGGACCGGCTGCGCATGAGCGACGAGCAACTGGCAGAAATGCTGAACGACAAGCGCAACAATATCAGCGTCCTCTACGTGAACGGCGCACCGGCCGGCTTCTACGAGTATTTCTGCGCGGACGAGGAGACGATTGAACTCAGCCATTTCGGCCTGATCGAACATGCGCTCGGGCTCGGCATCGGCAAATGGTTTCTGCTGCAGGCGCTCTATGCCATCTGGGCGCTCGATCCGAAGCGCGTCACCACGACCACCAACAATCTCGACCATCCGCGCGCGCTGCAGCTCTATCAGATGTACGGCTTTTCCCCTGTCTCGACCGGCACCGGCATTGTGCGGCCGCTGAGTGACAAGGAGCTCCTGGAACTTGCGCGGAAAAGCTGACGGTTTGATTGCTTTCCGGTCGCTCGCCGCCCTCACTCCTGTCCTCGGACTTGATGCGAGGACAGGAATGAGGGAGGAGAGGTAGAAACTTCCTCCAAACGTCGAGGAATGCCCCGACGTCGGAAACTGAGTTTGCCGCGACGATCTCCGCAAACGACAACACAGGCAAGAAACGGGTGGCTCGGGCGGAGGTCCAGGCGCAATTTCATGGCGATCACAAAGGGGATTTCCATGACCGCCATTCGTTTTGCCGCAATGCCGACCGCCGATGCCGAAGTCCTCTGGAACGGTGGCCGTGATGCCTATGACAACCTGCCCGAGACGATGATATCAGACGGTGACGGCAATCCTTGCCGCCATTGCCTGCAGAATATCGAAGAGGGCGAGGAGATGCTGGTTTTCGCCTACCGGCCCTTCCCGAAGCTGCAGCCCTATGCCGAAACCGGGCCCATTTTCCTCCACAAACAGCCCTGCCGGCGTTACGCCGCCGAAGAGATTTTGCCGCCGGTGCTGACGACGAGCCGCGACTTCATCGTCCGCGGCTACAATGAGAACAACCGCATCGTGTACGGTACCGGCGCGGTGACCCTGGTCAGCGAAATTGAGGCCTATGGCGAAAAGCTGCTGGCACGAGCCGACATCGCCTATGTGCATGTGCGATCGGCGCGCAACAATTGCTTCCAGTGTCGGATCGACAAGGCAAAGGCGCCGGCCCTGGCAGAGACCGGCGCCCTCACCTGACCGAGGGTCAAGCAGCTTACGCTACGTTGAGAACGCTCTCCGGCGCGAAGGCCTCATAACCGAGCGCCTCGGCGACCGGCTTGTTGGTGATACGCCCCTTGTGCACGTTGAGGCCGTTCCTCAAGTGCTTGTCCTCGGCGATGGCGCGCAGGCCGCGGTCGGCAAGCGCAAGCCCATGAACCAGCGTGGCGTTGTTCAGCGCATGCGCCGACGTGACCGGTACTGCACCGGGCATGTTGGCGACGCAATAATGCACCACGCCCTCGACCTCATAAGTTGGGTCGGAATGCGTCGTCGCATGCGAGGTTTCGAAGCAGCCGCCCTGGTCGATGGCGACGTCGACGATGACGGCGCCCTTCTTCATGCCGGACAGCATCTCGCGGGTAACGAGCTTCGGAGCGGCAGCACCCGGGATCAACACGGCACCGATGATGAGATCGGCCGAGAAGACCTCCTCCTCCAGCGCCTGGATGCTGGAATAACGGGTGTGGACACGGCCAGCGAAGATGTCGTCGAGCTGACGCAGGCGCGGCAGGGATTTGTCGAGAATGCTGACATCGGCGCCGAGTCCGGCGGCCATTCTGGCGGCATGCAGGCCGACGACGCCGCCGCCGATGACGGCGACCTTGGCCGGCAGCACGCCGGGCACGCCGCCGAGCAGGACACCGAGACCGCCATTGGCCTTCTGCAGGGCAGTCGCCCCGGCCTGAATGGACAGGCGCCCGGCGACCTCGGACATCGGCGCCAGCAGCGGCAGGCCGCCGCGCTCGTCGGTCACCGTCTCATAGGCGATTGCGGTGACGCCGGAGGCGAGAAGACCCTTGGTCTGATCGGGATCGGGCGCTAGATGCAGATAGGTGTAGAGCAGCTGACCATCGCGAAGCTGGGCCCATTCGGAAGGCTGCGGCTCCTTGACTTTGACGATCATGTCGCACTTTTCGAAAATATCCTTGGCGGAGGCGGCGATCTTCGCGCCAGCCGCGGCATAGGCGGCATCATCGGCGCCGATGCCGGCTCCCGCCTTGGTCTCTACCCAGACCTCGTGGCCGTGCGCCACATATTCGCGCACCGAAGCAGGCGTCAGCCCGACGCGATATTCATGATTCTTGATTTCCTTCGGGCAACCGACACGCATTTCGCGTTCCTCTCCTTTTGTCTCCGCGGTCGCGGATCTCCTCTGCGGCCAATCCAACCACCAAGGCTGCGAAATGTCCTTGCAAAGACGGTTTGCGCAAACGCGATTTTTCGGTGATTATTGCGTCGCAACCCTCTCTCTTCGAAAGTTCTTCGAATGGCCGAACTCGATACCATCGATCTTGCGATTCTGAAGGTTTTGCAGGCCAATGCCCGCATCACCAATGCCGAGCTCGCCGAAAGAATCGGGCTTTCCCCTTCGGCCTGTTCGCGCCGGCTCGACATTCTTGAAAGGAGCGGCGTCATCGACGGCTACCATGCGCGGCTTTCGCACAAGGCGCTCGACTACAAGATGATCGCGATCGTGCATATTTCCCTCTCGGGCCAGTTCGCCAAGACGCTGGCGGAGTTCGAGTCGGCGGTGAAGCTCTGCCCGAACGTGCTCGTCTGCTACCTGATGTCGGGCGAATATGACTACATCCTCAGGGTCGCCGCCCGCGATCTCGAAGACTATGAGCGTATCCATCGCGACTGGCTGTCGGCCCTTCCCCATGTGGTCAAGATCAATTCGAGTTTCGCGCTCAGAGAAATCATCGACAGGCTGAATGTGGGGCTTTGAGGCCTTGCTTATTTTCAGAATGCCTGACCAGACTTTCGGCGCGCGCGGGCGTCTCCCGCTTATTGGCATGTCATGAAATCGAAGACCCACGGTTACATTTTCGCCCTGCTGGCGCTGTCCATCTTTTCGCTGCAGGACGCCATCTCCAAACATCTGGCATCCGCCTATCCGCCGATCTTCGTGACGATGATCCGCTACTGGGCCTTCGGGCTTTTCACAATCATTCTCGCTTCGAAGATGCGCGGTGGTCTCAAGGCGACGACTCGCACCAAACGCCCCGCCCTGCAGGTGGCCCGCGGCCTGCTGCTTGCGGTTCAGGTGGTTCTGGCGATCACATGTTTTGCCGTGATCGGCCTTGCCCGTTCGCAGGCGATCTTTTCCGCGACGCCTATCCTGATCGCACTGCTGGCAATGCCGATCCTCGGCGAGCGCGTCGGATGGCGGCGATGGGCGGCAATCGGCGCCGGGCTTTTCGGGGTGCTGCTGATCCTGAAACCGGAAGGCGATTTTTTCGACGTGAAGCTGCTTCTCGCCGTCGCCTCCTGCTTCAATTTCGCCTTCTACGTCATCTCCACACGGCTCGTCAGCCGCGACGATTCTTCGACGACCAGCTTCTTCTATACCGGTGTCGTCGGCGCCGTTGCGATGACGCTGATCGGGCCGTTCTACTGGAGCTGGATGTCATCCGGCGACTGGGGCTGGATGGCGCTCGTCTGCATGACCAGCATTTCCAGCCATTATTTCCTCATCCGCGCCTACGATAGTCTCGATGCCGCCGCCGTCCAGCCGCTGACCTATCTGTCGCTTGTCTACGCTTCGATCATCGGCGTGACGATCTATGGCGAAACGCTGAGCCTCAACACGATCGTCGGCTCGGCGATCGTGGTCGCCGCCGGCATCTTCACGGTCTGGCGAGAACATGTTGTGGGACGCAGGGCTGCCAAAGCCAGCGGCGTCGCAGTTGATTGAGTGTCGACCTGCGTTAGCCCGTTTTACACAGATTGGCTTCCAGAATCGCTGCACGCATCTCCGTGACATGCAGTAACCCTAACTGACAGTTTCACTGCAATTTTAGCCAAGCCACTAAAACCATTTCAATTTTCGGGCGCTATGCTCTCCGACTGTATCCAAGGGAGACAGTATGACCCGCAACTTGAAAATCACGGCAAGAAAGGCCGACCGGCAAAACTGCCGTGTCTTCGGCAGCGTCAAATATCTGAACAGCCAAGTGGATGTCCGCATTCTCAACCTGTCGGTGACCGGCGCCGCCCTGGAGACGAAGACGCCGCTCCATGCCGCTTCCGGCAGCAAGGTGCGCATCGAAGCCGAAAATCTCGGACTGCTCGAAGGGATCATCCGCTGGAAGCACAATGGCCGCATCGGCGTGCAGTTCGATGTGAATTCGAATGCGCGGGCACAGGTCGCCTCCTATTTCCGCTTTTTCCATAAGGAAATACGGCCGGTGCTGGCGGTTCGTCAGCTGAGAGCCGCGACCGGCGGCGACCGCCCACCTCATCCGTCGACGCTGAAAGCGTAAGGCCGCACCGCTATTACGCCGAGGAGCGGCTGAGATCGGTCAGGAGCTCCGGTTGGTGCTGGTGCCGCCCGCAGGCGATGGAGATTGAGGATCTGCCGCCGCCAGCGACTTTCCGTATCGCCGCCGTAAACGTCTCCGCGTTGTCTTCCGCACTGGACGCGTTGCCTCCGAAATCTTTGCCCTTTGCAATCACGACCCTGCTCGTGCCCCCTTCCCAAGGGATACGGCCTGAGACTACAAGTTGCGTTTCAAAACCATTGCGCCTTTGCCACTGATTGCTTGCCGTGCTGTCATTTTCGCAGTGTACTCCTCGCCAAATCGTCCTAATTCTGAGGAGCCGGACGATGCACGATCTTTGAAGGAGAGCTTCCATGTCTTCCATTTTCGACGTTGGCTTGATGAGCCGCCGTTCCTTGCTTGGCGGCCTTGCCGCCACCTCCGCCCTCGTGCTGCTGCACCCTTTCAGCGCGCGCGCCAGCGCCAACCAGGCGCATCTCCGGCTGATGGAAACGACGGACATTCACGTCAACGTCTTCCCCTACGACTATTATGCCGACAAGCCGAACGACACGATGGGTCTGGCGCGCACCGGAACGATCATCGACGCGATCCGCGCCGAGGCCATCAACTCGCTGCTGGTCGACAATGGCGACGTGCTGCAGGGCAATCCGATGGGCGACTATATGGCCTATCAGCACGGCATGAAGGACGGCGACGTCCATCCCGTGATCAAGGCGATGAACACGCTCGGCTATACCGTCGGCACGCTCGGCAATCACGAATTCAACTACGGCCTCGACTTCATGTTCAGGGTGCTGTCGGGCGCCAACTTTCCCTTTGTCTGCGCCAACCTGACCAAAGGTGAGCTCGCCTCGGACCCGAAGCAGGACGACCTTTTCTTCAAGCCCTACGTCATCGTGGAAAAGCAGATCAAGGACGGCGCCGGCAAGGAGAGCCCGGTCAAGATCGGCTTCATCGGCTTCGTGCCGCCGCAGATCATGCTCTGGGATATGAAGAACCTCGAGGGTAAGGCGCAGACGCGGGACATCGTCGAGGCCGCCAAAGCCTGGGTCCCAGCGATGAAGGAGGCAGGCGCCGATATCGTCATCGCACTCTCCCACTCCGGCATCGACGGAGCCGCGCCATCCGAAAGAATGGAAAACGCGTCGCTGCATCTGGCCGCAGTCGAGGGGATCGACGCGATCTTCACCGGTCACCAACATCTCGTCTTCCCCGGCCCGAAGAGCTGGGACGGCATCGCCAATGCCGACCCGGTCAAGGGCACACTGCATGGCAAGCCCGCCGTGATGGCAGGCTTCTGGGGCTCGCATCTCGGCCTTATCGACCTGCTCTTGGAAAAGGACGGCAACAGCTGGAAGATCGTCGATTTCACCTCGGAAGCCCGGCCGATCTATCATCGCGACGACAAGAAGAAAGTAGTTGCCGATTACGCCGACAAGAAAGAGGTGGTCGAGGCCGCCAAATCAGAGCATGAGGCGACGCTCGCCTATGTCCGCACGCCCGTCGGCAAGACCTCCGCGCCGCTCTATTCCTATTTCGCGCTCGTCGCCGACGATCCTTCCGTCCAGGTCGTCAGCCAGACTCAAACCTGGTACATCAAGCAGATGCTCGCCGACACCGAATTCAAGGATCTGCCGGTGCTTTCGGCTGCGGCTCCCTTCAAGGCCGGCGGTCGCGGCGGCGCGGATTATTATACCGACGTTCCGGCCGGCGATATCGCCATCAAGAACGTCGCCGACCTCTACCTCTATCCGAACACGGTGCAGGCTGTCGCCATCACCGGCGCGCAAGTGAAGAACTGGCTCGAAATGTCGGCCGGCATGTTCAATCACATCAAAGCCGGATCGAAGGATGCGCCGCTGCTCAACAACGACTTCCCATCCTATAATTTCGATGTCATCGACGGGGTGACCTATCAGATCGACCTGTCGCAGCCGCCGAAATATGATTCCTCCGGCAAGGCCATCAATCCGGATGCAAACCGCATCCAGAATCTCACCTTCAATGGCAAGCCGATCGATCCGGCTCAGAAGTTCGTCGTCGTCACCAACAATTACCGCGCCGGCGGCGGCGGCAGTTTCCCAGAGATTGCAGCGGATAAGGTGATCTTCCAGGCGCCTGATACCAATCGCGACGTCATCGTCCGTTATGTCCACGACCAAGGCACGATCAATCCGTCGGCCGATGCGAACTGGACCTTCAAGCCGCTGCCGGGCACGACCGTTACCTTCGACAGCGGCCCGAAGGCAAAACAGTTCCTCGCTGCAGTCAAGAGCGTCAAGATCGAGGAAGCCGGCGACGGTGCCGACGGCTTCTCGAAGTTCCGGCTGGTCCTTTAAGCGCAGACAGACAGCGAAGTCGCGGCCACCGCGCCTTCGTCATTCGGCCGCAAGCGGTGAGACGGTGTCGCGCAGTTCCGCCATCTGGGCGTGGAAATCGGCTTGGTTGGGGCAGAAGGAAAGCCGGGTGCGGAACGCCTCGATCATCCAGGCAGCGGCAGGTCCGGGCGGGTTCGCAAGCTGGCGCATCGAATAGATGGCATACTCGCCCTGCTCATAGGCATCCAGATCGAGATGGACGAGCGCGCCGCTCCGCAAGTCGTCATGCAAGATCGAAGCCGGAAGACCGCCCCAGCCCAGCCCGGCCTTGATAAGCTGATGTTTCGTCGCGATATCACTGACACGCCAGGTCTTGTAGGACAGGACGTTGAAATCCCGCCCCTTCGTGCGGCCTGAGGCGTCGCTAACGACGAGTTGCACTTCCTCGCGCACGTCGGCGAGTGTCAAGGGCCGGCTGATTTGGGCAAGCGGATGGTTGGGCGCGGCAACGGGCAACATGAAGGAGTGGCCGATTCGCTCGGTGATGAGCGAATCATCTTGCTTGAGGACAGCGCCGCCGATGCCGATCGTCACCTTGCCCGTTAATATGAGATCCATGACCATTCCGAGCTCGCCGACATTGAGGTTCAATGAAACGGTCGGAAACCTCTCGCGGAATTCGTGCAGCACGTCCACCACGGCCCGCGAGGGCACCATGACGCTGATGGCTACGGAAACTTCCGCTTCAAGCCCTTCCCTCAGGCTCTTGACGCGCGCCCGCATGACCTGCAGGTCACCCAGAATGCGACGCGCATCCTCGAGCATCGCCTTGCCCGCCTCGGTCAGCTTCGGCTGACGTGCGCCAGAACGCTCAAACAGCGCCACCTCGAGCTGCGCCTCCAAGTTGGCGATCGTATAGCTGATGACCGATTGCGCCCGGTTCAGTGCCCGCGAAGCGGCCGAGAAGCTGCCGGTTTCGGCAACGGTCAAAAACACCTGCAATTGATCCAGGGTGGGGTTCGGAAGCATCTTCCATCCATTCCATCGATAGTTTCGATCGACATTATCTCCGTTTTTTCGATAGCAGGCCAGACTTATTTTCCTGTTCGACACCGCGGCTCATCTCCCAGCAACGAGCCGTTCCGTTCAATTCGAAAGGAAATGATCCATGTCGTCCATTCTTCTTCTGACGTCCAGCCCGCGTGCCGAATCGCTCTCGACCCCGATCGCCGCCGATCTCGCCGAGAAGCTGAAAAACCAGAAGCCGGGCAGCGTCGTCGTCCGCCGCGACCTTGCCGCCACTCCGCTGCCGCATATCGACGACCTCTTCACCGGCGCGATCCGCAAGCCGGCGGAGGCCCGCACCGCCGAAGAGATCGCAGCCATCAAGACCTCCGACGAACTGGTCGCCGAACTGTTTGCCGCCGACACGATCGTCATCAGCACCGGCCTGATCAACTTCAATATCTATTCGTCGCTGAAGACGTGGATCGACAATATCGCCCGCGCCGGCGTGACCTTCAAGTACACGGAAAGCGGCCCGGTCGGCCTCGTAACCGGCAAGAAGGTTTATGTTGTGCTTGCTTCCGGCGGCGTCTACTCGCAGGGACCGGCTGCTCCCCTGAACCATGCCGTGCCTTACCTGAAATCGGTTCTCGGCTTCCTCGGCATCACCGATATCGAGACCATCTATGTCGAAGGCCTTGCTTTCGGCCCGGAAGCCGCCGAAAAGGCCATCGGCGCCGCCAAGTCGCGCGTCGAGGAAATCGCACTCGCAGCCTGATCGGCTTCAGAACCCTCCATTGAACGGCCGGCACCTGCCGGCCGTTCGTCATTTGCCGATATCGGCGACGAAATCCCGGATCGTCTCCAGGATTTCGCCCGAAAGAGCGTCATCCGAGGAAACCCTGGCAAGGCCGACGCCGCCTGCCATCATGGCGAAAGCCATAATTGCCTTTCGCCGTCTTTCCCCTCCATTTGCTCCCGTGGCCTTGCCGGCCAATGCCTGGAAATTGCGTTCGAGCCGCTCCGTGGCAATGCGCCGCGCCTTCTCGCTGCTGCGCGCGATATCGGAGGTCAGCGCGGCGAAAGGGCAGCCTTCGCCAGGATTGTCGCGATGATAGGCGCTGACATAGCGATCGGCGACATCGGCAGCCGTCATCTTCGCGGGGTCCACACCCTCTGCTTCCAGCCTGCGCCCCCATGAATCGAAAGCGGACTCGATCGCTTCGGCGACGAGATCGTCACGGGAGGCGAAGTGCTTGTAGAAGCCGCCGACGGTCAGCCCGGCCTCCTTCATCAGGTCGGCGACGCCGATGCCTTCCAACCCCTCTTCGCGCAACCGCTTTGACGCAGTCTCGACGATTTTCTCGTGCGTCTTCTGTTTTTCCAGCTGCGAACGGCCCATCGGACTCTCCCGTATTGCCTCTTGACTCATGTGGATTTCAATCATAATCCTTATAGATAGCGATCGTAATCCAGATCGTTGTCATTTCCAAGAGGAGCATGAATCATGCGTCTAAGAAACAAGGTCGCCCTGATCACCGGCGGAAACAGCGGTATCGGTCTTGCGACTGCCAAAGTCTTCATCGACGAGGGTGCCAAGGTGGTGATCACCGGCCGCAACCCGGAAACGCTTGCCGCCGCCGAAAAGGCGCTTGGGGCCGGTGTGCTGGCGCTGAAGGTCGATGTCACCGATGCCGTCGCCACCGAGAAGGCTTTTGCGGAAGCGGCCGCGAAGGTCGGTAAGTTCGACATCGTCTTCGCCAACGCCGGCATCGGCGGCGCAACACCCCTCGGTGACACATCGCCGGAGCAGTTCAATCGGATCATCAACACCAACCTGACCGCAGTGTTCTTCACCGTGCAAGCGGCCCTGCCGCATCTCAGCGACGGCAGCTCGGTGATCCTCAACGGCTCGGTGCATGCCGTGCTCGGCGCTCCCGGCTGGTCGGCCTATGCGGCGACGAAGGCTGCGGTACGCGCCATGACGCGCAATATGGCGTCGGAACTTGCGCCGCGCGGCATCCGCGTCAACCAGGTGACGCCAGGCGGCACGAAGACGCCGATCTGGTCGCCGATGGCACCAACGGAAGATGCGATGTCGGCGCTCGAGGCTCGCATGGGCGGCCTGAGCCCGCTCGGCCGCATGAGCGAAGCCGAGGAAATCGCCAAGGCAGCCCTCTATCTCGCCTCGAACGATTCTGCCAACGTCACCGGCATAGAAATCACCGTCGATGGCGGCATGACGAGCGCGCCGTCGGGCGCCAAGATCTTCCGTGCCGCCTGACTGCAGCAGGGGTTGGCAAAACCTGCCCAGCCCCCGCTCCCTGCGCAGCCAGCCTTGCTACGGCTACTTTATCTCAACTCTTACGCATGGCGCGGGTGAGCAATACGAAATAGGACGATTGCCACATTGAGGGTGGCAAAAACCATAGGCTTGAAGGAATCTGTTCGATTTCTCAACATCCCAAACACCGCAACGCCGCGCTGCGGTGGGTGACGCGACCCGCCGCCTAACTTGATTGCACCATGGCGGAGCGGCCGACGACGCAATTGCGGCCGCTTTTCTTTGCCGCGTAGAGCCTGCCGTCGGCGGCGGTGAGCACCGTCGTAAAGCTGATGCCGTCCTCGTCAGCGGTCGCAACGCCGATGCTGACCGTGACCGGTTTATCGTCCGGTGTTTTGACGCTGGTCTCGATCGTCCAGCGCAGGCGTTCGGCAAGGAGCAACCCTTCCTCATGGCTTGTGCCGGGGCAGACGGCGACGAATTCCTCGCCGCCGAAGCGGAAGATGCGGTCGCTGGACCGCAGCGTCGTGCCGAGACGGGCGGCTATCGCCCTCAGCACCTCATCGCCCTGAAGATGGCCATGACCATCGTTGACATCCTTGAAGTGATCGGCGTCAATAATGAGGACGGTGGCAAGCAGCCCCTGCCTCAAGGCCTCGCGCAGCATCACCGGCGCTTCGAGTTCCATGCGTGTACGGTCATAGACGCCGGTAAGCATATCGCGGCCGGTGCGCTCCAGAAGCTCGTTATAGCGCTCGCGAAATGTGAGATCACCGAAGACGTCGCTGATGGAGCGCGCGGCGGCGTCAGCGCCAAGGCGGCGGATTCGATATTCATAGATAGCAAACATCGCCCCATAAAGGCAGACGGAGAGCATCTTCGCCTTCCAGCCACCCCAGAATACGGCGACCGGAACATCGAGGAAATAGTGCAGCGCGGCGAAGAAGCCGACCTGATCGAAAGTCAGCAGCACAAAGCCGGAGATCATGAAACGCAGGACGACACGCCTGCGGAAGAAATCGCCGAGTTTTTCATAGAGCAGGATGATGCCGAGCGAATCGACATAGAGTAGCGCCGTGCCCCAGATCATCAGCCAGCCCATCTCCTTCAGGAAATCGACGTCGGGCGTGTGGTTCGACGACAGCTGCAGCGGCTGGTGCAACTGCAGCACCCAGGCGATGCCGACGGTCAGCAGATTGCCGAGAAACAGGCCGTAGATCGGCTGGCGCACCGTCGCGGCATCCTCCCACAGATACAGCATCAGGATCATCATCAGCTTGCCGGAGAAGAAGACGGATGAGCCCGGCGACACATCGCCGAACGGCAGCGAGACGTAAAAGACCGCCGCCAGATAAGTCTCCATGAAATGCATGACGCCGAGCGCCGTTAAGAAAACCCCGAGGCCAAGCCGATGGCGGAAATGCAGAAGCGTCACCATCAGCACGAAATAGGCGATGGCTTCGACGACGAAGAGCGCGAGGTTGAGAGCCTCCATCACGGCACCGAGACGTCCGGGAGGCGTCTTCGCGGCCGGGCGGGCACTGCGATCACGACAGCGGATCCTTTGATCGATCGTCTGAAAAATTGAAGCACAAGAGCGGCCCCGCAAATCCTGCAAGCGATAGCTTTCGCCGCAATCCTTTAAGATTGCGTGTGCAAGATCACATGACCGGAGTCAGAACCGAGGACATACGATTGAAAGGGAGGAAAATTCCCGCGATATCCGGCACCGGTCGGGCCGGGATCATGTTTCAGACCTGACGGATCTTCTCGCCATCACCGAAGAGTGACGATCCATGCTGATCGATAATCTGTTGCGCCTTGCGCACCGTGCATTCGATCGCGTCGTCGGAGGAGGAAAACATATCGGCGCGGATGAAATTGCGCACCAGCACCTCGTCGCCGACCTTCTTTTCGATACGGCCGGCAAGGCGATACTGACTGCCCTCCTTGCGCGGCTCCGCATAGATCGTGCAATCGCCATAAAGCTGCGGCTCGCTGGACGGGGCTGCCGCCTCACCGGCCGGTTTGCCGCCGCCGGAGAACATCGAAAAGAGATTTGAAATGAACGAAGCCATGTCGTGTCTCTAGCACGACGCCCTTCCGATCGCCAAGTCAAATGATCAGGTTAGCGAGGATCTCGTTTTCGGTGATATCCTCGTAACCCATGCCGGAAGCTTCGAAATTTGCAACCAGCCGGGCAAAATTCTCAGGCGCCTTGGTTTCGATGCCGATCAGGATGGAGCCGAAGTTGCGCGCCGATTTTTTCAGATATTCGAAGCGGGCGATATCGTCGTCGGGGCCGAGCAGATTGAGGAAATCCCGGAGCGCTCCCGGACGTTGGGCCAGCCTGAGGATAAAGTATTTCTTCAGGCCTGCGTAACGCATGGCTCTTTCCTTTACGTCAGGCAGGCGCTCGAAATCGAAATTGCCGCCGGAGACGACGGCGACGATGGTCTTGCCGCGGATCGGTTGGGCGTCCATCGCGGCGATTGCCGTCAGCGACAGGGCGCCCGCCGGCTCCAGCACGACGCCCTCGACGTTCAGCATCTCCTGGATGGTGACGCAGATGGCGTTTTCCGGCATCAGCTGCACTTGGCTTGCCGGAAAATCGCGAAGGGCGGCGAAATTCAGGTCGCCGATGCGGGCGACCGCTGCGCCGTCAACGAAATTGTCGACCTTGGCGAGCGTCGTCACCTTGCCTGCCTCGATGCTGCGCCTGAGGCTTGGCGCACCGGCCGGTTCGGCGAAGACGAAGGCCGATTTCGGCACGATGCCCTCGAGATAACCGGTGATGCCGGCGGCCAGTCCACCGCCGCCGACGGGCAGAACGACCATATCGGGCACGGTTCCCTCGGGCAGCTGCTGCATGATCTCGGCAGCGACCGTCGCCTGCCCCTCGATGATATCGGCGTGGTCGAAGGGCGGCACCATGACGCCGCCGACCGCCTCGACATGCTCGCGCGCCGCCTGATAGCACTGATCGAAAAAGTCGCCGAACAGCCGGATAGTGATGAATTCAGCGCCGAACATGCGGGTCTTGTCGATTTTCTGCTGCGGCGTCGTCACCGGCATGAAGACGACGCCCGGCACGCCGAAATGACGGCAGACATAGGCAAAGCCTTGGGCGTGGTTGCCGGCCGAGGCACAGACGAAGGTCTTGCCGGCCGCCCCCTGCCCGATCGCCTTGCGGAAAAAATTGAAGGCGCCGCGGATCTTATAGGAGCGCACCGGCGACAGATCCTCGCGCTTCAGCCAAATATCGGCACCGTAGCGGGCCGAGAGATGGTCATTGAGCTGCAGCGGCGTTGCCGGAAAGAGGCTGCGCATTGCCTCTTCGGCGCTTTCGACGTCAAGTCTCGTCACGGGCGTGGTCCATTCTCATGATTGGTCACCGCCGCTATGGCACAGGCCGGCGGCTAAAGGAAAGGTTGAATGACCGGCCGGCTCAGCCCATAGAGCCTTTCTTAAGCCAATTGCAAAATCGGCGGCAGATGAACTGATTTTAACTGTCAATGGAAAGGCCTGCCACTTATATGGAGCGATGATGATCTTCAAATTCGCAAGACCGCTCGCCTGGCTGCTGCTCGCCCTCATCCTGTTTGTCACGGTTTCGCCGATCGGGCTGAGACCGGATACGGTGACGACGGTCGATGCGGACCGCGGCACCGCCTATGTTCTGCTCGGCCTTGCCTTTGCGCTCGCCTATCCGAAGCAGTGGAAACTGGTGGCCGTGCTGCTGATCATTGGGGCGGTCGCCATCGAATATCTGCAGTATTTCGCGCCGACCCGCCATCCGCGCCTGCATGACGCAGGCATCAAGGCCATGGGCGCTGCCCTCGGCCTCGCTGCCGGCTGGGTGATCAACAGATGGCGCGAGAGCAGAGCTCCAAACAGCCTGCCTTTCACAGAACGCTGACTATTGCGGATCAGAAACCCGGCAAATCCGTTGCCCAGAAAAACAGCGGTATCGCAGCCACAACAGTTGCAAGAACAAATGCGACGCTCGTCCTGAAGATCCGGACGCGCCGAACCCTGGTCCCGCTCCAATCGTAAACCATCGTCTTACTCCCACAAGACAACACTTACTCTACCGCCGCGGCGCAATCCTTGCACCGAAAATGTTATTGTCAAGCAATAACGCGCTCTTACGCGCAAGATACAGGCATATTCCAACAGGATTATAACGATTGTTGCAGCTAACCGGGGCATTATCGAACCGGTCCGCCTTCGTTCCTGACGGTACTACGGCGCGACAAACTTCGCTTGGCTGCTCTCTTCGGCTCGCCGAGCCGAAGCTCACAGTGCTTAGGCTGGTGCGGGCGACGGGGATCGAACCCGTATAGCCTAAGGCCGAGGGATTTTAAGTCCCTTGCGTCTACCAGTTTCGCCACGCCCGCTTGCGGCGTTTTCAATATCTTGCGTCATGGGCGATGGGAAGAGCCGTGGGGCGTAAAAATAATATTGGCTCTGCCGGCATCGCCACGGAATGAATGGGCAGGTATTTTAACGGGAAAGTGACTGTCGGCGCCGCTCGTTTCGTCTGGCCCGAGAAACTGAAAAGGCGCGGCGGGCTCACGCCCATCGCGCCTTCATCATTTACGCATCGAGATCAGGCGAGCTTGGCAGCGAGCCGGGCGACATGGGCGCCCTGGTATTTGGCGCCTTCGAGTTCGATCTCGGAAGGCTGGCGCGAACCGTCGCCGTTGGTGATGGTGGAGGCGCCGTAAGGCGAGCCGCCCTTGACTTCCTCAGTGCCCATCTGGCCCTGGAAGGCGTAAGGCAGACCGGCGACGACCATGCCCTGGTGCAGGAAGGTGGGGATGAAGCCGAGGATGGTCGATTCCTGGCCGCCATGCTGGGTCGCCGAAGAGGTGAAGACCGAACCGATCTTGCCGACGAGCTTGCCGGTGAACCAAAGGCCGCCCGTCTGGTCCCAGAAATTGCGCATCTGAGAGGCGACCGTGCCGAAGCGGGTGCCGGCGCCGACGATGATTGCGTCATAATCCGTCAGTTCATCGACGGTGGCGATCGGCGCGGCCTGGTCGATCTTGTAGTGAGAGGCCTTGGCGACCTCTTCCGGTACCAGTTCCGGGACGCGCTTGACGGTGACGTCGGCACCAGCCGACCTCGCGCCTTCAGCAACGGCATAGGCCATGGTTTCGATATGGCCATAGGCCGAGTAATAAAGAACGAGAACTTTCGCCATCTTCCATTTTCCTTGAAACGCGGGGAATTTCGCAACGGGCGGATTTCTACCAGCGCCCAGGGCCGAAGGCAGCCCTGCGCGGGAGAACTCAGTGTTCAACGTGCGTAGACGAAAATTCGCTTGCGGTTCTGATTTGGCGCGAAAGTGACGCATCGGCTCGTTCTAAAGAGCATGGTATCGTCCGAAATCGCTCATGCTTTTCGGCATTACGCGCGCGTGTTTGCAAAGCAGCCTGAGGGCGCTACCTATTGACCAGCCTCACACCACGGAACATCCTATGAGCCATGACACCGTCGTCACCGCCGCCATGCTCGCCATCGGCGACGAACTCCTTTCCGGCCGCACAAAGGACAAGAATATCGGCCACCTCGCCGATCTGCTCACCCTGTCCGGCATCGATCTCAAGGAAGTGCGAATCGTCGCCGACGACGAGCAGGCGATCGTCGAGGCGCTGAATGCGCTTCGCGCTCGCTATGACTACGTCTTCACCTCGGGCGGCATCGGGCCGACGCATGACGACATCACCGCCGATGCGATCGCCAAGGCTTTCGGCCTGCCCTGCGAATATGACGAAGCGGCGATGACGCTGCTGGCCGATATGTACCGTCGCCGCGAGATGGAATTCACCGAGGCGCGCCAGCGCATGGCGCGCATGCCGCGGGGTGCCGCTCATATCCCCAATCCGGTGTCGACGGCACCCGGCTTCATCATCGGCAATGTCTATGTCATGGCCGGCGTGCCGCAGGTCTTTCAGGCGATGGTCGACAATGTGCTGCCGACGCTTCGGACCGGCACGCCGGTTCTCTCGCTCGCCATCGCCTGCCCTTATGGCGAAGGTGATATCGGCACGCCCCTTGCCGCGATCCAGAAAGCGCATCCGGATACCAGCATCGGTTCCTACCCGCGTTATATCGGCCAGAGATTCTCGACCGAGATCGTCGTGCGCGGCCGCGCGCAGGCGGCAATCGATGCGGCCGGCGCCGAGGTCCACGCGATGATCGACGCCATCCGCCGGAACAAGGAGATCGCAGAAAACCATTCCGCCGAGGCATGAGAAGCCGGACTTGATCCCCGTCAAGGAAGAACGGGAGAACGGTCTGGTGCATTCCGTCCCTCGCGCACGTCATTTCAGCGCAAGGAGAATTGATATGTCTTACAAAACTATTCTCGCCATTCTCGATACGGCAGACAATAGCGCCGCCGTTGCCGATTTTGCCTTTGCCGTTGCCGCCGAAGGCGGTGCTCACGTGATCGGCCTGCATGCCGAAACCATACCGGCCGTGCCGCTGGTGGCGCCGATGGAAATTCCCGATCCCGTCGCCGTCCAGGCGCTGCAGGATATGGCGCATAGTGAAACGGTCGCCGTGGAACGCATCTTTCGCGCCAAAGCGCAGGCCGCCGACGCCTCCTCGGAATGGCGCAGCTTTGCCACCTCCACCGGCTACGGTTCCGCACCGCTGATTGAAAGCGCCCGCAGCGCCGATCTTCTGATCGCATCGCAGGCCGACCCGGCCAACCCCTCCGACAGCCATGTCGACGTCGACGGCTTCCTCTTCGAAGCCGGCCGGCCGGTGCTGATGATCCCTTATGTCATCCGCCAGCCGAAGCCGATCAAGCGCGTGCTGATCGCCTGGAACGGCTCGAAGGAGGCGGCGCGCGCGACCTTCGATGCGCTGCCCTTCCTGAAAGCGGCCGAGGAAGTGGAGATTTTTTCGGTCGACCCGGCCGATACCGCCCTGCAGTCGCCGCTCACACCAGGCGCCGAGATCGCCGCCGCACTTGCACGCCATGGCGTGAAGACGACGCTTGCGACGGGCCACAGCGTCGACAAGAATACCTCGCATGTCATCGAAAACCGGCTGTCGGACAGCAGCATCGATCTTCTCGTCATGGGCGCCTATACCCATTCCCGGCTTTGGCAGGCGATCTTCGGCGGCACGACGAAGAGCCTGCTGCAATCAATGACGGCGCTGACCCTGTTGTCGCGATGAGCGGCTCCTCTTGCGTTTTACCGGCAAATCCCGCTAATTGCTGCGACCGATGAAGGCTTCGAGCCCCGGCCACGTCTCGCGCAGTAGCACGTGCGATCTCGCGCAGCAGCTTGCGATCTCGCGCAGTTCCGGCTGCGCGATTTGTGTTTTGCCGCTGAAGCCGTCCGGTCGCCGGTCAACGGCGTTTCGTCTCTATTCATGCCGCGGAGCAGCCCGATGTCCCTTCCCGATAAAGCCTTTCCCGTTTCCTGGGATCAATTCCACCGCGATGCGCGCGCCCTTGCCTGGCGGCTTGCCGGCCTCGATCAAGCCTTCAAGGCGATCGTCTGCATCACCCGCGGCGGCCTGGTGCCGGCCGCGATCATCTCCCGGGAACTGAACATCCGGCTGATCGAGACAGTCTGCATCGCATCTTATCATGACTATGTGAATCAGGGCGACATGGTGCTGCTCAAGGGAATTGCGCCCGAGCTTACTGAAAACGGTGGCGAAGGCGTGCTCGTCGTGGACGATCTGACGGATACCGGCAAAACCGCGGCGCAGGTTCGCACCATGCTGCCGAACGCGCATTTCGCCTGCGTCTACGCCAAGCCGAAGGGTGTGCCGACCGTCGACACCTTCATCACCGAGGTCAGCCAGGACACCTGGATCTATTTCCCCTGGGACATGGGCTTCACCTACCAGGAACCCATAGCCAAGGGCGCTGGCGCGCGCTGATCGCCGCAAACCCGAATTGCGCCGCCATCCTCGGCGCACTTTGGACAGCGCTGATTTCCTCAGCGAATCGGCAAGCGCATTTGCACCGGAAATGCCATCACAAGATTTGCCGCAGGACACTTTTTTGCCGCTGCGGCACTTTCCTTAGCCGGCAACGTCCGCAAGTCATTGTATTTTCAGCGCTACCCGGCTTTCCCCAATCTCCACAGGCGCGTCCACAAGATGTTGTGGTTACCATTCAATTAAAAACCAGCCCTTGACGGAATCAGCGGTTTCAAACTTTACTGTTCCTGATGTTGCGGCGGCGACAGGACCGGAGGTACGAGCCCGGTTCCCTTTGAAAAACAAGACGCAGAATCAGGCTGTTGTGCCGGAACCGGCCTAGGCCAGAGAGGATTTCTGCGCGGTTTTCTGCCTCCAAAAAAGTGACATCGGGGCTGGCGATAATAAGCTGTTAATACTATATTTAGTGTTTGCAGCCACCATCACCACAAGATACAGGAAGGACATCTCCGGATGACACCCCTGTCACGATACGGAAACGAGACTGGCTGCACGATGACAATGTGCCGCCGGATAGGAAATTTGCGCCCTGGGGACGGGCGCCAACGCGAGGTCAAGACTATGCGCATCGAACGTCGTTTCACGAAGGCCGGCCAAGGCGCCTATGCGGATATCGAATTCCGTAAGGCGACGAGCGAGATCAAGAACCCGGATGGGTCAATCGTCTTCCGCCTCGAGAATATCGACGTGCCTGCGCAGTTCTCCCAGGTCGCGACCGACGTTCTGGCGCAGAAGTATTTCCGCAAGGCCGGCGTCCCCACTCGGCTGAAGAAGGTCGAGGAGAATGACGTTCCTTCCTTCCTGTGGCGCTCCGTTCCCGACGATGCGGCGCTGAAGACCCTGCCCAAGGAGGAGCAGACCGGCTCCGAAATCGATGCGCGCCAGGTCTTCGATCGCCTCGCCGGCACCTGGACCTATTGGGGCTGGAAGGGCGGCTATTTCTCTTCGGAAGAAGATGCTGCCGCCTTCAAGGACGAGCTTGCCTATATGCTCGCCACCCAGCGGGTCGCTCCGAACTCGCCGCAGTGGTTCAACACCGGCCTGCACTGGGCCTATGGCATCGACGGCCCCGGCCAGGGCCATTTCTATGTCGACCCCTTCACCGGCAAGCTGACCAAGTCCAAGTCCGCCTACGAACACCCGCAGCCGCATGCCTGCTTCATCCAGTCGGTCGAGGACGATCTCGTCAACGAAGGCGGCATCATGGATCTCTGGGTGCGTGAAGCGCGTCTCTTCAAGTACGGCTCCGGCACCGGCTCCAACTTCTCCATGCTGCGCGGCGAAGGCGAGAAGCTTTCCGGCGGCGGCCGCTCCTCCGGCCTGATGAGCTTCCTGAAGATCGGCGACCGCGCCGCCGGCGCCATCAAATCGGGCGGCACGACCCGCCGCGCCGCCAAGATGGTGGTCGTCGACATCGACCATCCCGATATCGAGGAATACATCAACTGGAAGGTCAAGGAAGAGCAGAAGGTTGCGGCTCTCGTCACCGGCTCCAAAATCGTCGCCAGGCACCTGAAGGCGATCATGAAGGCCTGCTTCAATTGCGAAGGCGACAACGGCGATTGCTTCGACCCGGCCAAGAACCCTGCCCTGAAGCGCGAGATCCGCGCCGCCAAGAAGGATCAGGTTCCGGAGAACTACGTCCAGCGTGTCATCCAGTTCGCCCGCCAGGGCTACAAGGATCTCGAATTCAAGACCTACGACACGGACTGGGATTCGGAAGCCTATCTGACGGTATCGGGCCAGAACTCCAACAACTCCGTCTCCATCAAGGACGACTTCCTGCGCGCTGTCGAGAATGACGGCGAATGGAAGCTGACCGCCCGCAAGGACGGCAAGGTCATGAAGACGCTGAAGGCGCGCGACCTCTGGGAAACGATTTCCTATGCCGCCTGGGCTTCGGCCGATCCGGGCATCCATTTCAACACGACGATGAACGACTGGCACACCTCGCCGGCCGGCGGCCCGATCCGCGGCTCGAACCCGTGCTCGGAATACATGTTCCTCGACGACACGGCCTGCAACCTCGCTTCGCTGAACCTCTTGCAGTTCAAGGACAAGGCCACCAAGCGCATCAATATCGGCGACTACGAACATGCCGTTCGCCTGTGGACAGTCGTGCTCGAAATCTCGGTGATGATGGCGCAGTTCCCGTCGAAGCGCATTGCCGAACTCTCCTACGAATACCGCACGCTCGGCCTCGGCTACGCCAATATCGGCGGCCTGCTGATGTCGTCGGGCATCCCCTACGACTCCGCTGAGGCCCGCGCCATCGCCGGTTCACTGACGGCGATCATGACCGGCGTCTGCTATGCGACCTCGGCTGAAATGGCCGGCGAGCTCGGCCCGTTCCCGAATTTCGCGCCGAACCGCGAGAGCATGCTCAGGGTCATCCGCAACCATCGCCGCGCCGCTTACGGCGAAACCTCCGGCTATGAGGCGCTGTCGATCGATCCGGTCGCGCTGATCCATTCGGAAAACCCCGACCAGGATCTCGCCGCCCATGCCAAATCGGCCTGGGACAAGGCGCTCGAACTCGGCGAAAAGCACGGCTACCGCAATGCCCAGGTCTCGGTCATCGCCCCCACGGGCACGATCGGCCTCGTCATGGATTGCGACACGACGGGCATCGAGCCTGACTTCGCCCTCGTCAAGTTCAAGAAGCTCGCCGGCGGCGGCTACTTCAAGATCATCAACCGCGCCGTGCCGGAAGCGCTGCGCACGCTCGGCTATTCGGAAAGCCAGATCGCCGAGATCGAAGCCTATGCAGTCGGCCACGGCAACCTGAACCAGGCGCCGGCGATCAACCCGTCGACGCTGAAGGCCAAGGGCTTCACCGACGAGAAGGTGGAAGCCGTCAACGCCGCGCTGAAGAGCGCCTTCGACATCAAGTTCGTCTTCAATCAGTGGACGCTCGGCGCCGACTTCCTGAAGGACGCGCTGAAGGTTTCCGACGAGCAGCTCGCCGACATGAGCTTCAACCTGCTCGACCATATGGGCTTCTCGAAGAAGGACATCGAAGCCGCCAACATCCATGTCTGCGGTGCGATGACGCTGGAAGGCGCGCCCTTTCTCAAGGCCGAGCATCTGCCGGTCTTCGATTGCGCCAATCCCTGCGGCAAGATCGGCAAGCGTTACCTCTCCGTGGAAAGCCATATCCGCATGATGGCGGCTGCCCAGCCCTTCATCTCGGGCGCGATTTCCAAGACGATCAATATGCCGAACGAGGCAACCGTCGAGGATTGCAAGAACGCCTATATGCTCTCTTGGAAGCTCGGTCTGAAGGCCAATGCCCTCTACCGTGACGGCTCCAAGCTGTCGCAGCCGCTCAATGCCTCGCTGATCGAGGACGAAAACGACGAGGATGCGCTGGAGGAGCTGCTGCAGGCGCCGGTCGCCGCCCAGGCTGTTACCGTCACCGAGAAGATCATCGAACGGGTGATCGAGCGTGTTTCGCGCGAACGCGAGAAGCTGCCGAACCGCCGCCAGGGCTATACCCAGAAGGCCACCGTGGGCGGACACAAGGTCTATCTCAGAACCGGCGAATTCGGCGACGGCCGCCTCGGCGAGATCTTCATCGACATGCACAAGGAAGGGGCTGCCTTCCGTGCGATGATGAACAATTTCGCCATCGCCATCTCGCTCGGCCTGCAATATGGCGTGCCGCTCGAGGAATATGTCGAGGCCTTCACCTTCACCAAGTTCGAGCCGGCCGGCATGGTCATCGGTAACGATGCCATCAAGAACGCCACCTCGATCCTCGACTACGTCTTCCGCGAGCTGGCCGTCTCCTATCTCGGCCGCCACGACCTCGCACATGTCGACACGTCCGACTTCTCGAATACCGCGCTCGGCAAGGGAATCCAGGAAGGGAAAACCAACCTGCTCTCCACCGGCTGGACCCGCGGCTACAAGCCGACGCTGGTCTCCGGCGCTGGCGGTGAACGCCAGGCCGGCGAACCCAAGGGTGCTGCCACCGCAGCCCCTGCCCGAGCCGCCTCCACCGGCACGGTAACAGCATTTGCAGGTGCCGCTGCCCGCAAGCTGGAACCGACGGTTGCCGTCTCCACCTCCGAAATCGTCGCCTTCAAGCGCGATTACGAGGAGCGCGCCAAGGAATTGGCGGAAGAGATTGCCGAAGAGGTGCTCGAGGAAATCGCCAGCGACGCCACCGCCCTCTTCTCCGACAAGGCGGCAGCCGACGCCGCAACGGCGAAGACTGAAGCCAAGAAGGTGGAAGCCGAACGCCGCCAGCGCTCGATCATGCAGGGGTACACGGGCAACATGTGCTCGGAGTGCCAGAACTTCACGATGGTCCGGAACGGCACTTGCGAGAAGTGCGACACGTGTGGTGCGACGAGCGGATGCAGCTGAGCAGGATTGCGGTTCTTCAGTGTTTTGAGGAATAGACTTCAAGTCTGGTCAAAAGCGTTGGCCATTTCCGACAGAAGAAATGGCCAACCCGATACAGGAGGCCGTCCGGGCACTAACAAGTGCCCGGAGAATGCTCTGAGGAACAAATAGAGAAACAATCGCAAAAGTAGCGAAACGCCCAGCCCGCGGGATGCTCAAGTTCGTAAACGTAAGACGAGACAACTGGACCTGCCAGTGACATCCATTTAGTTTGCGAGCTGTATCGCAGGCGGCCTTCATGCTCCGGGAGTCAACACGAAACGAAGCGACGCCGAAACCCATGCTGCCGAAACACCGCCTCATTCTTTTGCGCCACGCCAAATCCGCCTGGCCCGATGGTGTGTCCGACTTTAAACGGCCATTGGCGGATCGCGGGCGCAAGGCAGCACCCGTCATCGGCAACTATATGAGGCGCGAAAAGCTGATCCCCGATCTAGCCCTTGTCTCGCCGGCCCGCCGGGCGCAGGAAACCTGGAAGCTTGTCCGCCGGGCCCTCTCGAAAAAGGTCTCCGAACGCGAGGCGGCGGATATCTACGAGGTGTCGGCCGAGCGCATCCTCGATGTGATCCGGGCCGTCGAGCCTGGCATCCGCACGCTGCTCATCGTCGGCCACAATCCCGGCATGGAAAATGCGGCCTCGCTTATCGTGGCGGACGGCGATGCCGATGCCGTGGGACGCATGCGGAAGAAGTTCCCGACAGCGGGGCTTGCCGTCATTGACCTCGATCTCGACGGATGGGACGAGATTGCGGCAGGTACCGGTTATCTCGAGCGGTTCGTAACCCCCCGATCCTTGGAATAATAAGGCCACTTTCCGGTTGAATTGGCAGACATGGCGCACAGTCGTGTAGCCCGGCACCTCCGGCTCTCGTCAAAACGTCAGAATGTCGAACAGGCGCTTGCTCGCCTTCGCCGCCCAGGAGGGTTTCACCGTCCCGGATGCCAACGGCAGGCCGGAGGACGGCGCCAGCAGCGGTTGATAGAACCGGTTGAGCATAGCATCGCAGACATAGTGCCCCCAATTCGTCAGGTGCTCCGTCTCATCAGCGCCGAGGAAATGGAGGTAGGTGCCGATCTCGGAGGGAACGACCGATGACGGCGGCAGCGTGTAAGAGGCGTAGGGTTTGAGTTCGGCGTCCTTGCTGTCGATCGACCAATAAACGCCATGGGTTCTTGCGCGCAGCGCCGATTTCGCGAGATCGTCGAGGCCAAGCATATCGGCCTGTTTTGCAGCCCTGAAGCCGCTAATCAGGTCTCGGCGCCGCAACGACCGCACCTGATTGTCTGTCGTATCGAGAACGCGCTTCAGCTGGGAGAGATAGTTCCAGTATCCGCGGGTCGAGGAGCGCCAAGGCGCGCCGGCATCGCTGACGAGCAGGCAGTCGCAGCGTTTCAGCGCCGGCTCGATGCCGTGATTGTCGTAAACACCGCCATCGCTTAATATCGCCCGGCCCGGAGCGACTGGTTCGCCAACGGTATCATCGAGTTTTTCCCTCTTCCAGGAAAACTGCGACAGGTCCAATCGCAGCGGTGACAGCACCGGCGGAAATGCGGCCGAAGCGGCAACCGCGGTTGCCAGCGACAATGCCGGACGGAACGACACGCCGATCCGGTAATCCGCTATATAGCGGTTGGACATCCGGAAGAGCGAACCGGTGCTGAGATTGCTGGCGCAAAATACGAACCAGGGCGAGCGCGGAAGATCTCTGAGGGTTGGCGACCTTCCGTCGAACAGATGTCGCTCGTATAGTTTGGCGGCTTCCTCGGCCGCGCTTGAGAAGGGATTGAACACGCCCTTCAGGAAGCTCCGCCCATCCGCGAATATCTGACTGAAGGCGAGAATGCGATCCAGGTATTCCGTCTTGAAATTGACGGCGACCTCATTCGAGAACACCAGCCGTGGCCAGATATAGGCGAGCAGGCCCGAGGCGATGGATCCGCCCGAGACCGACGAGATCATATCGAGCTTTGCCAGAAGACCGGCCTCGTTGAGCCTCGCAAGCGATCCCGCATGGAAAAGCATGGCCCGATAGCCGCCGCCCGAAAGGCAGAGGCCGAGTTTATATCGCTCCGCCGGCTTCTCGGGATCGTCGGATCCCGAAGAGATGGCATTTGATGGGGCATGCTCGTCTTCCGACATGCTCGGCCTCACTCAGGAAGATGAGTTTTCACCGATCTCCTCCTCCAGGCAAGCTGCCGAACTTTGCGGTCATTGCCTGCGGACCGGCAATATCTACTCTGCGTACCTCCGGGAATTGGCATCGCATTTGTGCCACTCCCAGTTTATTTCGGCTTCGTCCTTTTCGCCATAGCACCAGTCGGCGCGATTGAGCAGCGGACCGAGTTCGTCGCGCCGTCTGCATGCCCGCAGCGTTTCGGGTCCAGTGCGATCGACACTCGTGCGGCAGATGTCGTCCAGTCCTGTCCACTGATGGATCAACCGATCCGGCGCCTTGGCCCCCTTGTCCGTGGCGAGCACCTTTCCGGTCTCGGACTCGATCTGCAGAGAGGCCGTGTTCCACACGAAAGAGAATTCGGCCATCCCGGAGGACGTCTTACCCGTGTCCCTATTTCCGGCAAACCACTCGACAATTCCCGTCATTTCGCATTTTCCGGCACAGCTGGCAGTCACGGAGCCCGGCTTGACGCTATAGATGCGCTCCGGCCAGCGTTGGGCGAAGGCTGCCTTTTCCTTCAGGACGGCGTCTTTGTCGACCGAGTTTCCGAAGAAGGAGACCTCGTCGGCATAGACGCCCTTCATGAAGGCCAACGCCGATGCGCTGTCTTTCGACCATTCGTCATTGTATCGGTTTGCGAAATCAACCGCCTCCGTGATCAGGTCGCCGGGTTCCGATGCGCCCGCCTCCTCGGAATCACTCGGCTCTGACGGCATGTCGGCGGGTGTTGCGCTCTCCTGCGGTGCGGCGCTTGGCGAGGGTGGCGCGCTTTCCTGTGCCGAAGGCATATCCTCAGGCGTGTTGATATTCCAGTCCCGCATTTCCGCAGCGGTGAGATACCGTATATCGGTGCTGTCGATCGACAGGCTGAGCTGCAGCAGATTGGGGCTTACCCCCATGTCAGTGAGATAGCCGATGATCTCGCCGGTCAGTGCTTGAACAGTCGAGACGGCCAATTTATTGTCGATGGCAACATCGTCGGACAGGGAAACCCGATGCACGCCGATAGAGCCCGGCTCGGCAAATCTTTCAACGCCACCGACGAAGGCGAAGGCGCAAGCCGACGCGCACTCGGCGGCTCTGATCTGTATCGTTTTTGCATTCAGGAGGCGGAGGGCCCGGCCGAACCTGATCGCGGCGACCACGTTACCGCCGGGCGAGTCAAGGTGACATAGCTCGGCTGGTACTGCGTATATTCGTCGACAAGCGTCATCGCATCGTCGGAACTCTCGAACACGCCTTTTATCGTCAGGGCGCGCTCTCCCGGCGCGGTCTCCAGACGTTCGTAGGAAATGGCCGCATGCCCCTCCCCGGCTAGGACGACGAACGCCAGCAGCATCGATATCAACGAGACGGATTTCCGCATTCTACCCCGGTCCCCAAGCACCTGTATTTCTCCTGTCGTCATTCGCAGCATAGCTTTCGCAGGTCTGAATAGCCGGATGATGAAAACCTGCTCTACCCCCGCCTCATTCGCGACCAGCCGACGCCAATTACGGTCCGAAGAACAATAGCTTCGCAGAGAATGTTGACAGCTAGCTCAGCAGGTCAGATCAATGCACAAGGGCAATCTTCTGGCAAGCGTCACAATCAGAAGTGATGAGACAAGGTAAATACAGGCCCTTCGCTGTCCTGGAGGCTTCATAGACGCGTGCAATTGATATCGGCTATGTCGGCTGCACCGACACATTTGACCAGCGAGGCCGTTCGTGACTTCCCCCTATGACAATCACGCCCTCGACCTGAGGAATGATCCCAATTTCTTCGCCCTTCTGACCCGCAGCTACAAGCGCATCGTCGGCCGCGCTCTTATCGAGGATGGGCAAGGGCCGGACTGGCTTTACCGCCATGCACCTTTCGTGGTCCTCGCGCACAATACACTGCCCGACCCGCGCTTCATCTACGCAAACCGGACTGCGCAGAACTGCTTCGAATATAGCTGGGACGAATTCATCATGCTGCCGTCGCGACTATCGGCCGAGCAGCCTGATCGCGCCGAACGCCAGCGGCTGCTGGATGCAGTCACGCGCGATGGTTTCGTCGATAATGGCCGCGGCCTCAGGGTCGCGAAATCGGGTCGCCGTTTCTGGGTCGAAAATTTCACTGTCTGGCAGCTCATCGATGAGACGGGCAAGCGGTTGGGCCAGGCTGCGATATTTTCATCGTGGCGGGACGCGTAGTTCCTACGGTTTCACGCGGTCCGGATGCGCTGCCTGAAAGGCGGGGAGTTCGGCGCACCTGGCGTCGATGTCGCTGAGGCGTCTGAAGGCGGTCATATCAACTCCCCAGCGGCGGGCATTGTAGACCTGGGGAGCAAGGCAGAGATCGGCCATCGACGGCCTGCCGCCAAAGCTGAACGCGCCATCGGATTCGCCGAGCATGGTCTCCAGCTTGCGAAGTCCATCGCCGATGAAATGCTTCATCCATTCCTCGCGAGCCTCGGCCTTGTCGGTCAGCGTCAGAAGATGCGAGACCACATGCAGATTGCAGATCGGATGGATGTCCATGGCGACCGCATATGCGAAGGCGCGCACTCTGTGGCGATCGAAGCTATCCGATGGCAGCAATCCGCAATCCGGCCGAGACTCGGCCAGATATTCGATGATGGCCAGCGACTGTGTCAGCGTTTTCCCATCGATCACCAGTGTCGGCACGAGCCCCTGCGGATTGAGCGCGAGATAGTCCGGCATTCTGTGCGCACCGTCGAGCAGGTTGATCGGCACGATCTGGTGGTCGAGGCCCAGAAGATTGAGCGCGATCCGCACGCGATAACTCGCAGATGACCGCCAGTAGTCGTAGAGAATGATCTCGTTCATCCCCCGGCAGCTCCCTCGTATTTTCCGACCGTCTGCTCGATCGCCCCGAAGATCGAATGGCCGGCATGATCCTTCATTTCGATGCGGACCTGGTCGCCGAACCTCATGAAAGGAGTCTTCGGCGATCCACTCTCGATTGCCTCGATCAATCTTAATTCGGCAATGCAGGAGTAGCCATCTCCTCCCTCGCCCACCGGCTTGCCGGGGCCACCGTCGAGCTTGTTGGAGATCGTCCCGGAGCCGACAATCGTTCCGGCCACGAGGTGGCGGGTTTTGACGGCATGGGCGATCAGCTGGCCGAAATCGAATGTCATGTCGACGCCGGCATTCGCCCTGCCGAATGGCCTGCCATTCAAGCTCACGAGCAGCGGCAGGTGCAGCTTGCCGCCATCCCACGCCTCTCCAAGTTCGTCGGGCGTCACCGCGACCGGCGAGAATGCCGATGCGGGCTTGGATTGGAAGAAGCCGAAGCCCTTGGCCAGCTCGTCGGGGATCAGGCCGCGCAGCGACACGTCGTTGACGAGCATCAGCAGGCGGATGGCGCCGCGGGCGGCTTTCGGGCTCGCACCCATGGCGACGTCGCCGGTGATGACGGCGACCTCGCCCTCCATGTCGATCCCATAGTCCTCGTCTGCTGCCAGGATCGGGTCTCGCGGCGCGAGGAAACCGTCCGAGCCACCTTGATACATCAGCGGATCGGTCCAGAAGCTAGCCGGCATCTCGGCGCCGCGCGCCTTGCGCACCAGTTCCACATGGTTGACGTAGGCCGAGCCGTCGGCCCATTGATAGGCGCGCGGTAAAGGGGATGCGGCGTCATGTTCGTGAAAGCGGATGGTCGGCTGAGCCCCCGTCTCGATGCCTTCGGCAACCAGCCGAAGCCTCGGAGCGACATGCTCCCAGTCGTCGAGCGCCGCCTGCAGGGTGCGGGCGATGTGACCCACCTCCGAACAGCGGGTCAGATCGCGGGACACGACGACGAGGCGGCCGTCCCTGGTGGAGTCCTTCAAGGTCGCAAGTTTCATGTCTCAATTCCGTGCCGGAGGGGGCTTCGCCGATCTTCACCGATCCTGTCACTTGATACCCGGAGTTCCGTCGAACTTGCGCTCGAGGCCATCCCAGCATTCGAGGTAATCGTCCTGCAGCGTTTCGAGCTCGGCTGCATATTTCGTCAGCTGCTGCGGATAACGGGTCTCGAACATGAAGGCCATGGTGTGATCGAGCTTCATCGGCTTGAGCTCGGTATTCGATGCCCTTTCGAAGGCGAGCGCGTCCGGGCCGTGAGGAAGCATCATATTGTGCAGGCTGATCCCGCCCGGCACGAAGCCCTCCTCCTTGGCGTCATACTGCCCATGGATCAGACCCATGAACTCGCTCATGATGTTGCGGTGGTACCATGGCGGGCGGAAGGTGTGCTCGGCGACCAGCCAGCGCGGCGGAAAGATCACGAAATCGACATTCGCGGTGCCGGCATCTTCGGTGGGCGCGGTCAGCACCGAGAAGATCGACGGATCGGGATGATCGAAGCTGATGGCGCCTACCGGCGAAAATGTTCGCAGATCGTATTTGTAGGGCGCGTAGTTGCCGTGCCAGGCAACCACATCCAGCGGCGAGTGGCCGATTTCGGTAACATAGAATTTGCCGCACCATTTCACATGCACGCGGCAGGGCTCTTCCTTGTCCTCGAAAGCAGCGACAGGCGTCTTGAAGTCGCGCGGGTTGGCCAGGCAATTGGCGCCGATCGGCCCGCGGTCCGGCAAAGTGAATTTCGCGCCATAGTTCTCGCAGATATAGCCGCGCCAGACCGCCTGCTCGCCGCTCTTCATAACTTTGAACATCATGCCGCGAGGGATGAGGCAAATTTCCAGCGGCTCGACATCCATGATGCCCATTTCGGTCAACACTCTGATGGCGCCGAGCTGCGGCACGATCAGCAGTTCGCCGTCGGCGTTGAAGAAGTAATCGTCGACCATGTCTTCGTTGAAGACATAGGCATGCGCCGACATGCCGACCTGGGTCGTGGCATCGCCCGCCGTCGTCATCGTCCGCACCCCTTGCAGAAAATTCAGCTTCTCGGTGGGAGCAGGCAGCGGATCCCAGCGGAGCTGACCGAGCGGGAGCGAATGCTCGTCCAGGCAGGGTGCGGTTTTCCAGAGCGGATAGGACGCGTTCGAGAAGCGGCGGGTGTGGCGCACGCTCGGGCGAATGCGGTACAGCCAGGACCGTTCATTCGTACCGCGCGGCGCAGTGAAGGGCGAGCCGGAAAGCTGCTCGGCATAAAGGCCGTAGTTGCATTTCTGCGGGCTGTTCTGGCCCTGCGGCAAGGCGCCGGGCAGCGACTCCGTCTCGAAGTCGTTGCCGAAGCCGGGCATATATTTCAGTCTGTTTGCCTTCGCCGCTTCCGCGTCGGAAGCCTGGATCGATGTCTGGTCCATGCTCAACTCCTCCCCGAAAACTCTACTACGTCGTAGAGTTTACTCCGCTGCCGTGCCGATGACACCACGCTTGATCTGATCTGCCTCGATCGACTCGAACAGCGCACGGAAGTTGCCCTCGCCGAAGCCCTCATCGCCCTTGCGCTGAATGAATTCGAAGAAGATCGGACCGATTACCGTCTTGGAGAAGATCTGCAGCAGGATTTTCGTCATGCCGCCGTTCACCACCCCCTCGCCGTCGATCAGGATGCCGTGCTTCTTCATGCGGTCGATCGGTTCGTCATGGCCATGCACGCGATCATAGGACATGTCGTAATAGGTCTCGGGAGGGCCTGGCATGAAGCGCAGGCCGTTATTGGCAAGCCGGTCGGTCGCTTCGTAAATATCCTCCGTCCCAACAGCGATGTGCTGGATGCCCTCGCCCCGGTACTTCTTCAGGTATTCCTCGATCTGGCTGGTGTCGTCCTTCGATTCATTCAGGGGAATGCGTATCTTGCCGCAGGGCGAGGTGATGGCGCGGCTGACCAGACCGGTGATGCGGCCGTCAATATCGAAGAAGTGGATCTGCTTGAAATTGAACAGATCGCGGTAGAAATCCCACCACTTGTCCATGTTGCCGCGGAAGACGTTGTGGGTGAGATGGTCGAGATAATAAAAGCCGATCCCTGGGGGATTTGGATTGGGCTCGCCGAGCCAATCGAACTCGGCCTCGTAAGCCGATCCCTTTGTCCCATAGGTCTCGACGAAATAGAGCAGCGAACCACCGATGCCGACAATCGCCGGAACGTCGAGCACCTTGTCATTTCCTTCATAGGGAACGGCGCCCTTCGACACGGCGTGATCGAAGGCGTGCTTGGCATCGACCACGCGCCAGGCCATCGACGGGGCACAGGGACCATGCTTTGCGACAAAACCAGCGGCATGGCTACCGGGCTCGGCATTCAATACGTAATTTATGTCGCCCTGGCGCCAGACGGTAATGTTTTTCGTCTTGTGCTTGGCGACCGCGATATAGCCCATGCGTGTGAAGAGCTCGCTGAGCTTCTCAGGCTCGGGGTGGGCGAATTCGACGAATTCGAAGCCGTCGGTGCCGGCCGGATTGTCGGCGGTGATTTCCGACGGAGGCGCATCATGCGGGAACGGACCCATTTTCTTTTCCTCCAGAGGAGATTGCAATTCTATGCAAACTATGGCTCAAAACTGCCGCAAAGTTCTTGCGTTCTTGGTTCTATAGGAACAGATTATGCACGATCTGTGAGCATTCCGGAGATTTTGCGCAATGGATGAGCCCCTAGACAAGTTGGATCTACGCCTCCTTCTGGAACTTCAAAAGGATGGAAGGCTCACGAACAACGAGCTTGGTGAGCGGATCGCGCTTTCACCGTCGCAATGCTCGCGCCGGCGTACCAGATTGGAAGCCGAGGGCTATATTCGCAGCTACCGTGCCCACCTCGATCGGGAGAAGCTGGGGCTCGATATGCTGGTGGTCATTTCCGTCACGCTTGCCACCCACAACCGAGACAATGCCCGCCGATTTTCGCAATTGATCAACGGTCTGCCCGAAGTTCTCGAAGCCTATGCGCTGACCGGCGAGATGGACTATCACCTCAAGGTGGCGACCCGGGGGCTCGCCGATCTGTCGAAATTCGTCAACGACGTTCTGCTGCCGCACGAATCCGTGCAGCACGTGAAAACCTCGATCGTGCTCGACACGCTGAAGACGTTCGAAGGCTATCCAGTGATGATGCCGGGCAGCCGGCATGGCGACAGCGCGCGATAAACGTTAGAGCGGCAGTTCGGTGGAGAATTTCAGCTCGCGCAGCACGAAGCTTGATACGACGGTGCGCACATGCGGGTTGCGCATGAGATAGCGGGTCATGAAGGCTTCGTAGCTTTCGACGTCCCTCGCCCTTATCTTCAGCATGTAGTCGAAGGCGCCCGACAAGGCGTAGCACTCCATGATCTCCGGCCGCTCCAGCACCACTGAAGCGAAAGAAGCCACCGCCTCCTCATGGTGATCCTCCAGCGTCACGTGCGCAACCACGCAGAGCTTGAGATCGAGTTTGCCGGGATCGAGCAACGTCACGCGCTTGCGGATGACGCCGTCGGCTTCTAGTTCCTGGATCTTCCTCCAGGCCGAGCTCTGCGACATGCCGGCTTTTTCCGCCAGATCCGCCAGCGACAGAGTGCCGTCGGCCTGAATCAGTTGCAGAAGCTTGCGGCGGAAATTCCCAGATTCTTTCATTGTAGCCATCGTACTCGGAAATATCTCCCACCACTATGGCGATACCCGGCATGAAAGAAAAGAAAATCCGTCAAACACGGAGCATAATAACAGAGACATCGCCATTCCCGGGAGGATCAGCCGATGACCAAGGAAAGCAGCTACACCGCCAAACTGCCCGGCTCGGACGGCCTATATGACTATAGCCCCGAAGAAGATCAGATCTGGGGCGAACTCTACCGGCGTCAGATGAAGCTCTTGGCCGACAAGGCTTGCCAGGAATATCTGGACGGCGTCAAACTGCTGGGGCTCAAGCCGGAAAAAGTGCCTCAGCTCCTCGATGTGAACAGACGCCTGAACGAGACCACCGGTTTCGGCGTCGAAGGCGTGCCGGCACTTATTCCGCCTTCGCGCTTCTATGAGCTTCTCTCGCAGGGCAAGTTCCCGCTGGCGACCTTCCTGCGCCGCCGCGAGCATATCGATTATATCGAGGAACCGGACCTGTTCCACGAGGTGTTCGGCCATTGCCCATTGCTGACCAACCAGAGCTATGCCAATTTCGTCCGGCATTTCGGCGAAACCGCCATGCGCCTCGGCAAGGGCTATTCATGGCATCTGTTCCGGATTTTCTGGTTCACGGTCGAATTCGGCCTGATCAACACGCCGCAAGGCCGCCGCTGCTTCGGCGCCGGCATCGTCTCCTCTCCGAGCGAAGCGAAGGCGGCAACGGAAGGCACGGCGTGCGAATTCCGACCGTTCGATTTGATGAGCGTGCTCAGGACGCCCTACCGCATCGATATCCTTCAGCCGATCTACTATGTCATCGACAGCTTTGCCGATCTCGAGGCGATCGTGGAGCAGGATATCGGCGGCGCGATCCTCAAGGCGAAATCACTTGGGGATTTCGCCCCGGCTTTCGAAGCCAAGGCTTCGTGAACTCGACGCTGCGGTAGCGTGTAGGTAGTCGCAGATCCTGCGCTTCACTTCGGAGCGGCGGGACTGCGATTGACGAATTCGACCAGGACGCCCGGCTTGACCATGCCGGCCAGCTCTTCGGCGTCCCAATTCGTCAGCCGCACGCAGCCATGCGAGCCGACCTTGTCGATGAGCTTCGGCTCCGGTGTGCCGTGTATGCCATAGGTCGGCTCGGTCAGATCGATCCAAACGCTGCCGACGGGACCGTTCGGCCCCTTCGGGATCGTCAGAACCTTGTTGTTCTTTCCCTGCTTGAAATTTCGCTTCGGATCGTATCGGTAAACCGGCATTCTCGAGACGCCCTTGACCTTGTGTTTTCCTGAAGGCGCCGGATTGTCCTCGCTGCCGATCGTCGCGGGATAGACGGCAATTAGGGACCCATCCTCGCCATAGGCCAGCACCTGCCCTGACTTCTTGTCAGCCTCGATGCTCTTGACTTTGCCTTGCCTGGGAGGGCCGGGATTAACGACCCACACCTTTTCGCCGGGCGCGAAATGCGAGCCAGGGTTAAGTGCATTCAAGAGATCGAGATCCATGTGGAAGCGCTCAGACAGCTTCTCCGCAACGCTGGTATAGCCGAGGCTCTGCATCTTTGCCTTCTCGCCGTAATCCTCAGGAATCCTGTCGACCAGCCCCGTGGCGTCCTCCGGCGAGACGACATAGCTCTCAACGACGGGGGAATTGTCTTCCAACCGGGAGGCGACATCCGGATCCGGCCTGCCGTCCACGGGAAGTTTGTTCATCGCCTCGAAGCCGGCCACCGCCTTGTCGACATTCTCGCCGGAGAGACCGTCGACCACGCCGGGAGACGAGCCCGCGCGGTCGAGCAGGACCTGTAGGCGGATGATCGCCGGGTCCGGATCTGCGGGTTGCAGCTTTCCTTTCCCGATGTCGGCAATGGAAGCGGCGTTGATCGTTTCGGGGAGAAGCTCCCGCGCGGAGGCGCCGCCAACGGAAAGCGCCAGAGCGAGCAGCGACATCGGCAGGGCTGTTTTCATGGACAACAAATGGCCGACGTGGGAATTTGTTCCCACACCAGCCGGACATCCTCCGACACAGCTACAAGTCCGCAGGACCGGTGGCAGGCTCCGGTCACGGCGCCTTCGCTTGCTTCCTGGCTTCGCGTGCTCTTGCGGCGCGCCGGGCGGGCCTCAGTTCTTCGATCATCGGCTGCCACCATTCGGCATCCCGGCGGGGAGGCGTTTTCGCAGGCCAGCTACGGACAAGTTCGTCGAATGTCGGGACCCGCCAGTACCCCCAGAGATGATCCTCGGTGACCCCGGGGTAGAAATCCGCGACGAGAGCCGGATCGACCAGTTCGCCGGTGATTTCTGTGAAGACGACGATCCCATACGAGGTGGCCACCGGACGTCCTGTCGGCGGCAGGTCGTCGGTCGGAAGCGGGTAACGGCGGCGCTTGCGTTCCGCTGCGCGAAGCCTGCTGCGCATCTCCTGTTCGGTTCCCTTCCGCTCGTCGGCACGCCGTCGCCTCTCCTCCGGTTCGTTTCTGCGAGCCGCCGCTTCGATCTCAGGCCATCTGCGTCTCAGCTCCTCATAGGATCGAAAGGGCACGTGCCATATTCGAAGATCGCCGTCCCATCGCGAGAACGGCACCTCGCGAAGTTCGTCGACGACGGTTTTTGAATAGGGCGTTCGGATTCGAAAGCCGGCCTTACCAAGTTCCAGATATGGACTGTCGATGGGATCGAAGGCGAAGGCATCGCGTCCCTTCGCATCCGCATGCGCGTCGGCTTCGGCCTCCAGCTCGGCAAGCCATCGGCCGATGCGACGGGACGCCGTTCGGCCGGGAACGAACCAGGCCTTTCGCACGTCGTTCCAGCGGGCACGAGGGAAGCGGTTTCGAAACTGCTCGACAGTCATCCTGTCGTAAGGGAAGGAAACCTCTGCACCTGGCTTCGGCTCATCGTCACGGAGCGACCTCTCGTCCTGGTCAGCGGGCGATTTTGTTTCGATCATAGAAGGAGAACGCTCCCGCGCCGGGATCGGTTTCCGGCGCGATCGTACGTCGCCTTAACCGACGCTAGTGAACCGTCTTCGACGGCTTCTGCGGGTGCGAAATGTTATGCAGCGTTGCCATGAGCTTTTCGAACTCGTTCAAGACACGGTTGAACTCGGCGTCCGGCATCGTAACGATTTCCGATACTGTCGAAGAAACCGACGCAATCAGTTTATCGATCCAAACGCAGCGATCGGCCGGCACATTTCCGAGAACTTCGCGACGGAGTATCTTCAACTCGCGAAGAATACGAACGATAAGGGCTCCGCGTTCCGCCCTGCTCAAGAACGGAAGCCTTGTCTGCGCCAGGTGGATTTCTGCTATCAGCGTCGTTGCCATCCCCGCTCTCCGCCCCTCAAATACAACCGGATATCACAACCGCTGCGATTACAACACGGACTTTAGTCTGGCTTGCCAGTTCGGTTCAGTTTCGTACGGCTCGCCCGTCAACCGTCAATTGCTCGTCGCGACCAGATCCGACATGTCGCAACTGCGGCGCGGTCCTTCCCATGGCTGATATGTATTGTCCTCCGGTCGGTACGATCTATAGCGGGCGGCGCATCGGGCTGCTGCCTGGGCATTGACTTTCGGGCCGCCGCCTTCATGGCTCTCGGCGATATCCTGCTGGAACGGCGAAGAGCATTCGCGGGTCCTGCCGCTATAGGATCGATAGCTGTTGGTCGCAGGATCGAAGGAACGGTAGCGCTGCGCGCACCAGGCAAGGTGCTCGGCAGCGAATTCTGGCCGCAGTTTCTGAGGTTCTGTCCACGGACGAGCGGGTTGCGAAGCCACCCTTGGCACCGTGGTGGTCGGAGCCTCGGTGACATAGCTGGAATAGACAGGTGGAATTCGTTCATAATGCTGCCGATGGGGATCGACCTTCACCGGACTCGTCGTCCACAGATCGGGGGCAGCAAGGTCCGTGAACGCGCGCGGTTCGGAATTCGCCACAACATGCGAGGCAACGGATGCCGCTGCCATGCAGGCGCCAACCGAGCTGACGATGCCGAAGGCGACCGTCGCAATGCCATTCATCAGCCCGCCTCCTGCTCTTGCGCCTGGGGAACCCAGACGCGCGCCGCGGCGCTGCTGTGACCGCCGGTCGCGACCAGCACGGCAAGAATGCCGACGATCGCCAAGAGGATGGCGATCAGCGGCACGGCGAAACCAGCGGATTTCTCTTCGGGATAAATCATGTTCCCTCTCCTGACTCGGCGGCCGCACGATGACGCTGCCGTCCATCGTGCGGCTGATCTGAAGATGATTTGGAAAACGCGGCAGAGCCACGTGAACGATCAGGTTACTTGATCACCTGAATCACCTTGCGGGACGAGGGTTCGACAATGACACGCTCGTCATTGACCACCGCGTAGGCATATTTCGGATCGTCCGGAACTGGGGTCACGACGACCGTTTCCGGCAGGGGCTGGCCGACGACCACCTTTTCCTTCACGACCACTCGTGCCGACGGTGCCGGAGCCTCGCGGACATAGGTGACGACCTTTTGCGGCGGCGGATCGATCGCCGTGCCGACGACTGCACCGGCAACGCCGCCGATAGCAGCACCGGCCGGACCACCAACGATAGCTCCGGTGATTGCGCCACCAGCTGCACCATTGACGGTCGAGGACTGGGCGAATGCCACACCTGACATCAGGGTCATGGCAGTTGCCGCGCCTGCAATAAGCTTGAAGAGCATCTTTTCCTCCTTCCTTTCAATGCGGCCTGCTTGCCGCTGCCAAACCAACTTGCTGGCGACGAGGTCGTTCCACGCCCCGGACCTCGGTCTGAGGCATCCCGGCCCTTGGTCTGGATTTTATTATTCTTCAGCCGCGCTATTCTCGAGCCGCACGCCATCGCATCGCGGGCTTGGGCAGGAGACCGAGGAGATGACACGATCCAACCGCCGGGAAGCAGGACGCAGGCGCCTGGCCATGCGTCTGCCGCAAATGCGGACGCTGATCATGCAGGCGCGCGACCCGTGGCAGCTCGAGCTTTTCGAGGCCTATCAGATGGCGGTCGAAGCGCGTGATCGGCTTCGAAGGCGACGGTTCAATTTGAAGCTGGTGCGGGAATATGACGAAACCTGTGTCGAGATCGAACAGCACGTCATGGGCGCGATGCCTCTCCCTACCTCAACCACCGCCTCATCCCCTAATCCGCGACCGTAGGTTCAATCCAGGCGCCAGGACAATGATTGTCCGCACGAGCCCCGGCACGGACAATCACGCGCGAGAGGATACTAGGAAGAGGTTAAGGAGCGCGGCCGGAGACGACCAGGGCACTCATGCTGCCGCAAGGACGGGCGCCATAGCGGGACGCCACCCGCTCGGCCACCTCATCAACGATCTCCGACATGCGCTCCGGCGCCCGCGATTCGATTTCTCCGCTGAGCGGCGTGCCCCGGCAGAAAGCGGTCGCGACATCCTGTGCTGTGGCCGCGATGGAGGTGAGTTCGAGCCGTTCGCAGGAAACCGCCTCGAATCCCGCCGATGATACTTCAGCCTTGATCGGGGTGGGGTCGAAGTAAGAATATGGCAAGCGCCTGAGGAAATCGGGAGGATCCGACGGGAAGAGGCTTGTCAGGCATTCGTCCACACATCTTGCGAAATCGTTCTCAGCAAGCGAATCCCACGTCGAGAACAGGAAATGGCCCCCGCTCCGCAACACTCTTTTCGCCTCGCCGTGGGCCTTCGGCTTATCCGGAAAGAACATGACGCCGAACTGGCAAACGACGAGATCGAACATCAAAGGGGCGAACGGCAGATCTTGCGCATCCGCGTGCATCCAATGCGTTCGCGACATCGTCACAGATGGTGCGCCGACGTCGATCATCGCCTGGCTGAGATCGGTGGCAACGATCTCGGCGGCCGGATCGAGCTTCGCTCGCAGAGCGCGTGTCAAGGCGCCGGTCCCCGCCGCGACTTCGAGCACGCTGACCGGCTTCGACCGTTCGGCGACGATTGCCATTTCCAACGCATAGGGCTCAAAGAGAATCGGCACGAGAAGGGCCTGGTAAAGATCGGCGACACCTGCCCCGAACGGAGGGGGAGACGCGGCAAATGCGGCGCCTTCGATGTTCGCAGAAACTGTCACCACAAGTCTCCAAGCCCAACTCTATCCAAAGTGAGATATGGCTGAATCCGCTGTTGTCCACGGGGACGGACCTTGGTCCCAAGCCCCTTCGACCGAAGTCCCCGACGCGGAACGGTCGCCTGACCGCGTCGTTTGAGCGATACGGAAGGAGATCCGCATATGACCCAAAGGAACAGATCTCATACGAATGATGCCTGGAACGTGTCCGTCATCGCCCTCGTCATCGTTCTCGCCGGCCTTCTCTATGTCTTCGGCGCAGCCATGTCAGGCGATAGCCTCCAACTGACCGAGAGCATCAGAGGCGCTGAGGTCTTCGATACCAGGAATCTGCCCTGATACAGTCTGGAAAAACTCTAAAGACGCTGTAGGTTTAGTCGGGAAAGTCTCTTACCGGTATCAAAATGAATTGGCTGCGCCGCTGGAATGCCCGCTCACTCGCCTCGCAATTTTTCATCGCGGGTGGCTTGGTCTCGATCGCCGCCATGTTTCTGGTGGGCATCCTTGTCACTCATCTGATCGAGGAAGCCGTCATTCATAATTCCGGCGCGGCGACGGCTCTTTACGTCGACAGTGTGGTGGCGCCGCTGCTTCCCGACATGCAAACGGAATCGCTGCTGGACGAAGGCAGCGCCCAGGCTCTCGACGAAACGCTCGGCCAGGGGGCACTTGGCAGGCGCCTTGTCTCATTCAGGTTGTGGCGAAACGACGGCACCATCCTCTATTCGAACGACAAGGAACTGGTGGGCCAGAAGTTTCCCCTGAACGCCAAGCTGGAGAAGGCATTCGCCGGCTCGCTCGT
>NZ_JBXSOL010000019.1:0-123339 GCF_057784555.1 Rhizobium sp. CNPSo 3670
GACAACGGTGCGTATGGTCACGTCGTTTTCTCCTTGTAGTTGACGCGGATCGAGCTTCGGGAAAGACATCGATGCCTGGAAGATCAGGCTGCCCGCATGGATTCACGTTCGAGCGCCCGGCCCGACCGGTCGAAACGGTGGATGTGCCCGGCAAGTGGCGCCAGGCCAAGCGTATGGCCCGGCTCATGACGGGCGACGCCGGCCTCCCGCACGACAAGCGGCTCATCCGCCCCAATATCCAGATAGACAAAGCTATCGGAGCCGAGGATTTCGGAATGGATGACCGTGCCTCTCCAAACCGGAGACTCGGGCGAGATGCGAACATGCTCTGCGCGCACGCCGATCGTATGGCTGTCATAGGGCTGTGCCAGCCCGCCCGACAGGAAATTCATTTTCGGCGAACCGATGAAGCCGGCGACGAAGACCGAGTTCGGGCTTTCGTAAAGTTCCAGCGGCGTGCCGATCTGCTCGACGACGCCGTCCCTCAGCACGCAGATTCGATCGGCCAGCGTCATGGCCTCGACCTGATCATGCGTCACATAGATCATCGTCGTACCGTGCATGCTGCGATGAAGCTTGGCGATCTCAAGCCTCGTCGCGACGCGAAGCGCCGCGTCGAGATTGGACAGCGGCTCGTCGAAGAGAAAGACCTTGGGATCGCGCACGATCGCCCGGCCGATTGCGACACGCTGACGCTGCCCGCCGGAAAGCTGTCGCGGCAAGCGGTCCAGATAGGATGAGAGCTGCAGCATGCCGGCCGCCTGCTCGACGCGCCGGCGGCATTCGTCTCTGTTGCTCCCGGAAAGCTTCATGCCGAACGCCATGTTGTCGAAGACCGTCATATGCGGGTAGAGCGCGTAGAACTGGAAGACCATGGCGATCCCTCTCTTCGACGGCGCGTGCCGGTTTACCGTCTCATTGTCGAAGGCGAGGGTTCCCGAGGTGATGTCCTCGAGCCCGGAGATAAGCCTGAGCAGCGTAGACTTGCCACATCCGGACGGCCCCACGAACACCATGAACTCGCCTCTGCGGATCTCCATCGTCACGCCCTTGATCACCTCGAAAGCGCCAAAGCTCTTGCGGATGTTCTCCAGTCGGATCTCTGCCATGTCCTTCTCCCTCAACCCTTGACGCCGCCGGCAGTCAGCCCCGAAATGATCCGGCGCTGGAATATCAAAACAAGCACGACAACCGGCACGGTGACGATCACCGAAGCCGCCATGATGTTGCCCCAGGGAATTTCGAACGCGCTGTTGCCCGAAAGCAGGGCGATGGCGACCGGCACCGTCCGTTGCGTATCGGACGATGTGAACGTCAGCGCGAAAAGAAACTCGTTCCAGGCGGCGATGAAAGCGAGCAGCCCTGTTGTCACCAGCGCCGGCCACATCAGCGGCATGAAGACCTGAGTGACGGTGACCCATGGCGAGGCGCCGTCGACGATCGCCGCCTCCTCGATCTCGATCGGCAATTCCCGCATGAAGGTCGTCAGCACCCAGACAGTGAATGGCAGCGTGAAAATCACGTAGGAAAAGATCAGCGCGAAGGGTGTGTTGAAGATGCCGATCCAGCGGATCAGTTCGAAGAGGCCTGCAAGCACGGCAATCTGAGGAAACATCGACACCGACAGGATGGTCAACATCAAGAGTGCCCGTCCGCGGAAGTGAACCCTGGCCAAAGCGAACGAAGCGGTGATCGAGAGCAGCAGCGATGCTGAAACCACGACGCAGGCAATCATCGCGGAATTCGCAAGGCTGCGAACGAAACTGCCCTGCCCCATGACGGAAGCATAGTTGCTGAAGGAGATCGAGGTCGGCCAATAATCGACTTGGAAAAGGGCCGTGCCGGTCTTCAGGCTGGTGAGGATCGCATAGTAGAACGGGAAAACCGCAATGATGACGATGATCGTAACGAGCAGGTAGAAAAGCGTGTTCCTGGTGATCGAAAGCAGCATCAGCGTTCCTCCCCGCCGAGCTTAACGCGGCCGAACCAGATATAGAGGACGGTGACAGAGGCGATGATAAGGAAAAGCACCGTCGAGGCGGTGGCGCCATAGGCGAACTTGTCGAAGTCGAACAGGTTCTCGCGCGCCATGACCGACATGGTCTTCGTTTGCGCATTGTTGGGCGTCAGAACATAGATCAGGTCGAAGATGCGCATCGCATCCAGCATCCGGAAGATCACGGCAACCATGATGGCAGGCCGGATCAGCGGCAGCGTCAGACGCCAGAAAACCTTGACCGGATTGACGCCGTCGATCTTGGCCGCTTCATAAATATCTCCCGGCACCATCTGCAGTCCGGCAAGGATCAGAAGCGCCATGAAGGGCGTCGTCTTCCAGACGTCGACGATCAGCACGGCGACCATCGCCGTTTCCGGATTTGCGGTCCAGGCGATCTTCTCGCTGATCAGGCCGAAGCCGAGCAAAATATCATTGAGAATTCCGAACTGATCATTGAGCATCCAGGCCCACATCTTGGCCGAGACGATGGTCGGAATCGCCCAGGGAATGAGGATTGCGGCCCTAACGATGCCACGCCCGACGAACTGCGCGTTGAGCACCAGCGCGACGATCAATCCGAGTATGGTCTCGATCGCGACCGAAAGGAGGGTGAATTTGGCAGTGTTCCAGACGGCAGTCCACCAGATCGGATCGGCCAGCAGGCCGCGATAGTTGGTCTTTCCGCTCTTCAGCGTCACCCACGACAAATAATTGGCAAAGCCGACAAACTCAGCATTGCCAAGGTCGTTGAGCGACGCATTCGTAAAGCTGAAATAGATGGTTCTGAACAGCGGCCAGCCCGCGACAACTGCCAGGATCAACAGCGTCGGCGCCAGAAAAATCCAGGCGGACCGGACGCGCTCGGATCGCAGCTCGGTAGAGGCTCTGAGCTTGGAAACCTTGGGTTCAATTGCTTGTGGAACTACGATTTCAGTCATGAAACGCCTTTCCGTTTAGCCCTCCGGAGACTGGACCGACGCCCTCTCGGCCGCCGGTCCCGCTACTCACCAGGCGTCGCCCTTAAGGGTCGTCAGGTCGGCTTCCAGGAGCTCGAGGTTCTCGGCGGCCGAGCCGCTGCCGGACAGCGTATTGTGCACTGCCGTCCAGAACTTGGAGGACACTTCGTTGTATTTCACCTTGGCTGTCGCCGAAGGACGCGGCACCGCATCTTGGAAGATGGGTTTCCAGTTGGGCATGAAGGGCTGCGCGGCGGCAATATCCTTGTCGTCATAAAGGTCGGTCAGTGTCGGCAGATTGGACAGCTCGATGGCGCGAGCCTTTTGCACGTCCTTCGACGCCAGGAATTTGACGAGCGCGATGGCTGCTTCCTGCTTTTCCGAATATTTCGACACCGCCAGGTTCCAGCCGCCGAGTGTCGAGGATGGCTTGTCGCCGGCGGCCGCAACCGGCAGCGTCATCACGTCGAACTTGCCCTTCACGGCGCTATCGGCGCCGTTGCCGAGGGAATAGGCATATGGCCAGTTGCGCATAAAGACAGCGTTACCGGTCTGCCAGACACCGCGCGATTCTTCTTCCTGATAGGCGAGCACGCCGGGCGGCGAAATCGTGCCGATCCATCCCTTGGCGCGTTCGAGCGCTGCCGCCGCCTTCTCGTTGTTGATCGAGATCGTGCCGTCCGGCTCGACGATCTGGCCGCCCCCCGACGACTTCACCCATTCCAGCGCGTTGCAGGTCAGCCCCTCATAGGAATTGCCCTGGAAGACGTAGCCCCAAAGGTCCTTCTGGCCGGCCTGACGCTCTTTATCCTGGACCTCCTTGGCGGTTGCGGCCATCTCGTCCCAGGTCTTCGGCGGCAGCTTGTCATATTTCTCGAGCAGGTCCTTTCGGTAAAACAGCGCCGGAGCATCGGTAAACAACGGCAGCGCCACGAGCCGGCCATTGACGGTCTGCGAAGCGATGATCGACGGGAAGAACTGGCCAGCCACATCTTTGGTGGCCTCCTTCAGATCAATGAACTGGTCGGCAAGCTGCGGCGCCCAGATGACATCGGTCTGATAGACGTCGATGTCCTTGTTCCCCGCGGCAAGCCACAAGCGATACTGCGAGAACTGTTCGCTGCTCGACGATGGCATGGTGACGAGCTTCACCTGATTGCCGGTCTCCTTCTCAAAAATCGCGAGCTGCTTGTTCAGGAATTCGACGTTTTTCCCGGTGGTGTTCGCGGCAAACGAAATTTCTGCGGCGTGGATGGGGCCGGCCGCGAGAGCAAGTCCAATCGCGGATAAGGCCAGAGCAAAGTTTTTCATAATCTCCTCCCAGAAATTGAAATCGATTTGGCAAACGCAACATCGCAGAAGGCTTTGATGACGTCAAGACACCAAAACCGGCTTCTGGAGGTTGTATTTGTATGATAATAATAGCCATGCTGCGCGGATAAGGGCGTATATCCGGCATCCGCAGCCGACATTTCAACGTCACATAATTGAAACCGTTTTCAATTTGAACTGAATCAGCACTTGCCCGTTGCGCATCATCAACGCATCGTCCATTGATTTCCCGGACAAAGAAGACATCGATGAAACTTCGTGAATTTGCAAAGCAGCTTGGGCTTTCTCCGACCACGGTCAGTCGCGCACTTAGCGGCTATCCGGAGGTGAGCGAAGCCACGCGCGCCCGGGTTGCGAGCGAAGCAATGCGGCTTGGCTATCGCCCCGATATCAATGCCGTGCGCCTGAAGACTGGAAGAGCCGGAGCGATCGGCGTCATGATGGGGCGTTCAGGAGAAATTCATTTTGCCGAATTCGTGTCGGGGATGGCGCAGCGCCTGGAAACGACCGATACGGATATTCTCATCACACCTATTACCGCGCATAATGACGAAGACGAGATCCAGGCGTACCGGCGCCTGGTCGAAAGCCGCCGGGTAGACGCGGTGATCATTCATTCGCCACGCCCCAGAGATCCGCGGATCGAAATGCTGAACAGCCTCGGCGTGCCTTTTCTGGTCCACGGCCGCTCGGAGACCGAGCACGTTCATGCCTGGCTCGATATCGACAATGAAAATGCCGTGCGCAGAGTGACCGAACACCTGCTCGATCTCGGGCACCGGCGCATCGGCATGATCAATGGCCTGCGTGGCAAAACCTATTCAATCCATCGCGAACAGGGTTTTCGGATAGCGCATCAGGAGCGTGGGCTCACCGCAGATCCCAGCCTGATGGTCTGCGATAAATTTTCCGACGAGAGCGGCTTTCGCCACGCCCGCTCTTTTCTGGAGAGCGCCAATGCCCCGAGCGCCATCGTTGCCGGTTCCACCATGACTGCGCTTGGTGTCTACCGTGCCGTCCGTTCGCTTGGGATGACGGTCGGACAGGACGTTTCCGTCATCGCCCATGACGACGTCTTCCCCTATCTGACGGCCGAGAATATGGTCCCGTCGCTTTCGACTACACGATCTTCCATGCGTGCTGCGGGCACACGCTGCGCCGAGCTGACACTACAGCTCATCGCTGGCCGCCCCGCAGACGAGATCCATGAATTGTGGCCCGTCGAATTGATCCTGCGGGAAAGTACCACGCCGCCGCGCTGACCGAGCAATCACTCGATGCACGACTGTGCTGCAGCCGAAGTCCATCAGCCGGCATCGCGCCGCACTCCACCATTTGCCCGCACCAGCGCCATCAGCATCGGACCGATCGCAAACTCGCCTCTCTCGGTCCTACGGGTGAGATCGCGGAGATAACCGCCGGGCGAATTGATGTGCCCGCCCCTTTCCAGAATGCAGGCGATCACCGTCGCGGCGTTTTCCGGCCCCATGCCGGCGCAGGCTTCCTCATAGGCCGAGGGGCTGACGCCGAGCATCGAGCGGACGACGACGGCCGCCGACATCAGGTCGCGCCAATTGCCGATCGTTCCACCCGGCCCATAATCGAGGATTTGCGGACAGGCCTGGAGGACGAGGCCTAACGGGAAGGATTTCAGCGTCTGTCCCGCCGCCGATTCAGCCGCGCCGGATTTCCTGCCGCTCATTGCGCCGGCCGATGCCGGATGTTTCAATCTTCGCTCGTCCTGCGGTCCGGCGACCGGGTCGTTATCGGTCGCCGGCTTCGCGCCCTGCTTCGTGTCGAAGCTTGGTTCAAGTTCAGAAGTGGAGTTGGGGTTTGAATTCTGTTTGTGGCGCTCAGTTTGAGACTCATTGGCGTCTAATTTTTGTAATTTTATATGTCTTTCCAGCAGGTTGACGGCTTCGTCGCGCAGCAGCCCCATCTCGTCGAGCAGTAAAGCCAATTCCTCGGCCCCCGCGACGCGTGGAATCCTGCGTACGAGACCGTGAAACATCAGCGACATCTGCTCCCAGTCGCCAGGCACACCTTCCTCGATCGCTGCTGCGATCAGCTTCGAGATATCCCGCCGGCACACGGTGAGGCGCTCCCTGGTCGCCCGGATGAGTTCTCGATCGGCAACCACCTCGGCGGCCAGGTTTTCGATTTCGACCGCGCGCGCCAGCAGTGGCGCGACGCTGAAGCCGAACGCCTCACCGATCTCCCCTTCCCTGTCGCGACGCGCATAGCGCTTTCCGTTCGGGCTGTCCTTGCGCAGGATCAGGCCAGCCTCGACCAGCACGGCAAGATGTCGCCGCAGCGTCGCCGGCGTCATACCCCGGGCGCGAAGCGAAAGCTGCGCATTCGAGGGAAAGACGATCAGGCCCTTCTCCTCGGAAATCTCGTCACCGGGATAGAAGGTGAGCAGCGCATCGAGCACCGTCAGCGCCCGATCGGTCACACCAAGCGCCGGCCGCGCCTCGCAAATCGCCCTGAACAGTTTCCACTTGCTACGTCTTATCCCGGGCTCGATGCTCTCGGCCAGTTGCTGGCTTGCCAGCATGCCAAGCGACATCGGCCGCCGCCCAAAGGGCGTCGTCACATATCCACTCTCCATTTGCCTTCACCTTCGTTCAGGCAAAAGAAAACAGTCCACCACTTTGGTGCCTAAGACGCTTGACTGTGATTCGTGGAAATGCGATTCTCGATGTGCTTAAGATCTGAGAAGGGCTTCCACGACGGCGTCGTTGGGGGCCTTTTTCTTTTGCGCGCTACGCTCCTCTGTGCTTTTTGAACTCCTGGAACAGAACCTGTAGCCGTTCCTGGACAAATTGGTCGAAACCGGGCGCAGTCTTGCCGTCGAAGACAAAGGTTGCGCCGGATGCTGTTTTTTTAACGGTCACCGGCACGCCGCTGACCTCGGATTTGACGACTGCCGGCTTCGATGCCGCGGCCTTTTTCTTTGCCAGAACGAATGCCCGGTGAAACCGCTCGTCGCTCGTCATCTTCCGCGCGTCGTCCGCGGACAACTCCGCGATGATCTTCTCGACATCGGCATTTTCGAGCTGCTCGCCGAGTTCCAGCCATCGCCGCCGGCCAATATCAGGCGCAGCACCTATGGCGTTGATGAGCGCCAACGGCACCTGCCGTATCACGATCAGCATCCTCGACAGCGCCGCCTTGTCGACGCTCAGCGCCGCCATGATGACGTCGCGGGCAAAGCCGCGTTCCTCGAGCCGCGACGCGAAGAGCGCGCGCTCGATATAGGAGAGATTGGTGCGGGCGCTGTTTTCCTGGCCTTGGCTGACGACCAGCTGGCCGTCGGTCAGGTCACGGACGACCGCGCGGACTCTGATGCCGATCTCTCTCGTGGCTGCCAGGCGGCGATGGCCATAGGCGACCTGATAGCGGCCTTTGGCTTCCGGATGCGGACGCACGAGGATCGGGACCTGCTGCCCATGCTCCCGGATCTGTTCGACCAGCTCGGCGAGCTCGCCAGCATCGAGCGCCAGGCGATCGCTGACGAAAGACGCGTCGATCAGGCCGGGATCGAGCTCGACGATCATCTGGCCCGCGGCAAGCTGCCGCTCCAGCTCGCTGGCGCGCTCCATCTTCTCGGTGATGTTGCCGAGTGTCTTGGTAATGCCGCCGACCGGCCCGCCACTGCGCTCCTGCGGCACGAAGCCGGCAATCGGACGATTTTCGCGCGGCGCGACCGCTTCCGCCCTTGCCGGGCTCGGTGCGGAAAATTCGATCAGGTTCTTGCGCGCCATCCTATCTCCTTCCCCAGGTGGAGCGAATATGCGCTTCGATCTCACCATTCACGAGGTTCAGCGACTCCAGCGCCCGATCATAGGTTCCGCGTGTGAATTGCGAGCGCTCGACTTCGTAGAGTGTCTGCTTGGTGACGCCTGCATCGGAAACGGCCGTCGATTTCACCATCGCGTTGTGGAGCATGCGATTGCCGAAGATCGCCCGCATGAAGCCGGTCATCTGGCTTTGCGGCCCGTCATTCGGTTCGAACCGCGTCACAAGATAGCGCATCCAGTCATAGCTGGTGCGCCCGCCGGCCTTCTCGACGACAGACATGAGTTCACTGGTCATCGTCAGGAACTGCGACATCGACATGACGTCGAGCATTTGCGGATGAACCGTGATCAGCACCGAGGTCGCGGCGCAGAGCGCCGACATTGTCAGGAAGCCGAGCTGCGGCGGGCAGTCGACGACGACGATGTCGTAAAGGCTCTCGATATCGGTCAGCACCTCGCCGATGCGGGCAAAGAACATCGTCTCGGCCCTACCCGATGTCATGGCCTTCGGTGTCTCGTGCTCGAATTCCATCAATTCGAGATTGCCGGGAATGAGATGCAGGTTCGGCGTATAGGTGGCGCGCACGATGTCGGCGATCGGGCGCGGATCGTCATAGCGGATCGCGCCGTAGATCGTTTCGCCCACACCGACGTCGAATTCCGGCTGATGGCCGAACAAAGCAGACAGGGACGCCTGCGGGTCGAGGTCAACGGCAAGGACGCGGTAGCCCCGGAGCGCCATGAATTGCGCGAAGTGGGCCGCGGTCGTGGTCTTGCCCGAGCCGCCCTTGAAATTCATCACGGAGACGATCTGGAGCTTTTCGCCCGGCCTGCGGGCCGGCACATATTTCGGCGTGCCGTTCCGCTCGTCGAGGACTCGGCGGATCCGGTCCATGTCGGTTGCGCTATAGAGCCGTCGACCGTTTGCCAGCGGATCCGGACCATGGCCATCAGCGGCCACCTGCCGGAGATAACCTTCGCCGATGCCGATGAAGGCCGCAGCCTCCGCCGGAGAAAATGTCCTGATCGTCTTCTGCGACAAAGGGGGAAAGATTTTCGCCTGATGCTGCTGAAGTTGATAGGACAACTCCTGCGCATCTGTTGCCAGAAGTGACGGGAGATGCTCTTGATCGTCTTGGAGAGCAAGCCTCGGCTGCATATTGGTTTTCCCAAATAACTGCGCAATTTTGAACGAAAGCGCCTCAGTTGCGCAGTTACTATATGCCGCGATTCGTGGCTGGATTACAAATGCTTAACCAAAACACGCATCAGAGCCACTAAAACCGGGCTCCGAAACCTGGAGGTTTGGCGGATCGGACGGCGGTGATTGGCACCGCTCGCGATGCCCACGGGCAAGGCCTTCATTCTCGTTATGAATCTGGAATTCATTGCGTTTTTGCGGCACGCTCCCGCGGCACAGACAGGCTCAAGGTAACCGTAGCCAGTCATCCGTCAGGTTTTGTTGCCGTTGATCAGCACGACACATCAAAGCGTCGTGCGGTTCGAGAATGCGTGGGCTTTCCGTCTTGCTGTTCGTACGGCAAACCGGCAATTTCACCGCGGCGATGGGCGATCGCTTTCGTCCAAATAGCGTCGGCCAACGCCACCTTTCGGCGGTATACCGATGGTCATGACACTATGTCCTTGATGAGCAGCCGACAATCCGCTTGGCTGCTTCTTAGTCCCGGTTAGCAACCACCGGCAAGCTTCCTTCGTTTGGAAGACGGGATTCAGTCTGCCGTGCGGCGGAGACGAGGCGTCGCTTTGCGCGGATCGAATGCCATTGTTGGTCGATCAGGACGCCGATGAGAATCACACCACCCATGACGGCGAAGTTCAGCGACGAGGGAATGCCGAGCAGGTTCACAAGGTTTTGCAACTCCTGCAGTAGGACGGTACCCAGCACGACCCCGACGATCGATCCCTCACCGCCACGGAGTGAAAAGCCGCCGAGCACGGCGGCGGCAATCGCGTAGAGCTCGTAGAACTGGCCATGGCTCGCCGGCGAGATCGAGCGCGTATACATGGCGAAATAGATCGCCGAAAGCGCCGTAAGCAGTCCGCAGATGACATAGGCCGTCATAACCAAACGGTCGGTCCGAATACCTGAATAGCGAGCAGCCTCTTCGTTCTTTCCAATCGCGTAAAGATAACGTCCGAAGACAGAGCGATGAAGCACCAGCCACATGGCTACGGCAATGACGACCATGGCAATGAAGGTGCTCGGAATGCCATAGAACCGCCCCGCGGTCAGAAACTCAAGCTGCGGAAAATTCTGACCGAAGGCAAATCCCGCCGTTCCGTCGGCCGTATAGAAGCGCGCCGCCCCGCGATAGATCAGGAGACCGCAGAGGGTGACGACGAAGGGCTGTAAGTTGAGCCGGGTGATGAGCCAACCGTGGACGGCGCCTATGACTGCGCCGAGCAAGAGAATGAGCGGTAACGCCAACGTCCAGGGCATATCTTGAACGGCAATGAAATCGACGAACAGTACGCCCAGAAGCGCTACGAGCGAGCCCACCGAAAGCTCGATACCGCCCGTAATAATGACAAAAGCTTGCCCCATCGATAGGATCCCGAACAGGCCGATCAGGTTGGCGGTGTTCGCAAGGTTGATCGGCAGCAAGAAGCGCGGGTTGATGATGGCGACGACGACGCCGACAACGATGATCAAAAGCAGCAGTCCAAGATCTTTCTTGATCATTCGAGACCCATCCCCGATACCCATAATGGCCGCAGCCGCTATTTTACGCTTTTGCCGACAGCAAGCAAAAGGACGCTTTCCTGACTGAATTCGTCCTCTTCGAGAATGCCGGCGATCTGGCCCTCGTGCATGACGGCGATGCGGTCAGAAACGCCAATCACCTCTTCCATGTCGCTGGAGATCATCAGGATCGCGACACCGGCATCGGCAAGCGCTCGCATCAGGCCGTAGATTTCATTCTTCGCGCCGATATCGATGCCGCGTGTCGGCTCATCGAAGATCATTACCCTCGGACTCATCGACAACCATTTAGCCAGAACCACCTTCTGCTGGTTGCCACCGGACAGAGTGCCGGTTCGCGTCGAAACGGAGGGCGCTTTGATACCGAGACGAACACGCTGCTTTTCAGCGGCCTCGATCTCCCGTTCAGCGGAGACCATGAAGCGACTTGAAATCCTGGGAAGATCGGCAAGGGTGATGTTCTGGGCGATCGGAAGATCAAGAAGAATGCCATTGCGCTTGCGATCCTCCGGCACCAGAAAGATGCCGCGGGCGACAGCGTCCCGAGCAGAACCGATCGCAATTTGGCGTCCGTCCTGCAGAATGGCTCCCCCGTAACTCCGGTCGATGCCGAAGAGTACCCTTGCAAGCTCGGTGCGGCCAGATCCGACGAGGCCTGCAAGCCCCAGGATTTCTCCGTACCTGATTTCCAGGTCAACGGGGCGGCTGGGATAGGCCTCGGTGCGCACACCATTTACCTTCAATGCGACCGGGCCTGGCGAACGCTGCGGTTTTGCCGTCCGGGCCGCGAGCAACCGGCCGATCATCAGCTTGACCATCTGATCATGGCCAATGTCCTTCTTGGCGAGCGTACCGACGAGCGTGCCATCGCGCAATACGACTACCCGGTCCGCTACGCGCTCAACCTCGTGGAGACGGTGCGAGATGAAGATCACACTGATACCATCCGCTTTCAGCGATTTGATGATGTTCAGGAGCCGCTCGGTTTCGGCCAGCGGCAGGCTGGACGTGGGTTCGTCGAAGATGACAAGCCTGGCCTTGATCGACAGTGCCTTGGCGATTTCCACCATCTGCTGTTCGGCGAGGGAAAGCGCCGCAACGGGTGTATCGGCGGAAAAATGTGCCCCTACACGCTTCAAGAGCGGGGTCACCATCTCGCGAAGCCGAGCGCGATCGACAAACTTGAAAGGTCCCGCTTTCAACGGCTCACGGCCCAGGAAGATATTGGCGGCGACGTCGAGATTGTCAAAAAGGTTGAGTTCTTGATGCACAAAAGCGATGCCGGATGCGATGCTCGTCTCCACGGTGAGGTGGCGAAGCTCTGCGCCATCGAGCAGGATCGTGCCCCGATCCGGAGCGATCACGCCGCCAAGAATATTCATCAGCGTCGATTTTCCGGCCCCGTTCTCGCCGACCAAGCCGATGACCTCTCCCGGCACGATGTCGAGCGACAACCCGTCAAGCGCCACGACGCCTGGAAAAGTCTTGCCAACGCCGGAAAGCGAAAGGAACGGCGTTGCAGGCGCGTCCGGTGACGGGATGTCTGAGCTATGATTCATTGCCTGTCCATGACTGCGGGTGCTGCGGCAAGAAACATTTCGCGGCGGGGAGTACCCCCGCCGCGAGAGGGAATTACTTTCCAGCCATGGCCTTCAGGTTAGCGGCATATTTATCGACGTCATCCTTGCCGATGATCACTGTCGGAATGATGATCAAGCCGTTGCTGGGAATACCGGACTTGTCGCCCTTGAGGTAGGCGGCCATCAGCTTCATCCCCTGATAAGCCCATTCGAATGGCTGCTGCACGACGGTTGCCGCGACCGTGCCTTCTTTGACGCCTCCGAGCGTGATCGGATCGTCGTCAAAGCCGACGACAGTGATCTGACCAAGCTTTCCGGCGTCGCGCAGCGCCTCATAGATGCGTGGCGTGTTATAAGAGTAGAAGCCGACCATGCAGGTCACGTCCGGGCTGGCCACCAGAGCATCCTCGACATTCTTTTTTGCGCGTGTCTGGTCGATATCGTCGCCGCGCACATCTGTCAGCTCGATCTTCGTGCCCTTAAGTCCGTCCTTCATACCCTGAATGCGTTCCTTGGCGTTATCGGCGCCGAGGAGCCCGACAAAACCGATGCACTTGCCGCCATCCGGCATTGCCTTCTTCGCGATTTCGGCTGCCTGCAGACCTGCGTCGATGTTGGATGAGCCGATATAAGCGACGCGGTTGGTCTGCGGCGCGTCGCTGTCGGTCGTGAAGAGAGCTGTTTGTGAGCCGATCTTGTTCAAGCCCTCGGTCTGGGTCTTGGGGTCGACTGCGGAAACCATGATCCCCTTGACGCCAGCACTGACAAGGTCTTCCATCAGGCGCTGCTGGATGGCTACCGATGCCTGCTCAGGGTACTTGAGCTCCAGTTGGTAGTCAGGCAATTCGGCCTGGGCTTTCTTCACGCCTGCTTCCGCGGCTTTCCAGAAGTCAGACGCTCCGTTGACAACGAAAGCAAGGGTCGGCTTATCGGCGGCATAAGATGCTGCAAGTGGCGCCGCGCTCACTATCAGCCCGGCAAGGAACAAGGCTGCATTCCATTTCAGCTGTTTCATGGCATACCTCCCGAGGGCCGCGGTCGCGCAGGCCCGTTTGCGATATACGGCCGGCCAAATGCGCGCCCCCTCCTAGGGCCGTCGCAGAGCGACTAGGCATTGTTTCCGATCGCCCCCTGACGGTATACAAGAATCTTAATTAGTAAATAGTATTATCAATGCGCATCAAAACATTTCATCCGGGAAGGGTTCGAATGAAGTTTTCCGCCAATGACGACCAAGAATTTCAACCCCTAACGTGATTGCCATCACTTTCGGACAAGTGCTAATATTTATTATCAAAAAATGCCTGTTACACTCAGAATCGGAGAGCGTTCCCGCGAATGCGTAAGCCCAGGACCCCAAAGAAGCCTGCAATAGAAAAGCCGGCCCGCGTGACGATGATGGACATAGCCGCGGCGGCCGGCTGCTCACAGGCGGCTGTTTCCTTCGTGCTCAACGACACGCCCGGCACCCGCATCTCACAGCAGACTCGCGACCGCGTATTGGAGGCGGCGCGCGCCCTAGGCTACATGGGGACAAGCTATACCATGAAGGCCTCTTATTCGGGCCTGGACAACGTGGTCGGTTTCGCCGTGGATCAGCTCGCTACCAGCCCGGAAGCAATTGTGGCGATTGAGGGCGCCCGCCAAGCCTCTTGGAACACGGGCAACGTGTTGTTGGTTACCCAGACGCTGGGTGATCCCGTCATGGAGCCAAAAGCAATCAGGGCCCTGACGAACGGGGGCATATCCGCACTCATATATATGACAATCTATACCAGAGAGGTCCAACTCCCCTCTTATGTCTGTGAACTCAACATCCCGACGGTATTGTTGAACTGCTACACGGCGGATCATGCCTTTCCAGCCGTAGTGCCAAGTGAAATCGCCGGAGGCCAGAGCTCCACCCGGCATCTGATCACGCACGGCCACCATCGCATCGGAACGATCACCGGCGAGATTTGGATGCAGGCTGCGCAAGACCGGCTGACGGGATACCGCCGTGCACTAGCGACCGCCGATATACCCTTCGATCCAGAATTGGTCGTTGAAGGCGACTGGTCGGCCGGTGCCGGCTACGCCGCTACGATGCAATTGCTTGCTTTGCAGGAACCCCCGACCGCGATTTTCTGCCAGAACGACCGCACTGCAGTGGGATGCTATGAAGCGCTCAAAGATGCCGGGCTTCGCATTCCCCAGGACATGTCGGTGGTCGGGTACGACGACGAAGAAATTTCGAGACATCTGGTACCGGCGTTGACCACTTCGGTCCTTCCGCACCTCGCCATGGGTCAGTGGGCGATTGAACATCTCAACCTGCAGACCATGCCCGGCAAGCGCTATCCAATTACGAAGCTCGAATGCTCGCTGGTCAATCGTCATTCCGTCGCTGCGCCGAGGGCCAAGGCGCGGCATATCTTCGATGGGGCACATGGCCCGCGATAGACTTGGGGCCGAGCCGGCGGGGCACTGCACGGCTGGAGCATGATCCCCGTCTCGGTCGGCATCACTCCCTAGTTATTCAATAGAACAGGATTCACCCTTTGGTGCGAAGACCAAACCGGCCGACAGTGTTGGAGCCGTCGCAAAAGCTTGAGCCGCCGCTGCAGGAGATTTGTTGAAATCTGCCGTCACGCAGGTCTTCGCCTCACGAACCGGGCGCTATCAATTTCAAGGAGGGGAAATAGCTGCGATAGCGGCCGCCATCTCGCGTCAGGAGCGGCAGCTGCTGCACGGCGGCATGAGCGCCGATGAAGAAATCGGCAAGCACGCCGGTACGCGTACCGCCTGCTTTGCGATATTGCGTGAAAACCTTGCCGGCGAGAAACAAAGCGGATCTCGGCATCGGCGTCATGTCGAGGGCGGCCTGTTCAACAAAGGCCTCCAGCGCCTCGATCCTCTCGTATCGAACCGCAAGTTCGGCATAGACTACATCGTTAATGAGCAGGGGCCCTCGATACTCGCGGCTTCGAGCTGCGCAACAGGCCAGTCCGACCATTCCGGGTCGTCGATTACGAGGTCCAGGAGCACATTGGTATCAACAAGGGTCACGTTTCGCCGCGCGTTAAAGCCATGATAGCGTTGGTATCGAGGCCCTTGCCGGCATGACCGCGCAGCATCTCGAAGCGGCTCGCCGGCCGTTTCTTGTCGGCACGCGTCAGGACCACACTGCCGTCGGCAGCACGATGAAAATCGACCTGGCTGCCAGGAACGATGCCAAGCATGTCCCGTACAGGCTTCGGAATGGTCACCTGCCCTTTCGCAGTAACGGTGGTGGTCATAGCGAACGCCTTCTGTAATACTCTCCAAGAAGCAGGTATTACTTCATTCAGCAAAATTCAAGAACGCCGCTAAGCCGCCATCGACTGGTAGAGCCACTCGGAGAGCTTCTGGGTCGCCACGCGCGCGCCGACATGAGGCAGCAACACGTCACCCGTCAGTTCGACCCCGAAATACGAGGTGGATGGATCGGTTATCACCTGTCGCTGGTCTTCATTCGCGGCGAGATAGATCCGGGCGATGTCATCGATGCCGAACTGTTCGGGGCCGCCGATCTCGATGATGTTGCCCAAGGGATTTCCTGTTGCCAGTTCCGCCAGGAATGCCGCGACTTCCCGAGCCGCGACCGGCCTCGCGGAGGCCGGAGGCAAACGAACAACGTTGCCCTCGGCGCCGATGTCGATCACGCCGTTGATGAATTCGTAGAACTGGGTCGAGCGGATGATCGTGTGGGGGCGAGTTGAAGCCCGAATGAGATTTTCCTGCACCGCCTTCGCGCGGAAATAATCGCTTTCGACGAGGCGCGGCGTGCCGACGACGGAGAGCGCGAGATAGTGCCGGACGCGGGCTTCCGCCGCCGCCGCGAGCAGGTTCTTCGTCGATGCCTTGAAAAAATCCAGCGCCGAACTGTCGCCGAAGGAGGCGGCATTGGTCACATCGACAACGACGTCGGCACATGTCATTGCCGCTTCCAGGCCCTTGCCAGTCACTGTATCGATGCCGAGCGACGGAGATGCGGCCGTGACGTCGTGGCCCGAGCGCCGCAGATCCGCCGCAAGTTGCGTTCCGATAAGGCCGCTTGCTCCCGCTACCACGATCTTCATGTCGGCCTCCTCTTTGCGTCATCCTCGTGCTTGCGCCGACGGAGAATGACCTGACCGCCGAGCGCATTCCATCATGCCTGAGGTCGAACGTCCGAGACGCAAGGCATAGTGAAGCCAGCCCAAAGTTTAGGATGCCTCATCGGAAACACCAAAGACTACGCCAGGGTCCGAAAAATCGGCTCTATTCCCGCGCAATGCATGGATTTCCATGAGTTGCGGTTGTGTTGCGGCAAGATTACGGTTTCAATATGAGCGCGCCGGCCCCGAAATGGAAAACACCTGCTGTAGGAAACACTGACGATCCCCAGGCTTTACCTGTCCGGCCGGAGCGGTTGATGGAGAGGGTCTGGTTGCACCGCCCGCCATTCCCGCGTCTGGGGCTTTTCTTCCTCGCCTATGTGCTCGCCTGCGGCTTCGCCCAATCTCTGGCGATCGTGCCTGGAACCGGCATTTCCATCTGGCCGGCGAGCGGGCTTTTCATCGCGACGCTTATTCTCAGTTCCGGATATAGCTGGCCCTGGTGGGTGCTGGGCGGCTGCCTGGCGGAGATGTTCAGCAATGGCCTGTGGTTTCACAGTCCACCGCTTGCCGCCTTCCTGATCTATCTCGGCAACGCTCTGGAAGCGGTGGCGGGCGCCTGGCTCGTGAACCGCGCTCTGCAGCGGCCGGTGCGGCTGGAAAGCCTGCAGGAAGTGCTCGCTTTCGTCGCGCTCGGCGCCGGGATTGCTCCGATCGTCAGCGCCACCATTGGAAGCGCAACGCTGGAGTGGTTTAGCATCCTCTCGCAATCCTTCGCGACGGCATGGCCTCTCTGGTGGATCGGCGATGCGACCGGCGTTCTCATCGTGGCGCCGCTGGCGCTCGTCGTGCTACACAGCTGGCGGGGCAGACTGCAGCTGTCGACCACGCAATGGATGGAGGCTTGCGTTCTCGGCCTCATCTTTCTCGCCATCGCCGCGCTTTCCCTGAGCGGCTACCTTCCGTTCGCCTATATCATCATGCCGCCTCTTCTGTGGGCGGCGGTCCGCTTCGAGTTCAAGGGCGCGGCAATATCGCTCGTGCTGCTGGCACTGATTACGGCGGTCTTCACGATAACCGGCGCCGGTCAATTCGCGGGCGATCCGGAGTCCCAGAAGCACAAGCAGATCATGCTGCAGCTTTTTCTGGCCATCTCGGCGCTTTCGGCGCTCATCGTCGCGGCCATATCCCGCCAGCATCAACTGGCGTCGCTTTCGTTGCGACAAAGCGTTGACGCATTGCGCGAACGGGAGAGCGAGCTATCGCAACTGGTGGACATGGTTCCGAGCCACGTCTGGCGTCTGACGCCCGCGGGCGAGCCGACCTTCTTCAACAAGCGCATGGTTGATTTCCTCGGCCTTGACGTGGCCGATGCCGACAAGCCGGATATGAGCCGGCTGGAAGCAGTCCTTCAAGCCATCATTCATCCCGATGACACCGCGGCGTTGAGAGAGTCGCTCAGCCATTGCCTCGTCACGGGCGAGAATTTCGCCATGCGGTATCGGCTGCGCCGCGCCGACGGCGTCTATCGCTGGATGTCGAGTCGCGCCGAGCCGATGCGCGATCAGGCGGGAAGCATCGTTCAGTGGTACGGGCTTTGTCACGATATCGACGATCAAGTCCATGCCGAAGAGACGCTGCGCCGGAGCGAACAGCAGTTGCAGCAGATGATCGACGCCGTTCCTGTCCGCATCTGGAGCGTGGAGCCGGCGGGCGGATCAATCTACTTCAACAAACGCTATCAGGATCACTTCCGCGCCGTCATCGCCGATTTCGACGCCGACGGCGAACCCCGCATCGACGAGTTGCTGCAGCAACTGATCCATCCCGATGAGGCGCCCGACGTTCAGCGCACGCTGCGCAAATGCTTCGAAAGCGGCAGCGGCACCGCCATGCGGTTTCGCTGGCTTGAAAAGGACGGCGTCTATCGCTGGGCGGAATGCAGGGTGGAGCCGCGGCGGGACGACGACGGCAAGGTCGTGCAATGGTACGGCGTTTCCCTCGATGTCGACGAAGAAGTGCGTGCGCTCGAGGCACTACGTGACCGCGAGCGCGAACTGTCACAGCTCGTCGACATGGTTCCGGTTCACATTGCCCGCATGGCGCCGAATGGCGAGCCAACCTTCTTCAGCAGGCGCACCCTGCAATCCATCGGGATGGATGATGTCGCAGCCTGGGACAAACCCGATCTCAGCCGTTTGGCGGTGCTCATCGGAGCAACCGTGCATCCCGACGATGGACCTCGCATGCGCGAGGTGCTCGGTCGTGCGCTCGCGACCGGCGAGCCCTATACGATAAAGTATCGCCGGCGCCACGCCGACGGTGCGTATCGGTGGATGGAGGGGCGCGCAGAGCCGTTGCGGGATCAAAATGGAACGATCGTGCAATGGTATGCCGCTGCGGTCGATATCGATGACGAGGTGCGAGCGCAACAGGCACTGCGCGAGCGGGAACGGGAGCTGTCGCAGCTCGTCGACATCGTCCCGAGCCTTCTCTGGCGCTTGAATGCGGATGGCGAGCCAACTTTCTTCAATAAGCGGCTGATCAATTTTCTCGGCCCGGACATTGCAAACCCAGAAAAGCCCGGCATGAACCGGCTGTCCGCCATAATAGAAGCCGCCATCCATCCCGACGATGCGGAGAGCCTTTCCGAGGCGCTGAAGCATTCCTTCGCCACCGGCGAGCGTTTCTCGAAGCAATATCGCCTGCGGCGCGCTGACGGCGTCTATCGCTGGGTCAGAGGCAGCGCCGAGCCGCTCAGGGACGAGAGCGGGCAGATCATTCAGTGGTATGGCCTGACGCATGACATCGACGATCAATTGCGCATCGAGCAAGAGTTGCGCGAGAGAGAGCGTTCGCTTTGGCAGATCGTTGAAACGCTGCCGGCAATGATCGATTGCGCGGCGCCGGATGGGGAGCCGGTCTATCGCAATCCTCAGCTGCGCGACTTCCTCGGATACAGGCTCGAAGCGCTTGATGGAACGGGAAAAAGCCGGCTGGACGGCACGCTCGATGCCGGCGTTCATCCCGACGACGTGGCAGGGGTCAAGGAGAACTACGCCCATTCATTGCGCACCGGTGAGCCCTATGCGCGCAGGCATCGCCTGCGGCGGTTCGATGGCGAATATCGCTGGGTCGAGACGCGCGCTGCGCCGATGCGCAATGCCGAAGGCGCCATCGTCCAATGGAATGTCATCTGCCTCGATATCGACGGCGAGGTTCGGGCGGAGGAAGATCTGCGTCAGGCGCGAGAGGGTCTCGCGCGAGCGAGCCAGGTCGCGAGCCTTGCCGAGCTTTCGGCCTCCATCGCCCACGAGGTGAACCAGCCGCTCGCTGCCGTCGTCGCAAACTCACACGCCTGCCAACGCTGGCTCATGGCCGAACCGCCGAACATGGAGCGTGCCCAAAGGACAATCGAGCGCATCATTCGGGACGCCAACTCGGCCGCGGATGTCGTCAGCCGCATCCGCGCCCTGTTCAAACAATCCGCAGACAGGAGGGTTCATACGACGATGCCAGACATCGTCAACGAAGGGCGCAACCTCATGGCTGACGAGATGGCGCGCCGTCACGCCCGCATGGTTTTGCAGATCGACGGCAACCTCCCGCCGATCTCCGTCGATCGCACCCAGATCCAACAGGTTCTGATCAATCTCATCCGTAATGGCATGGAGGCAATGGAGGCCATTGCCGGCGACAGGGTGATCGAGGTGCGCGTGCGTCACATCGGCAATGCCGTACAGACGGAAGTCAGCGATCATGGCCAGGGGATTGAGTTTCCCGAAAAAATGTTCGAGCCGTTCTTCACGACCAAGGAAGACGGCATGGGCATGGGCCTGGCGATCTGCCGCTCGATTGTCGAACTGCATGGTGGACGGTTGTGGGCGGAGCAGAACAATCCGCGCGGAGCAACGTTGATCTTCACATTGCCCATTGTAACACAGGTGGCGTCATGACGGCGGACGACCATATTGTCTTCATCGTCGATGACGATGAGCGCATTCGCGAGGCGCTCGGCGAGCTGCTGGACTCGCATGGCATACGCGCCATCGCCTTCGAGTCGGCCTGCAACTATGTGAAAGCGGACAAGCCGGATGTTCCCGCCTGCCTCATCCTCGATATCGAACTTCCCGATATCAACGGCCTCGACCTGCAGAGGCAGATAGCCGACGGCGATCATCCGCCGATCGTTTTCATCACCGGACATGGCGATATCCCCTCCTCCGTGCGCGCCATTAAGCGCGGCGCAGTGGATTTCCTGACGAAGCCGTTCAGCGACGAGCACCTGATGACGGCAATCCAGGCGGCGCTCGCCCAGGATCGGGAAAAGAGGACCGAGCGCGCCGAACTCGGCATGCTGAGGCAACACTATCTCGACCTGACACCGCGTGAACGCGAGGTGTTGCCGCTCGTCGTCAGCGGCCTTCTCAACAAGCAGGCGGCGGCAGAACTGGGGATCAGCGAAGTCACGCTGCAGATCCACAGAAGAAACGTGATGCAGAAGATGGCGGCGGCATCGCTCGCCGACCTCGTGCGCATCGCGGAGAAACTGGAAATACCGATAACCCACTCGCGCCGGGTGGGAGGGAATTGAACATGAACAAGACAAGACATGTCGTGGCAATTGTCGATGACGATCCAAGACTCCTTGAATCGATGAGCGACCTTCTGGAATCGGCGGGCTATGTCGCCCGCGGCTTCTCGTCGGCAGGCTCGCTGCTCGTCAACGGGCTGTCGGACCTCGATCTGCTCATCACCGATATCGGAATGCCCGGCATCGACGGCTTCGAACTCCGCGATCTCGTCAGGAAGTCACGCCCGGAGCTGCCGGTTTTCCTGATTACGGGCCGCCACGAGATCGCAGATCAGGGCCGCGCTCAAGGCGCCGGCGGATTCTTCCGCAAGCCATTCGATGCCCAGGCCCTGATCGCGGCCATCGCCAATGCCTTACACAAATCGAGAAATGGAGGGTGACATGAGGGTTGACCAGCCGTTTGTTCGTAGATCGGCGCCTTTGTCAGCGCAGCGTGAACGTGAAGAGGATCAGCCGCTCGTCATGATCGTGGACGACGACGCATCCATTCGCGAGGCGCTGTCGGAGCTGATCTTGTCGGCCGGTTTTCAGCCGGTCAGCTTTGCTTCGACGCGCGAACTGCTCGACGCGGATATATTGAACAGACCCGGCTGCCTGATCCTCGATGTGCGCATGCCGGGGGCAAGCGGTCTCCATCTGCAGAGCCATCTGGCCGAGAACGGCATTGCCAAGCCGATCATCTTCCTGACCGGCCATGGAGATATCCCGATGACCGTCCAGGCGATGAAAGCCGGCGCCGTGGATTTCCTCACCAAGCCGGCGCGGGACCAGACGCTACTTGATGCCGTAACCGCCGCCATTTCAATGGACGGCGAACGACGAGCGGAAGCGGCGATCGCCAATCGCAATATCGAACGGCTGGAGACGCTGACGCAGCGCGAACGGGAGGTTCTGCACGAAGTGGCACGCGGGCGCCTAAACAAGCAGATCGCCTTCGACCTTGGCATCAGCGAAGTGACGGTCAAGCTGCATCGCAGCAACGTCATGCACAAGATGGAGGCCGCCTCTATCGGCGAGCTGATCCGGGCCTGGGAAACATTGCCAGTGCAGATGCGTCAGGCGGGGGCGCGTTAGCTTTTAATCAAGGCGCCAAGAACGCCGGCTGTCCATTTGATGCACGCCGTATCCGATTCACGCCAAAAAAGACGATTCGGCGCCATCAATGGGTTTCGGCCCCGCACGCTTGCGTTATCTCTAAATTAAAGTTCGGGGATATGACACCGTACCGCTTCGGTTCCCCATAGGAGATCTCGCCTTGAACAATCAATCGTCCGTCGCGCCTTCCCCTAAAACCAATGCCTTCGACACCGAAGCAATCTTCCTGTCGGCCATCGGGAATTCCAAACGGCTTCACATTCTGCATCTGTTGAGCGAAGGAGAAATGTCCGTAACCGTACTGGCTGACGAAGTGGGATTGAGCCAATCTTCGACGTCTCAGCATCTGGCAATTCTTCGAGACCAGGAACTCGTGCAAACACGAAGGGCTGCGCAGACGATCTACTATTCACTTCAATCTGACGGGGTCAGGGCAATGCTCGATACGCTCGCGGACATCTTCGGATCGCATCGCCGTACGGCGGCAGAACGTGCCCGAGCCGTCCGCACCTGACGCCAATGGCGGAACGCTGATCTTGCCGCTCATGATTGGTCTCCAATTCTGCTGACATGCCCTTCGACCGCATCGATCGCTGATGTACGTTTGATATACGCCTCCTAGACCACGGTGTGATTACGCCTCCATTGCGAATGGAGATAATGAACCACATCGGGAACGGAACGAACGGCCTGGCGCATGGAGGCGATCATGGACGTATATGAGGCAGTCACAAGCCGACGGTCGGTGCGCGGATTTAAAGACCAGCCTGTGGCGATGGAAATACTTGAGCGGGTGCTGGCTGCCGCGGCATGGTCCCCGTCAGGATCGAACATCCAGCCGTGGAATACCTACGTGATGACCGGCGCGCCGCTGGCCGAACTCAAGACATCAGCCGTCGAGCGCGTGACGCATGGCGACGCATGGGACAAGCGGCAGTATGAGATGTACCCCTCCGTGCTGAAGCCCCCCTACGGCGAGCGCCGCTCCGCCTTCGGCAAGGAACGCTACAGCGCGCTCGGCATTGCGCGCGAGGACTGGGAGGCACGCCAGCGGGCAGCAATCGCCAACTGGAACTGCTTCGGCGCGCCAGTCGCTCTGTTTTGCTACATCGACCGCGATCTTGGCCTACCTCAATGGGCCGACGTCGGCATGTATCTGCAGACCGTCATGTTGCTGCTTCGCGCCGAAGGACTGCACAGTTGCCCGCAGATGGCATGGTCGCAGGTTCGCGGGACGGTCGCCGAGGTACTGTCGCCGCCCGATGGGCTGATCCTCTTCTGCGGCATGTCGATCGGCTACGAAGACCCTGCGGTAAGTTACGCCCGTACGGGCCGCGCCCCACTGGCCGAGACGGTCACGTTTATCGGCGAATAGTTGCTTGAACCCAAAGGACAGAGACCTCGTCGAGAATTCCGCGTATGATATGTCCTTTATCATGCGGGATACTGGAGAACGCCATGACCACGCATAAAGTAGGCTATCTTATCGGCAGCCTCGCCAAGGGTTCGATCAACCGCAAGCTCGCCAAGGCGTTGGTGCGCGTCGCCCCGCCGGAACTTGAAATGTCAGAGATATCCTTCAAGGACCTGCCACTCTACAGTTACGATTACGACGCCGATTACCCTCCGGCCGGCAGGGCATTCAAGGCGGCGATCGCGGCCGTCGACGCCGTGCTGTTCGTCACTCCCGAATACAATCGATCCATCCCCGGCGGGCTGAAAAACGCAATCGACTGGGCGAGCCGCCCCTACGGCACCAACTCGTTCACACGCAAGCCGTCTGCGGTGATCGGCACCTCGCCGGGCGCGATCGGCACAGCCGTCGCCCAGCAGAATCTGCGCAGCGTGCTTAGTTTTTGCAACTCTCCGCAGATGAATGCTCCGGAAGCCTACATTCAATTCACCCCGGGGCTGATCACCGATGACGGCGAGGTCACGAACGAGAGCACCGCCGATTTCCTGCGCACGTTCATGCGGGACTTCCATGCCTTCGTCGCAAGGGTTCGCTCAGTGCTGCCGAAAGACGCCTAGACAAGCGGAGAGTGAACGAGCGGAGTTGACGTCAATCGAGCCGGCACCGACAGCCTGAGACAGGCCATCGGCAAACCCTTTCCGCACGCGTGGGTAGCATTGGTGTATTGACCCTTCGGCAAGGGAGGTAGCCTTGTTCACGTCGAGCAAAGCGCTGCGGACTTTAGCCGGAATTGTTCTACAGCCGATTGGCGCGCAACAAGGTGGCTCGCGACAGATAGCCCGCAAGCGTTCCATCGGCTGACCTGACATGGAGGCCCGGCATCTCGCCGGAGAGGATGAGCGCCAAGGCATCGTGAACCGTGGCGTCAGCGGCGATCTCGGCATCGCCGTTGGACGGTTCCGGCGCTGTCATGATCGTCGATACGGCAATCAAGCTCAGCCTCTTTATGGCTCGGTCAGGGCCGAGGAAGTTCTCGACGAAGTCGTTGACGGGATGCGCAAGAATTTCCTGCGGGCTATCATATTGGAGAAGGCGGCCATCCCGCATGATCGCGATGCGATCGCCCATCTTGATGGCCTCGTCGAGGTCATGCGTGACGATGACGACGGTCTTCTTTACCTTCCTCAGAATATCGCGGAATTCGTCCTGAAGCCTAACACGGGTGATCGGATCGATCGCGCCGAACGGTTCGTCCATCAGCATGATTGCGGGGTCTGCTGCGAGCGCACGCGCGAAACCGACGCGCTGACGCTGCCCGCCCGACAATTCGTGCGGCAGGCGCTGCCGCATGACGGTCGGATCAAGGCCGACGAGATCCAGGAGCTCGTCGACGCGGCGATCGCTGCGCGCCCTGTCCCAACCGAGAAGCCGCGGGACGGTCGCGACATTGCGTGCGATCGACATATGCGGAAACAGACCGACCTGCTGGATGACATAGCCGATGCTGCGGCGGAGCTCCTTCTGATCGACCCGGGCTATATCTCTTCCGTCAACCAGCACGCGTCCCGCCGTCGGCGTTTCCAACTGATTGATCATCCGCATGGTCGTGGTCTTGCCGCAGCCAGAAGGACCAATCAGGGCAACCGTCGTGCCGGTCTCGATCAGCAGATCGAGATTGTCGACCGCATGCGGGCCGCTTCCGTCGTATTTCTTGGTAACATGATCGAGATGAATCATCCTGATATCCGCTTTCGGCCGCTCAGCGCCGTTGAGTGAAGAGGCGCTCCAGGGTGCCGAAGGCCAATTCCGCAAAGATTGCGAGCAGGGCTATTGGCACCGCTCCGACGAGAAGGCGCGGCATGTTCATGATCGCAATGCCGGCATTGATGAAATCGCCAAGCCCGCCGCCGCCGATAAAAGAGGCTAGCGCCGCCCCACCGATGACCTGGATGGCGCTCGTCCTGACGCCCGACAGAATCGCGGGAACGGCCAGGGGAAGTTCGATCTCCCACAGCATCTGCCCCGCGCTCATGCCCATTCCATCCGCCGCATCGATCACCGAGGCGTCGATCTCGCGGATGCCGATGATCGTGTTCAACAATAGCGGCGGCACGGCCAGGACGATGAGGGCGATCACGGACGGCAGCAATCCGATGCCGAGAAAGGGCATCGTCGCCGACAGGATCGCAAGGCTGGGGATGGAGCGCAAGGCGCCGGCAATATTGACCACCGCAAAGGCGGCGCGCGGTGCCCGTGCGACGACAAATCCGAGCGGCACCGCGATGACAAAGGCGGTGCCGAGCGATAGGACGCACATCAGAAGATGGCGATTGAAAGCAGTGAGGAAGATACCGGAATTGTTGAAGATCCAGCTGAATGCATCGATAACGATCATGCTACCTTCCCTCCGCTGCGCCGGCGCAGCAGCTTTTCGAGCGAGGCAAAACAGTAGTCGGCAAAGAGCGCCAGAAACGACGTCAGCAACCCGCCTGCGATTATCTTTTCAGGAAAGCGCTGGTCGATGCCTTCGAAAATTATGACGCCGAGCCCGCCGGCATTGATATAGGCGGCAACAGTCGCAATGCCGATGACCGTCACCATGGCGATGCGAAGCCCGCCGACGATATAGGGCACTGCCAGCGGCAGTTCGACTTCCCAGATCCGCCGCGCCGTGCCGTAGCCCATGCCATCGGCGGCCTCCAATATGTCACGCGGAATAGCCTGAAATCCCATGCCGATATTGCGGATCAGGATCATCAGCGAATAGGCGGCAAGACCGGTTATGGCGGGTGCCGCGCCGATGCCCATGATGGGAATGAGAAGCGCAAACAGCGCCAGGCTCGGCACCGCAAACAGGATACCAGTGAAGATGACGATCACGGCAAAGCTCCGCGGCCGCCTTGCCGCCCATATCCCGACGATCAGCGAGATCACCAGGGCAATGCCAACCGAGGAAAAAACGAGATAGAGGTGCTCCAACAGTGCTTCGAATAGCCGGTCGAGATGTTTAGGGACCCATTTCATCGTCGAGACCTCCGCATCGGGGCGCTCTTTCGCCTGTCTACCATGAGATCCCCAATCTGCGATCGGCGTCGTCTGCTCTCTGCGGCAGAATATCGTAGGCCGAGGGAACGACCGTTGAGAACCGCTTGAGGCCGAGCTGCACCAGAACCGCCGCTCCCTCAGCCGTTCCCTGCAATGTCACGAGGCTTTGCTGCAACGCTGCGGCGACGCCCGACGGCAATGTCTGCGAGGCAACCAGCAGCGGCGCCGGAAGCGGTTCGGTCGTCGCCAGAATACGCAGACCATCGATCGCATCGGGTTCGTGCATCCGCAACAATTGGAAGGCGTAAGCGTCGATCGCACCCGCATCGATCCTGCCGTCCTTGAGGGCGGCGACGATGCCCGACGGGTTGAGCAGCGGTCCGACCGTCATGCTCTGCTTCATTTTCCCGGCAAACCGGTCGGCAAGGAAAGAACGCGCTGCGTGATAGCCCGATTGGGAATCGCGCACAGTCCAGCCCCAGCGTGCCGCTGCGAGATCCTCCACAGCGTTTACCGGCCCGGTGGAGGCGACGAGAATGTGGCTGGCGTAGAGCGGCTGGTCCAAAGACCATGCCTCGCTCGAGACGGGTGCGGCAAGCACCGTCGGTCGCGCAGCCTCGGGCATGTGCGAAAACGGATAGCCGCACATGAAGACCGCTCCCATGTCCGGCCTCGCCCACAGCTCCGACAACGGTGCCGGTGCTGCGTGAGCGATGATCTCGAGTTCGATGCCGGACTGCAGACTGACCTGCGCAAACAGCGCATCCCACAGGCCGCGAATGCACGGACTGAGATTATACATTCTCGAACAGGCGATCGGCTTGGACAACACCATGGCAATTATGCGAACCGCAGCCGTTGGCCGATGTTCATCTCTCTTGCCTTGTCGACCATGGCGGCGCCGAGCGCCACATCGGTGGTGCTGAGGCCGCGGTGCCAGAACAGGATCGTCTCCTCATCGCTCTCGCGGCCGGGCTTCCTGCCGCAAATGATCTGGCCGATTTCGGCGTGCAGGTTCTCGGCCGTCACCTTGCCCTCGTCGACGTGACGGCGAAGCGCCCCGAAAGGCTTGCCGGGGCCGCATTGTCCCCAATCGTCGACGACGACCTTGTCCATGATGTCCGTGAGATCGAATTCGAGTGCGCTCATCGTGCCATAGGGCACAACGAATGCTCCCTTCTTGACCCATTCGGTCTTGAACAGCGGCGCCGGTTCCGGCAGGCGGCTGGCCTCGACCATGATGTCGGCGTCCTTGAGGCAATCCTCCCAATTGTCGGTAACGACGATCTTCTTGCCGAGATCGGCCTCAAGACGCTTGGCGAAGGCATTGCGGCTTTCCGGGCGGCGCGAATGCACGCGGATTTCCTCGAAGTCGAAGAGATGGTCGAGAAGTCGGACATTCCAGTAAGAGGTTCCGCGCGCACCGATATGACCGAGCACCCTGCTGTCCTTGCGAGCGAGATATTTCGCGCCAAGAGCGGTGACGGCGCCGGTGCGCATGTCGGTGATGGCAGTCGCGTCGATGATGGCCTTCGGCACACCCGTATTCGGGTCGAACAGGTTGAGGACCGCAAGCTCCGAAGGCAGGTCCACCTTGTAGTTGTCGACGAAGTCGCCGACGACTTTGACGCCGGCATAATTCAGCGCTTTGACATAGCCGCGAAGCACATTGAAATGGCCTTTGTCGGAGCTCTCCGGCACAAGATGAACCCGCGGCTCGATGACGGTTTCACCCCTGCCCTGCGCATCCAGCGCCTTCGACACCGCATCGAGAATCTCGTCATTGGTCAGCCCCAGCGCCTTGGCATCGAGGGCGTTGAGATAATCGATCCAGATTTCCTGCATTTCCCGCTTCTCCACATTCCTGCCCGCTGCCGACCGGACGGATTTTCGAACAACCCCTTGAAAGGATCGCCGCCCCAGACCGCGGCCGGATGGATATCCGGCCACGGGGGCATGACAATCATTTCGGCAGCAGGCCGTTTTCCTTCAAGAAGTCGACCGCCACGTCCTTGGCTTCCTCGTGATCGGTCTCGACCTTGGCATTGAGGACCCGCATTTTCTCATTGTCGAGATGGGAGCCAACCGCTTCCAGCAGTTCGGCAACCTTCGGGTTGGCCTTGAGCACGTCCTGGCGAACAACGGGCGCCACGTAGTAGGGCGGAAACAGACCTTTGTCGTCTGCCAGCGGCACGAGGTTCTTCGAGCCGATCTGCCAGTCGGTCGCTGCACCGTTGGCAACGTCGATGTCCTTTTGTTCCAGCGCGTCGTAACGAAGACCAAGCTTGGCGAACTGCTTGAACTCCTTGAACTCGGCGTCGTAGACGCGCTTCAGACCGGGCAGGCCGTCGGCGCGATCGGGAAATTCAGCACCGCCGCCGAAGACCAGTGTCTTGGAGACCTTGGCGAGATCCGACAGGCTCTTCAGATTGTTGGCCTGCGCCGTTTCCTGCCGGACGACGATGACATAGCCGTTGTTGATGCCGCTCGGCTTCAGCCATGTGAGGTTGAATTGCTTGGCGTAGAAGTCCTTGACCTGGGTGTAGACCTTGTCGGCATCGGTCGACATCTCGCCCTTGACGACAGACGCGAGCGCCGTCCCGGTATATTCCGGATAGAGATCGATCTCGCCGGCCACCAATGCCTGATGCGCAATCAGCGTGCCGCCGAGATTGATCTTGCGCTCGACCGTGAAGCCGGCGTTTTCCAGAACGGCTGAATACATTTCAGCGAGGATGAACTGCTCGGTGAAATTCTTGCTGCCGACCTTGATAGTCTCTGCGGATGCAGACTGGAACATGACGGCTGCGATGATGCCGGCTGCAAATATGCCCTTTGTCCAATTTTTCATAATCATTCCCTCTTGTTGACTTTTCAATGAACGAACCGGCGGCATCCCCAGAATAACCGTCGGCATGACCGGTCGGCGCCCTGCCCTTCTTGGTGGGGCAGTGGCGAACCGGGCTTATTGCGGGCCAAGCCCGATCAATGCGGCGATCGTCGCAAAATCCGGCCCCTGCGCGCGGTCCTCTTCAAGCGCCGGGACGTGGCTGCGGACGAATGCATAGGCCCCGGCCGATCCCTTGCCCAATTCGCCTGAGACGCCGCGCAGCTCGAGGGCCTGTGCCGAGGCAATCAGTTCGATGGCGACGAGATAACGCAGGCGCTCGACGATCGCCTGCGTCTTTGCCAAAACGCTCGGGGCCATCGACGCCTGATCTTCGACACCATCGGCGACCGGAAGGGGCGAGAGCGAAACTGGCATGGCGAGATGACGGATTTCGGCTTCCATGGCCGAGACGGTCTTTTGCACTGTCGCAAAACCGGTCCGGCTCTGGCCCATCGGGGTCAGGAAGCGTGGAAGGTCGGACATGCCAGGCGACATGATCTTCATGATCCGATAGGCGGTGCCTGCCGCACAATGCGCCATCGCCTGCCCCAGCCGTTCCCAGGCGAGGACAAAAGCGGTCATGTCGAAATTGCCATGCGCAAGAATGACGCCCTCTGAGGCGATGACGACAGGATTGTCGCTGGAGCTGACGAGATCTATCTCCGTCGCCTGCCTTGCCTCATCGATCGCATGCCTCAACGCACCCCAGACCTGCGGCGTGCAGCGGTAGCTCAATGGATCCTGGAGACGTCTTGCGGCATCGGCGGCGAGCAAGGAGCTTCCCGAAAGCAACTCCATCAGCTGAGCGGCGACGCGGCGCTGCCCGAAGGCCGGTCTCGCAGCCAGAGCGCGGTCGTCGAAGACGCTGACATTGGCCCTGAACGCTTCGAAATTAACGGCAATCGCCTTCAGAGACCAATCGAAAAGCCGCTCGATATCCTCAAGCGCCAAGCAGGCGAGGCCGATGGAGAGGCTGTTGGCCACGACAAGCGCATGCCCGTCCTTCGGCGCCAATTCGAGAGGTTTCAGGCCGGCCCTTTCCAGGGCGATGCCGGCCGGCAGCACTTCGCCGCCAAGCTCGATCTCGCCGAAGCCGAGAAGCGCCCGGCTCATATGGGCAAGCGGAGCCAAATCCGCAGCACCGATCGAGCCCAATGACGGGACGACAGGATGGACACCTGCGTTGATGGCGGCGATCAGACCACGGAACACGTTCAGCGAAATGCCGGAACCGCCCGCCGCCATGCCGACTGCCCTGACGGCCATCATCGCCCGCACGGATTCCTGGGCAAGCGGCTTTCCGACGCCGACCGCGCGGGCTTGCGGCACACGCATCTGAAACGCCACCAGATCTTCCGTTGCAAGTCGTGTATCGACCCCCGCTCCCAGTCCCGTCGTCAGGCCGTAAACCGGCAGATCCCTTTCCGTATAGCGATCGACGACGGCGCGCGCCGCCATAATCCGGGCCTCGACCTCGGCGGAGATTTCGATCCTGGCGTGACGACGGGCAATTGCCGCGATGTCCTCGACCGTCGGTGGCGACGCGCTGAAGGTGATCGATGGAGAATGGGTGGCGCTCACTGCTTCTCTCCGAGAATGGCGACGGGCTTCGAAGGACCCTTGGTGGACCGCGCTTCCAGCCGATATTGCGCGCCGGGATAGTATAACAGCGCGCAGGTCACGACGGCCTCGCCCGACCAGGTCCTTCGAAAGACGCGCAGGCAAGGGTGATCATTCTTCAGGCCAAGATATTTGCGGATCGTCGTGTCCGGTTTGACGGCCTGGACGATATGTTCGAACGCCGTTATCGGCGCCACCTTCGTCAGATATTCGTTCGGCGTCATGCTGCTGAAATCGGTCGAGAGATAGTCTGGCGCGACCAGCGGATTGACGTAGCGCTCCTCGACCTGAATGGGCTGGTCGTTTTCCAGGTGCACGATCAGCGAATGCATCACCTCAGCGCCGAGGGTCAGTTCGAGCGCGTCGGCAACATTGGCATCCGCCTTCATCAAACCGGCCTGGACAACCGCCGCCTTGTGCGTGTGACCCCGCTCCAGTATTTCGTCGGCTATGTTGCGAATTTGAAGCAGATCGACGTCAAGGTGCTTTGGCGACACGAAGGTTCCGATGCCGGCAGATCGCTTGAGGACACCCTCGAACATCAACTCCCGCAGCGCCCGGTTCGCCGTCATGCGGCTGACGCCGAATGCCGCCACCAGTTCGCTTTCGGAAGATACCCGGTCTCCCGGCTGCAGCTTGCCCTCGGCAATCTCGGCCAGGATCTGCTCCTTGATCCTGATATATTGGCGCGCCTCGCTGGCGGCCGGCTTGACCGCTTTCGTCATGACAGCCTCGCCATGCCATTGTCGAGGATGGTCACGCCCCGGGAAGCAACGATCCCCCGGAAGCGAATTTCAGCGTCGTTGCGCCACATCTGCAGGGTGATCGTTTCTCCGGGAAAGATCGCTGCGCTGAACCGCGCCGCGATCGCGCTCAAACCGGTAGCCATCCCTGGATCGATGGCGGCGATGATGGCGTAGCCCGCATAACCGAAGCTGCATAGCCCATGCAGGATCGGCCGATCGAAGCCGCTGCTGCCCGCTGCCCGTGGATCGACATGCAGCGGATTGCGATCGCCGTTCAGGCGATAAAGCAGCGCGGCGTTACCGGGGATGTCGACATTGAATTCGACGTCCGGCTCTCTGTCCGGGACTTTGGACAGAGGTTCAGGCGCCGATCCCGCCGAACCGCAGCCACCGTCGCCGCGGCAGGCGTTCGTCTGCACGATCGTCGCGATCGGCTCGTCACCGTCCACGGTTGCGATCATGCGCTCGAAGCTGACGAACATGGCTTTCTCAACGCCGCGATCGACCACTGACAAGACGCGCGACCGGGAGATCAGCGGCACATCGAGAGGGACCGGCCGGTGGATCGCCAGGCGATGTTCGGAATGCACCAGACGCGCCCAGTCGACACCCGTCTGCTGCATCCAGGGGCCCGGATGCGCCACGATATTGGCAAGCGTCGGTGCAGTGACCAGATCGCGTTCGTAGACGTAGTTCAACGCGTTTTCGTCGAGCGGGTTGGTGCCGTAGCCGACCGACAGGGCGTAGAGGATGGCATCCCTTGCGGTGACCACATGCGTCGCTTGCGGCACCGGGAAATCGAGAATGGATTGGGCCGACAGCGTCACGATGCGGCTCCGCTGGATGCCACGGGTTTGCGAATGCCACCGGACAGGCGGATGCCGCCGTCGACGGAAAGCAATTCGCCAGTGACGAAGTCTGCCCCCTGAACAAGCCAGACAATCGCGCCGGCAACGTCTTCCGGCGTTGCGACCCGGCCGAGCGGCGCGGATTCCGAAAATCGCTTGGCAATGGCGCCATAGGCATCCGGCCCGAGCGTATCGCGCATCCAGCGCGTATCGATGATGCCGGGGCAAACCGCGTTCACCCGGATATCGGGACCGCAGGTGCGCGCTAGCGCCAGGGTCAGCGCATTGAGCGCGCCCTTGGAGGCCGTATAGGCAAGCGAACTGCCGCCGCCGGTAAAGGCAACGTTGGATGAGACATTGACGATCGCACCGCCGCCGCTGTCACGCATCGCAGGCACCGCCGCCCGGCACATCTGGTAGGCCCCGATGACATTGACGCCGAAAACACTCTGAAAATCCTCTGCCGACAATGTCTCGAGATCGAAAGGATCCGATTTGACCGTCGTTGCGGCATTGTTCACCAGGGCGTCGAGCCGCCCCCACCGTTTAACGGCCGTCGCAACCATCCGGCGGCAGGCCGCATCGTCGGCAACATCGGCCTGGACGATCTCGACCTGCGCGCCCAGGCTGCGGCAGATATCGGCCGTTTCATCGGCCTCTTTCTTGCTGCGGCTGTAATTGACCACCACCCGGGCACCGCCGTCGGCGAACTGCTTCACGCATGCGGCCCCGACGCCTGTTGCCGAGCCCGTGACGATGATGACGGCTCCATCGATTTTCATGGGGCAGAGTCCTTCATGGCGTGGGTGGAAAACAGGCGCGCATCCATCTGTTTCAGCTGGTCCGACACCGCGACGCCCTTCGGCAGGCGGTCGAGAACGTGGGCGGCGAGATCGATGCCGGGGGCAAACTCCGCCAGCGTCAGGCATCCGTCGATCACCCGAAAGACCGCCCGCTCGGTGACGACGAGCTGCGTCTGCCCTTCCGGCGCAAAGGCCGGGCTCGAACTGATCTGGTCGACATGGTCGACGATCTTGCAAACTCTGCCGTCCCGGATGATGTCGAGCCTGCCGTCGGCAACCGCAATTTCCGCGCCGCCAGCCGAAAACGCGCCGAGATAGACAACACGCCTCGCCGTCTGCGAGATGTTGGTGAAGCCACCGACCCCAACGATGGAATTGTTGAAGCGGCTGACATTGACCGCACCGTACCTATCCACCTCGGCCATGCCGAGAAAGGCGATATCGAGGCCGCCGCCGTCGTAAAAGTCGAACTGCGAAGCCTGTGGGACGATCGCGGTCGGATTGACGGCAGCGCCGAAGGATAGTTCCTCGGCCGGCACGCCACCGATGACGCCGGATTCGATCGTCACCGTATAATCGTCAAATCCCTCTTCGCTGGCGATACGGCCGATCCCGGCGGCAATGCCAATGCCGAGGTTGATTGTCGGACGGTGGAGCGGCGCCAGCTCCAGAAAGGCGCGGCGCTGAATAATCTTATCGGCCGACAGCGGCGCCGGCTGCAGACGGCTCGCCGCCATCCGGACGCGCCCGGTATAGGCGATATTGTCCGTCTCGGCGAAATTGACGCCGTGCTGGGCCGGATTTTCGCAGATGACAACATAATCGACCAGCGCCGCCGGGATGCGAACATCGCCCGGCGGCAGCGAGCCACGCTCAGCAATCCGCTTGACCTGCACGATGACGATACCGCCGGAATTATGGCCTGCTTGTGCCATGGCAAGCACGTCGAGGGGAAAGGCTTCGTCCTCGAGGGTGATGTTGCCGTCTTCGTCGGCCGTCGTACCGCGCAAAAGCACGCAATCGAGCGGCATCGAGGGATAAAGCAGCCATTCCTTGCCGCGCAACGACACACGCTCGACAAGCGCGCGCGGCGTCGTCGCATTCATGCGGCCGCCGCCATGCAGCGGATCCATGAAAGAACCGAGCCCGATATGGGTGATCACCCCAGGCTGACCGGCGGCAATCGCTCGATAGAGCTGGGCGATAACGCCTTGCGGCCAGCAATGCGCTTCGATCTTTTCCTCGATCGCCAGCCTGCCAAGGCGCGGCGTTCCTCGCCAGCCCCCGGCGATCACGCAGGCGACGAGCCCTTCATAGCCAAAATGCCCCATGCCGCGCGTCTGACGATCGCCCGTGCTGGCAGCAAACAAGAGCGTGAGATTGCGGGGTTTTCCAGAGGCGACGAAACGCTCCTCCACCGCAGCCGTGATGGCCTCGGGGTGGCAGAATCCTCCAAAACCCGAAGCAGCGACCGTCATCCCGTCTTCGAGGAGATCCGCAGCTTGCTGTGAAGAGATGACCCGCATGACGATCTTTGTTTCCAACCGACCTGTATATACAGGCTAACGGCCGATCGTTTGGAAGGCAACCGGAATCTTTGCCGGTATTTTGGGCAGATCGCCTCGATCAGCCGATGTCAAGCAGCCCCATCAAGCAAAACCCAAGAGCCGCCAGAGCCAGCAGTGACAGCGCCGCCGCTGCAAGGACCCGGCCGCCGGCACGGGTGATGGATCTCACATCGACAGAGAGACCTAGCGCGGCCATGGCGGTGACGGTGAAGGCAGCGGAGACAGCCGACATCCCGGCCAGCAGCGGCGCCGGGATTGCGTCAAAGGAGCGAAGCGCCGCCATGGCTGCAAAACCGAGGATGAACCATGGCAGAAGATGGCGGAGATTGACTGCGGAGCCACCGGGACGGCGGCGATGAACTGCGCCGAGCACAAGAATGACGGGTCCGAGCATCATCACGCGGATCAGCTTGACGAGCGTGCCTACCTGGGTGCTGACGGCTCCGGCAGAGGCTGTGGCTGCCAACACCTGCGGCACGGCATAGGCTGTCAGCCCTGCGAAAACACCATATTGTACGGTGCTGAGCCCCAGGACCAGATGCAGAAGCGGCAGCGCCAGCACCGCACCAACGCCGAGCAGCGCGGTAAAGGCTATCGAGGCAGCGATATCCTCCGGTTTCGCGCCGATGACAGGGGCTGCAGCGGCAATCGCTGAATTGCCGCAGATCGAGTTGCCGCAGGCAACCAAGGTCGCTAGGCCGGTTGACAGCCCCAGCAGCCGCCCGAGCAGAAAGCTGCCGGCCAGGGACAGAGCAACCAGGACGGCAATTCCGCCGACAAGCGGCAATCCGGCCTGCCGGATAGCAGCCGTGCTGAGCGAGGCGCCCAGCAACACGACGGCAATCTCGAGCAGCGTCTTGGCGGCGAGGTTAATGCCTGGAGTGAAAGTCTGCGGAAGACGGATCGAGGAGCGCACGGCAATGCCGATCAGAATGGCCAGCACGAGGCTCTCGATCCAGTGCGCGCCGAACATCATCAGCTGCAACCGCTCGACCAGCTGCGCAACGATCGCGACTGCCGCGCAAAAGAAAAGTCCCGGCAGGACAGCAGGAAGCGACGAGGATCGTGAGACGGAAACGAGCATGGGCAAGACCTTGCGGAATGCTTCACTGTCCCATACTCGATTGTCACCTTCCATTGAATAGTTTAAAATAGTTCATTCGGTGAAATCGAACGATTGCGTCATGACCTTCGAACAGCTCTCCATTTTCGTCGCGGTTGCCGAACGCGAGCACCTGACCAACGGCGCCTCGGCGATCGGCCTCACGCCATCAGCCGTCAGTTCGGCCATCCGCAATCTCGAGGCCTCCTATGGGGTCCAGCTTTTTCACCGTGTCGGACGGCGCATAGAGCTGACATATGAAGGGCGGGTGTTTCTGGGGGAGGCAAGAGCCACTCTCGCACGCGCAAGAGCCGCAGCGCTCGTCTTGTCCGATCTCGGCGGCCTGCAAAAGGGTGAGCTCGTTGTTTTTGCCAGTCAGACGATCGCAAGCTATTGGCTGCCAGCGATGCTGATGCGTTTCAAGACCCGCTATCCGAGCATCGACCTGAAGCTGGTGATCGGCAATACGGCCACGGCGGCAAAAGCGGTTCTCGATGGATTGGCGGAAGTCGGTTTCGTCGAAGGCAGCGTTGATGAGCCGGCACTGAATGTTCAGCCGATTGCCAAGGACGAACTCCTTGTCGTTGTCGGTCCGCGCCATCCCTGGGCGCGTGGCAAACCGATTGCCCCGGCGGAGCTGGTTTCGGGCACAAAATGGGTCATGCGGGAAAAGGGGTCCGGAACCCGGTCGGCTTTCGAGGCGGCGATTTCCAATCTTGGCATTGGCTCCGGAGATCTGACTGTCGCGCTTGAGCTGCCATCGAACGAAGCCGTCATATCGGCAGCAAGAGAAGGCCTCTGCGCAACGGTCGTTTCCGGAGCCGTGGCCGCGCCGCTCTTGACGCAAGGTCTGTTGGTAAAGGCGCGTTTTCCCTTGCCGTCCCGCCAGTTTGCAATCCTGCGGCACAAACAAAGACACTCCAGCCGTGCCTCGTTGGCGCTGGAAACGATTTGCCGCGAAGACAGAGCTGCCGAAGTCCAAAATCGCGATGACTGGGTCCTCTAACATGCGAGATGTTGGAGAATGCCATCATCAGGCATAAGGTCGGTCTCGCCTGATAACCAGGGAAAAGGCTGCTGCCATGCGGCAGCAGCCTGTCCCGGTTCTTTCGAGCGGCGTCTCTAAGCGAAGGCGTAAGAGCCATCCGGCCGCTTCGGCACACGCCGCTGCCAGTGGATATAGCCTTCCTCCTCCATTGCCTTCTCGTCCATCTCGACGCCCCAGCCGGGCCGGTCGGGGCGCAGCTCGAGATAGCCGTTCTTCGGCAGATAGGGATCGACCACATAGCGGGTTTCCCCCTGCCGCTTCTCGATATCGAGGCCGCCGTAGACATAGGCTTGGCCCTTTGGCAGCCGGTATTCGAGGATGCGGAAGTTCTGGGCCGCGGCCGAAAAATGCACATTGACCGCCGTCGCCAGCGGTCCCATCGGGTTGTGCGGAGCAACGCCGACGAAATAGGCTTCGGCAAGCGTGGCGATGCGGCGCATTTCGCTGATGCCGCCGACGACGCAGATGTCGGGCTGGATCAGATCGGCGCCCTTGACCTGCAGCAGCCGCAGGAATTCGTTCCTGTTATAAAGCGACTCGCCGGTGGCCAGCACGCAGTTGAGCCCCTGTTTCAGATCGCCCCAGGCATCGATATTCTCCGGACGCAGCGGCTCTTCGTAGAACAGCGGATCATAGGGCGCCAGCGCATTGCCGAGTTGCCTTGCGGCGATCGGTTCGAAAATCTTGGCATGAGCGTCGAAGGCGATCTCATATTCGTCATTCACCGTCTCGCGCAGCGAGCGGAAATAATCGGCCGAGGCTTTCACGACATTCCCCCAACGATGGGAATGCATGTCGATACGCCAAGGGCTGAGTTTGAAGGCCGTGAACCCCCATTCCTCTTTCAGGCGATCGAACTCGTCGCGAGCAGCGGGCGCGTCGGGGGCGGTATAGACCCCGGCATAGACCTTGATGCGGTCGCGCACCTCGCCACCCAGCAGCTTGTATACGGGAACATTCGCGGCCTTGGCCGCCAGATCCCACAGGCAATGGTCGAGCGCCGAAATCGCGGCAAGGCCGAGTGCGCCCGGCGGGAAGCGGCTTTGCTGGATCAGCAGGTTGACGAGATAATCGACGCGTGTCGGGTCCTGGCCGGAGAGAAAGCCATAGAGATAGTCGAGCAGCGGCGGCAGCGCCTTATCAGGACCGTGGTTGTAGCATTCGCCCCAGCCCGTCAACCCGTCGTCCGTGTCGAGTGCGACGATTACGCGGGGACGGTCCTTGTCGCGGGTCATGAACACCCGCATCCGGTCGATCTTCATCAGTCTGTCCTTCTAGCGATTGAAATAGCAGTAGCGCGCCACGCGTGTCTGCACGTAGACCTGCTCGTTATAGGTTTCTGGATTGTAGGAACCCGAGGTCTCCGGCACCGGCACGGAGACATTGCCGCCGCTCGGCTGACCGACATGCATGAGAAAAGTTTTGATGCCGGTGATCTTCATCGCTGCGAGCTCCCGTTCCTCAGACTGTCTGGAGCGACATAGCGGAAGCGCCGCGAATGATCGCGGTCGCGTGGATCGGGGCGCGGAATGGCTGATATGAGCGCTTGCGTGTAGGCGTGCTCGGGCGTGCGGCAGACCTTTTCCGCTTCGCCGATTTCGACGAGCTGGCCCTTGTACATGACGCCGACGCGGTCGCACATGTAGCGGATGACCCCGATGTCATGACTAATGAAGATATAGGCAAGCCCGAGCTGATCCTGCAGACGCATCAGCAGATCGAGCACCTGCGAGCGCACGGAGACGTCGAGCGCCGAGGTCGCCTCGTCGGCGACGATGACGCGGGGGTTGAGCGTAATGGCGCGGGCAATGCCGATACGCTGGCGCTGACCGCCGGAGAAGGCGTGCGGATAGCGTTCGCGCGCCCTCGGATCGAGGCCGACCTGCTCCATCAGATGGCAGACGCGCTCGTCCAGCGCCCGTCCCTTGGCGATACCGTTGACGAGCAGCGGTTCGCCGATGATCTGGGAGACGGTCATGCGCGGATTGAGGGAGCCGAAGGGATCCTGGAACACCATGCGCAATTCGCGGCGCGCGGCGGCAAGCGTCTGGCCTTTTGCCATTGCCAGGTCGATGATGCCGCCATCGGCCCGGCGATAGAGAATCTCGCCGGCTGTCGGATCGATCAGCCGCATGATCGAGCGGCCCATGGTCGTCTTACCGGATCCGCTCTCCCCGACGATGCCGAGGGTTTCGCCCGGCAGCAGCGAAATGGAGACGTCGTCGAGTGCTTTTACCTCGCCGAAATCCATCGAAAGATTACGCAATTCCAGGATCGGCGCCGCCGTCCGATCGAGCGGCGCCCGCGCCAGGCGAATCTCGGCCTTCTGCTCAAGCTTCAGCACGGAGCCGATCAACATGCGGGTATAATCGTCTTTCGGTGCGTGAAAGATCTGCTCGACCGGTGCATATTCCTTGGCAACGCCATTGTGCATCACAAGCACATCGTCGGCGATCTGCGCCACGACGCCCATATCATGGGTAATGAAGAGAACGGCCATGCCGTTGGCCTTCTGCAGCCGGGCGATCAGGTCCAGAATTTCGGCCTGCGTCGTCACGTCGAGGGCCGTGGTCGGCTCGTCGGCGATCAGCAGCTGCGGCTTGCAGGCGAGCGCCATGGCTATCATCGCGCGCTGGCGCATGCCGCCGGAATATTGGAAGGCATATCGATCCAGCGCTTTCTCAGGCGCGGGAATTTCAACCTGTTTGAGCAGCGATATGGCTTCCGCTCGCGCTTCGGCCTTGCTCATCCTGGTGTGAAGGCGAAGCGCCTCGATAATCTGGTTGCCGACAGTATGGATGGGCGACAGCGACGACATCGGCTCCTGGAAGATCATGGCGATATCGCGGCCGCGGATCGCCCGGATCTGGCGTCCGCGCGGATTGAGGCTGGCTAGATTGATCGAGCCGCCCTTCGGGTGATTCAGTGTGATCGAGCCGCCGGCGATGCGACCGGGCGCATCGACGATCTGCAGGATCGAGCGCGCCGTCACCGACTTTCCGGATCCGCTTTCACCGACCACGCAGAGCGTCTTGCCCGGCTCTATTGTAAAGGACAGGTCGTTGACGGCGCGAAAGACGCCGGTGCGCAGCGGGAACTCGACGGTGAGGTTCTTCACTTCGAGCAGCGGCCTGCCGGCAATGGGAACGATGTCGATCATGCCGGCCTCATTTGTTGTAGGGGTCGGCCGCGTCGCGCAGACCGTCGCCGAGGAGATTGAGCGCCATGACGGCGACCACGACGGCGCAGCCCGGCAGGAATAGCCAGGGCGCCGTGGCGATCGAACGAATGTTCTGGGCCTCGCGCAGCAGCACGCCCCAGGAAATGGTCGGCGGCTGCAGCCCGAGCCCTAGGAAGGAAAGAGAGGTTTCGGCCAGAATCATCGCCGGCACTGCGAGGGTGATCGACGCGATAATGTGGCTGGCAAAGCTCGGCAGCATGTGGCGAAAGATGATGCGGCCTTCGCGAACGCCATCCAGTCTGGCGGCAGCGACGAATTCCTCGGTGCGCAACGACAGGAAACGACCACGAACGACGCGGGCAAGCTGGGCCCAGCCGGTCAGCGACAGGATGATCGTGATCATCATATATTGCAGCGTCGCCGGCCAATCCTGCGGCAGGGCTGCAGCCATGGCGAGCCAGATCGGTATCGTCGGCAGAGACAGCACGAAATCGATCACACGCTGCATGAAGAAATCGATGCGGCCACCGTAATATCCGGAGATACCGCCGATCACGATGCCGAGCATCAACGACAGGAAGACCCCGACGAGGCCGATCGACAGCGACACCTGCGAACCCTGCACCGTCCGGCTGAAGACATCGCGGCCAAGCCGGTCGGCACCGAAGAGAAGCAGCGGCGTCGTCTTGTCGGGCGAGGCGATCAGATGGATGTTGGTGTTGAACAGGCCAAATACGGAATAATCATAGCCACGCCCGAAGAACTGGACATCGATCCGCTTCGTCGTGTCTTCCTTGAAGATGGCGGCGAGCGTTTCTGGATCGCGGGTCAGCTTCATCGGATAATAATGCAGGCCGAACGAAAACCCGTTCTCGGTATCGATCAGATGCACTTTCTGCGGCGGGTGAAAGGTCGCGCGCGCATTTTGCAAGTTCGGATCGTTGATGGCGAAGAAGCCGGGAACCAGTGCAACGATGTACATCAGCACGGTAACGACGAGCGCCACCATGGCCAGTTTGTGGCGGCGAAAAGCCCACCAGATCAGCTGCCACTGCGATGCGACGGCGGCGCGGTCCGGCTGAATATTTGTAACGGCGATGTCGGCCATATCGGGCTCCTATTCCAACCGGATGCGGGGATCGACCAGCGCAAGCAGGATGTCGCTGATCAGAGAGCCTATCAGCGTCAGCGCGCAGATCAGCAGAACGAAGGCGCCCGCCAGATACATGTCCTGGGCCATCAGCGCCTGCAGCAGCAAGGGCGCCGCCGTCGGCAGGTTGAGAACGATGGCGACGACAACCGAGCCGGAGATGAGATTGGGCAGCAACCAGGCAATCGTCGAGATGAACGGGTTGAGGGCGATCATCAAAGGATATTTCATCAGCAGTCGGAACTCCGAGAGCCCCTTTGCCCGCGCCGTCGTCACGTAGGGCTTCGGCAGTTCGTCAAGCATATTGGCGCGCATCACGCGGATGAGGCTCGCCGTCGAGGACACGGCAAGAATGATGACGGGAAGCCAGAGATGCGAGAAGAGATCGCCCATCTTTGCAAAACTCCAGGGCGCATTCTCATATTGCGGCGAAAACAGCCCGCCGACATCCTGGCCGAATTCGACCGCCGCGACATACATCAGCACCAGCGCCAGCAGGAAGGACGGAACGGCCAGGCCGAAGAAGGTGAAGGCGGTGAAGAAGTAGTCCCCAATCGAATATTTGCGGACGGCGGAAAAGACGCCGATCGGCAGCGCGATTGCCCAGGTGGCGATCAATGTCGAAAGAGCGAGAACCAGGGTCAGCGCCATACGCTCCCAGATCAGGTCGGACACCGGCTGCTGCCATTCGAAGGAAATGCCGAAGTCGCCGCGCGAGAGGATGCCCCAGATCCACTTGAAATATTGGATGAGCATCGGGTCATCGAGTCCGAAGCGTTCGCGCAATTGTGCCGCGGTGTTCTGATCGACGATTTCGTTGGAAGCCGCCAGCGTCGCAATGTAGGTCGTGACGTAGTCACCCGGCGGCAGCTGGATCAGCACGAATGCGAGGAAGCTGACGGCAAAGAGCGATGGAATCATCCACAACAAACGTTTGGCGATAAAGACCAGCATGGGCGCCTCTTGCATTGAGTACCGCCCTCCTGGCCTTACCGGCTCTCATCGCCCGCAGGCATCTCGGAAGGCGAACCGAATAAAGCGCCGTACCGTCGGTACGGCGCTCGATCAAATCAGCTCGTGAAGGTGAACTGCTGCGGCATCGCAGGTCCCGGATTGGGCCAGGACCAGCTATCCGGCTGCTTCTCGGGAACATTGCGCAGATTATTGCGGATGATGCCGAAGCCGCCGACGGCGAGGCAAAGTCCGACAGTCTCGAATTCCTCCGCCGCGATGTCGAAGATCTGCTTCATGATTGCGCCGCGCTTGTCGAGATCGGCCGTCGAACGCGCTTCGTCGAACAGCTTCATGCGCTTCTTTTGGCTTTCCGGCGGCTCCTCGCCACGTGCACCGTTGGATGTGTACCAGAGCGTCCACGGAATGGCGTAACGCGAACCCTGCGGATGGAAGGCGAAGAAATCACGCGGGTCGAGCATCGGATCGAGACCACCCGGCCCCGGCCACACCTGCGCATCATGGGCATTGTCGTCGCCGCGGGTATAATAGAGCGCCCGCTCGATCGTATTGACCTTCATGTCGATGCCAATCTGCGACCAATGCGTCTTTACCAGCTCCAGGGCATCGACGAGATCGGGATAAAGCGTCGGAATGACGTCGACCGAGAAGAACACCTTTTGACCGTCCGGCCGAAGGCGGAAGCCGTCGGGCCCCTTTTTGTAGCCAGCCTGATCTAGCATCGCGCCGGCTTTATCGACGTCATATTCGGTGAATTGCCGAGCGTATTTCTCGTGATACCAGGGATGGGTGGGACGTGGCCCCGCCTGATAGGGCTCGCTTTGGCCGAAATAGACGATGTCGATCAGTTCCTGGCGATTGATGCCGATCGAGAGCGCCTGCCGGAACGATTTGTCGGCAAACATCTTGCGCAGGGCAGGATCTTTATGGGTGATGTTGAAATAGATCTGGCACTGCTGCGAGGCGGAAGGAACGAGCGTCAGCAGTCGATAATCGCCCTTCTGCATGTTCTGGGACAGCGTCGGCTTGTTCGCCAGCACGCTGATGTGACGTTCCTGGATATCGATCTTTCCGGAGATGACGTTCAGCATCAGCGATTCGACATCCTGCGAGATGCCGAAGTTGATCTCATCGATGTAGGGAAGCTGGTTGCCTGCTGTATCGACCTGCCAGAAATAGGGGTTCCGGGCCATGACGACGCGCGTGGCGCCGCCGACATAGGGCTCCTTGACGACCCAAGGATCGAGCGTCGGCTTGTCGACATTGCCCCAGCGCGTCGGGATCTCGATATCGCCGCAGCGGCTGCGGAAGAGCTCCGTCCAGCTGGTAACGCCAGCCTTCTTCGCATCGGCCTCGATGTTGGGATTGTACTTCGGCAAGAACTGGCTGCAGTAATGCTTCGGGAAGAGCGTCGGATGCTGGCCGAGCGGCGTGGCGAGATTTTCGAGATAAAGCGCGTTCGGCGCCGCGAAGGTGAACTTCACCGTATAATCGTCGATCTTCTCGACAATAACCGGCTTGCCGGCAACGGAGAGCTGCGACGGTGTCGCGCTGTAAAGTTCGGTGTTCTTGACGCAGTCTTCGATCGCAAAAACGATGTCGTCGGCCGTGAAGGGTTGGCCGTCGGACCAGCGCACACCTTCGATCAGATGGAAGGTGAATTGCGTCGCGTCGTCGCTGACCTCCCAGCGCTCGGCAAGGTTCGGCTGCACGGCGGTGAACTCCAGATTCCAGCGCACGAGGCTCTGGTTGCCGACCATGCGCAGGATGCCGTTGTGGTCGGATGAGCCGCGCAGGCCGCGGCGCAGCGTGCCGCCATAGGTGCCGACCTTCTCGAACGGCGTGACGACCATCGGCTTCTTCGGCAGGCGCTCGGTAAGAGGCGGCAGTTTGCCGTCTTTGACCAGCTGAGCCAGCGCAGGCGCTTCGCCGCCAGCCGCGAAGGCGCGACCGGCGATGGACAATGCTGCAGCACCAGCCATGCCGCCGAGAACGGCGCGGCGGGTGACACCGCGAGACAGAAATTCATTGGGCATCGATTCCTCCCCTTTATGCCGGTACAGGCTATTCCCGGCTGGTGCGGCGGGCTCCCGACCGCCATTTTGCGCCCTCCTCGGCGCTAGGACGAAACCATAGACACGTTCTCAAATGATTACAAGAGTTGACAGATAATTACAGATTCTATAGCGATACAATATCGAACCAGGCGCCAAGCCATTGGAAGTTCTACCGTGACTGGCAGATGAAGCTCAAGCTGTCAGATGCTGTAAACGGGTTTTATCACGGCCGGCGACGGGGCGACGCCATGCCGGCGCATGGTCTGGAAGGCATATCTGGCTTCTATTCGCCGGAAGAGCCGATGGGCGTGAATTTGCCACTTGGCGGGAGAGAAAAGAGCGATAATGTCGTTTGCAGTCGATGCCGTTTCGACCCGGGGCGCAACACGCTTCAGCGATATCATCTACGAGAAGATCGTGGAAATGATCGCGGACGGCCATTTTCCGGTTAACGAGCGGCTGCCGTCGGAAACAAGGCTAGCCGCCGATTTCGGCGCCTCAAGACCCGTCGTGCGTGAAGCGCTCGAACGCCTGAGGGCCGATGGTCTCGTCGTTTCACGCAAGGGCTCCGGTTCCTATGTCCGGCAACGGCCGGATTCGTCGATGCTGAAAATGGTTCCGGTCGGCTCGCTCGCCGATGTCCAGCGGTTCTTCGAATTCCGCGCCGGCCTCGAGGCCGAAGCTGCAGAGCTTGCCGCGCGAAACTGGCAGCCGGCCGACAAGGAGCGGATCACCGAGGCGCTTCTTGCCATCGAGCAATGTCTGAAGAACGGCGAACTCGGCGCCGACGAAGACCAGGCCCTGCACGATGCGATTGCGATGGCGACGGGCAATCAGTTTCACATCACCGTGCGCGAATGGTTCAAGCCGCATTTCGCCATCGGCCATTCCGTAACGCGAAGCCTGAGCCTGAAGCGGACCCCGGAGCAGATCCGCAGCGTCCAGGACGAGCATGCGGTGATCGTCGAGGCGATCTTCGCACGGCGGGAAACCGAAGCGCACGACGCGATGAAGAGACACATACTGAATGCGCGCGCCCGCATGTTCCAGGGGGTTTGAGCGACAATGGGAGGAACGACGATGAGACGGATCGCGATGACGGGCGCCGCCGGACGTGTCGGGACGCTGCTGCGCCCGTTTCTCCGGCAGCATTTCGAGCATCTCAGCCTCATCGACATTCATGAGCCCGAGGAACTGGCCGAGAATGAGAGCTTCGTCCGTGCCGATCTGTCGAAGCTCGACGAGGCCACGGCCGCTTTGCGCGGTGTCGACGGGGCCATTCATCTTGCCGGCATCGCCAGCGGAGTCGACATGAATGCCATTTTGCAGGCCAATGTGCTCGGGACGTACAATCTCTACGAGGCGGCTCGGATCAACAAGGTCGAGAGGATGGTCTACGCCTCGAGCAACCATGCCACGGGTTTTTACCCGCGCGGCCAAGTCATCTCGCCGCTCGATCCCATGCGGCCGGACAGCCCCTACGGACTGTCAAAATGCTGGGGCGAACTGGTGGCGGGTCTCTATTACGACACATCGGGCATCCGCTCCCTTTCCATCCGCATCGGCAACGCCGGCACCTACCCGAACAGCGAGCGCTCGATCGCGATCTGGATCAGCGCCCGCGATCTGGCGCAACTGGTGCTGATCGGCCTCACCCACCCGCAGATCGCCGCAACGGTTGTTTACGGCGTTTCCGATACCGACACGAAATGGTGGGACAATGATCTGGCGACACGGCTTGGTTACCAGCCGCAGGATCGGCCGCGTGATCACGCCCGTATCGAGGACCGAGCGGAGGGGCGGGTCGCCCTTGCATTCCAGGGCGGCGGTTTCTGCGAATTCAATCACGACGGCAACATCCGCATGCGCGATGCCGAGGGCCTCGTCAAAGACCTGGAGAAAATCTCGTGACGGCGCCCCGGCTCATCGAGCCGAAGGCTCGTTCGGTCCTGCAGCAACCGCTGACGGTCGGTGAATCGCCCGTGTGGGACGAGCAGACCGGCGCTCTCTGGCTCGTCGATATCCTCGCGCCGGCGGTGGTCCGGTGCTCGGCAGACGGCAAGGTGGAGCGCTTCGACATGCCTTCCGCGGCCGGTAGTCTTGGACTTTGCCGCGACGGCCGGATCGTTGTCGGCCTCCGGACCGGCGTCCATCTCTTCGATCCCGTGTCTCGTGATCTCCAATTTTTGTGCGATCCGGTCGGACGCGAGATGATCGGCCGCCTCAACGACGGCAAGGTTGGGCCGGATGGCCACTTCTGGGTCGGCTCGATCAGCGAGGCCAAGCCGCAGGTGAATGACGCGGCGCTCTTCCGTGTCGGGCCGGATGGCAGCACGCGGACCGCGGCAACGGGGCTGACGAGTTCCAACGGCCTTGCCTGGTCGCCGGACGGCCGGCGGATGTATCACTCCGACAGCCGGCAGTGCTTCCTCCAAGTCTTCGATTTCGATTCCGAGACGGGCGAACTCGGCGAGGCTCGGCAGCTGCGCAGTTTCACCGAAGAGCAAGGCCGTCCCGACGGGGCGACCACCGATCGCGACGGGTTCTATTGGAGTGCCGGCGTCTCTGCCGGTCGTCTCAACCGGATATCGCCCGAAGGCGAAATCGTCGAAATCTACATTCTGCCGGTCGCAGCGCCGACAATGCCGTGTTTCGGAGGGCCTGATTTCAGGACCCTCTACGTCACGAGCCTGTCGACAGACCGCACCGGACGTTTCGAGGCTGGCACGGTCATCGCCTTCGACGTGGATGCGGAGGGCCTGCCGCCTTTCCGCTTCGCCAAACAATCATCCTGATGGAAAGCGACGGGGGAGAAAAATGAGCATCGCGATCATGCGCAAGGCGCTCAGGGGCGTGTCGGGCGTTCCCGTCACGGCTTATGACGCCGGGGGCGAAGTCGAGCCCCGGATTACCGCGAAGGTTTATGAACGGGTAGCCGCGGCCGGCATTCACAACATCGTCGCAGCCGGCAATACCGGGGAATTCTATGCCCTGACGCCGCAGGAGATCCGGATCGTCCACGAGGCGGCGGTTTCAGGCGTCGACGGCCGCGCGCCGGTGACGGCGGCGATCGGCCGGTCGCTGCGCGAGGCGATAGGCATGGCCAGGGATGCAGCCGCGATCGGCGCCTCCGCCGTGATGTCGCATCAGCCCGTCGATCCTTTCGCGGCACCATCGGCCCAGATCGATTATTTCTGCAATCTCGCCGATGCTTCCCCCCTGCCGCTCGTCGCCTATGTCAGGGCCGAAGGTTTCAGCGTCGCCGAGATCGTCCGCCTCGCCAACCACGGCAATATTGCCGGCATCAAGTTCGCCACGACTGATCTGATGCTGCTGTCGCGGGCGATCCCCGCCGCCGATCCGAATGGCGCGCTATTCGTCTGCGGCCTGGCGGAGAGCTGGGCGCCGACATTCACCGCAGCCGGCGCGCGCGGCTTCACCTCAGGCCTCGTCAACGTCGCCCCGAAGCTTTCGCTCGCCGTCCACGAAGCGCTTGAGAAAGGCGATTTCGCCGCGGCGAGAGCGATCGTCAACAAGCTTGAACCCTTCGAGCGGATGCGCACCAAGTTCCGCAACGGCGCGAACGTCACCGTCGTCAAAGAGGCCGTCACCTATTCCGGCCTCGATGCTGGCCCGGTGCGCGTGCCGGGATTGACGCGGCTAGACGCGCAGGATCGCGACGAGCTGCATCGGCTGCTTCGCGGTTGGGAGGCCGAGGGCGACATTCAAACGGACTGGCGGGACGTCAAGGCAGCGGGCTGAATTCGAACATCATTCCCGCACCCCTATACGCATGGGCTGCCGGCTTCCCTGCCGAAGATCGAGTATCCGCCGGCCCGACTGCCGATCCTGAAGCGCGATCCCGATTTCGCAGTGGAGCCGCGTCGCCATCATGGAAACGGGTGAGATCGTCGAACAGGTCGATATTGAAGCCTTGTGAAAGGCGCGGTCGAACATCCCTATTCGCAACGCTTGCTGCGGGCGAGCCGTATGTATGGTCGGGTCTAGCTCTCCTCCTCTTCCAGAGAAAAGCTGGCAGTCCGCTTCAGCCTCAGTGCACAGTCCCCAATGGTCACCGCCCGCGTAGCTCCATAGTGCCCTCAGTTTTTTGTGAAGAGGTGCCGGCATCGAGAGACAACCAGAGTGACACTTGACCCGCGCACAATGTATCAATGCGATCATTACCGCGAAGCTGTCACCCGCTTCGATCAAAATTCTTATCGGGCGTATTCTCAGCCCCAATATTCGAAAGGCGTCATTCTCGTGCCTGCCCTCGTTCTTCCCAGCCGCCCTTTATCGCTTGCACCTGATGTGATCTCCACGCCGCGGGCTTACTTCTGGGCCACTCCCGTCATCGCGGCACTGGCGGTGTTTATAGTCACCTGGCAAGCGCCCGGCGTCATCAGGGATTTTCAGATCAGCCAAAATCCGTTGGCCCTTGAGAATGGTGACGTCCAAAGCGGGAGATGCACGACACGCAAGCTCTTCTTTACTGACTGTGAGGCGCGCCTCGTCTACAATTACGACGGCCGCAAATACGACACGGAAGCCGAAGTGATGTTCGTCGATTTTCATACCGGCGACTATGAAACCGGCGTGGTGATCTCGGCCGATCATCCGGAATTGGCGACAATGAGCCTCGGTCTTGACAAGCTCTGGAACCGGATCATAACCCTCACCGTATTTGCCCTGTTTCTTGGCAGCATGAGCCTTGGAACACTGTTCCAGGCCCTGCGGATATGGAGGGTCAAACGGCATCTGCGCCAGCCGGCGTTCTTGGATACCATACCGGTGGAAATTGCTGCGTTTCATCGCAAGCGCAACATTCTTTCCGTCACCTACAATGACAAGATCGCCAACGGTCGGACTGGTCGATCAGCCTACACCCAGATGAAGGGAGGTCAGGAGCCTTTGATTGTGGGGGAGGCAAACGGCAAAGCCGTGGGCTTGGCGGTCCGGCATGGCAGGACAGCGCTGCCAGTGCTTCTGGATGATCGTCTGCAGCGTATCGGGCTGACGGATGACGAGCGAAAGGTTGCGCTTGCGCAATTCTCCCAGCTCGGCGGTGGCCAGACTGTGCCGGTCTTGATCGGCAAGCGCGGAAAAACGATGTCAGTCGCGGGCCGGCTGCGGCTGTTTTTCGGCACCCTCCTCTTGATCCTGGCCGGCTTCATCGGTTTCTGGCTTTGGTATGTGACGAGTGCCAGCACACCTTTCCAGTCGCCGGGGATGGATATCAACAATCTCATGCCGACACCATTGAACAAATGGGGATGCATTCAATTGCGGAAGCGGTTCGGCCAGGATCGAGCTCCGTTCGGATGCGTTGCTGACGATTACACAAGCTGGAAATACTGAAGACAGGCCGGGCCTCCCGCTCGCGCTCAACCTGACGGACACTGGCGCAGTTTGGCCAGCATAGAGCGCCGTGCGTCCTTCGGACGCACGATGGACGCTCTAATACTATAGAACAACGCATCGTGTTTTCCGAAAACCGATTCCGCCTTTCGAACCTATGCGCTGATGCAGCGCAGGATGGTTGACATCGGCAGCGTTAGGGTCGAATCCGCACCTGGCCGCGCACGCGCGGCCGTTTTTGCGAGGATGCGAGAGATGAAGACGAAGGCGGCTGTCGCCAATGCCGGAAACCTGATCATGACGGGCGTCGTGCTGATGCTGCTCGGCGATCTGCTGTTTGCCCTGAATGATGCGATGGGCAAATGGCTGGTGGCAAGCTTTGCCGTCGGCCAGGTGCTGGTGATCCGCTCGGTCGGCGCCTTCATCGTCCTGGGGCCGATGATCCTGCGGCAAGGGCCAATGGCCCTCCTCCGCGTCGAGCAGAAAGGCTTGCAGTTCATGCGGGTCGTCCTGGCGACCGGCGATGTCGCGCTGTTCTACGCGGCCGTCGCCTATCTGCCGCTCGCCGATGTCATGACCTTCTATATGGCGGGGCCGATCTATATTGCGGCGCTCTCGCATTTCTTTCTCGGGGAAAAGATCGGCTGGCGCCGCTGGCTCGCCGTTCTGGTTGGCTTCGCCGGCGTCGTTATCGCACTGCGCCCTTCGACGGCGATGCTGTCGCTTCCCTCTCTCTTCGGCCTCGCCGGCAGCTTTTCCTTCGCGCTGTCACTGGTGATGAGCCGCTACCTTCGCTCGACCAGCGACACGACGCTGGTGACATGGCAAACGGTCGCCGCCCTTGCCACCGGCATCGTGCTCAGCATCGGCAACTGGCAGCCGGCAACATCAATCGATTGGGCCGGCATGCTGCTGCTCGGCATCGTCGCCACCTGCGCGCATCTGCTCATCACCCGCTCGCTCAAGCTCGCGCCGGCGTCGCTGCTGGCGCCGCTGCAATATACGCTGCTGCTCTGGGCGATCGTACTGGGCTACATCTTCTTCAATGACATTCCCGATGCGCAGATCATCGTCGGCGCCGCAATCATCGTCTTTGCCGGTCTTTTCATCTTCCACCGGAAGAACCTGAAGGAGACGGTGCCGTCGGAAGCCGTCCCCCCGGACGGGCACTGACAAACCGGATCGGCGTCTTGCCGGGAAGGATCATCTTGCTGGCGCCGTTCCGGCGGGCAAGGACCTAATATTCGACTGTCGTCAGCACGTAACACCCTTTTGTTTTGTCCGATACGGACTGGACAAGCGTCCTCGGTTCAAGACAGATTGTTCTGCCCGTCACGAGAGCCGCGTCTCCGGATAAATACGCCTTCTCGGCCCTCGTCACATGCCCGGGACATCGAATTCATCGATTGACCTTCAACCAAGGCTAGGAAGGCGTCATGAGTTTCAACAACAGCCAAAGTGCATCAAGATCTGCAGGCCGCGGACGGCGGCAAGCGCCCCTGCTCGTTCGCATAATGTTCTGGGCTGCAAAGGCTGTCTTCTGGTTAGCGTTTCTGCTGGCGACCATATGGGCCTCTCTCGCGCTATTTTATCGTCTGCCTGTTTCCCTGCCGATCCGACAGGTCGCAGCAGGAGTCCTCGCATCGGTCGGTGTAGCCGCGGCAGTTTCCATAATCTGGAAGCCACGCTCCTTGGTTATCCTTCCTTTCGTCCTATGCTTTGCAGGCATCGCCGTGTGGTGGAACTCAATCAAGCCGCCGGTGACGGCCGACTGGGCGGGAGACGTCGCCAGGCAGGTGACAGGCACGGTCAACGGCAACATCCTCACGCTGACCAATGTCAGAAATTTCACCTGGAAAACGGATGGCGGTTTTGTGGAGAAATGGAAGTCGCGCACCTACGACCTGAACACGCTCAGGAGCCTCGATTTGTTCATGTCATATTGGGCAGGGCCCGAGATGGCACACATGATCCTGAGTTTCGGGTTCGATGACGACCAATACCTGGCATGGTCGATCGAAGTGCGGAGGACGGCGGGGGGCAAATTCTCTCCGATCGGCGACCTCTTCAAAAGCAATCCCCTCGTCATCATCGCGGCCACCGAAAGCGACGTCATTCTTGTTCGATCCAACATACGCGGCGAGGACGTTCAGCTTTTTCGCATGGGCGTTCCGCCGGCCAATGCCACTCGCCTTCTCCTGCAATATGTGAGCGATGCGAACACGCTCGCCGAACACCCGCGCTTCTACAACTCGCTCACTACCAACTGCACCACGACTGCCGCCAAAATGATGCGGGCCGTCGGCGCTGCATTTCCGTTCGATTGGCGGCTGATCGTGAACGGTTACCTTCCGGAATTCGCCTATGACCGGAAAGCACTCGACATGAAGCTACCTTTTGAGTAGTTGAAAGCGGCGGCGCATATCGCCGCACGGGCAAAAGGTGCCGGCGCCTCCGACGATTTTTCGAAAGTGATCCGTGAGGGTGTGCCTTCACCGGGCGATTGAACAGCGCATCGGCCTGAAAATCCGAATCGATGGCATGATGCCGCCCGAAATCGCTGAGACATTCGCCGTCATGCCCTAATCCTCACCCCCGGGAGGCTCCCAGCCGAAGACGCTGCGGCCGCCGAAATCGGCGGATTGGCGGAATTCGCCGGCGATGATCTCTTTGAGATCGGGACCCGTGACATAGCGTTCCATCTGCCGCGATTGCTCGTCCAGGCGCTTCAGCGCCTGCAGCTCCTCTTCACGCCCGAGCCTGCCCTTCAGCACCGCCGATTTCATCACGCCGATCGTTTCGTCATAGACCTTGAGCGGTACCGGGAAGGGATGGCGATCCTTGCCGCCATGGGCGATCGAGAAGCGCGCCGGGTCGGAAAAACGGCAGGGCGCGCCGTGTACCACTTCCGCCACCATCGCCAGCGCCTTCACCGTCCGGGCGCCGACGCCTGGAACGAGGAGCAACTCCTGAAAATCCACCGGCCCGCGGTCGGCCGCTGCCGCCAGATTTCCATGCAGGCGACGCATGTGGACATCGCTCTCGCGCACGTCGTGATGAGCGGGCATGATGAGATGCGGCAGCATCGGCTGTGCAGCGGGTTCGGGCGCCGGCTCCTCCACACGCATCAGCGCGGCCGCCTCGCGGATGATTCTGTCGGGGCCGAGGGTCGCGAGCAGATCCAGCTGGCCGCGCCGCGAGCGCTCTGCGCGTTTGTCGGCGAGATTGACGATTTCGCCCTGACTTCTGCCTTCAATTGCTGCATGCGGCGAGTCGACGAAACTTTCGAGCCCTTCGGAGAGCCAGTGATAACGCCGCGCCTGCCGTCTGTCACCGTTCATGCCCTGCTGCACCACCACCCAATGGCCGTCATCGGCGACGATGAAGCCGTGAAGATAAAGGTCGAAGCCGTCCTGAAGCGCGGCGCTGTCGACCTTGGCGATGAGGCGGCTCGTCGTCGCAAGCCCCTCGCCGTCGAGACCGACGCGCTCGCCGATCGAGACGAGCTCCTGCGGGGTTCTGCGCGAATGCGCCCCGCGTCCGCCGCAGACATGCAGGCCGAGCTCACCGGCGCGCGGCTTCAGCCCGCGCTTCAATGCACCGAGAACGCTTGTCGTAATGCCGGAGGAATGCCAATCCATGCCCATGACCGCGCCGAAGGACTGGAACCAGAAAGGGTGGGCGAGCCGGCGCAGGAATTCATCGCGGCCATAATGATGAACGATTGCTTCTGTGATCAGCGTTCCCAGCCGCGTCATTCGGTCGCCAAGCCAATGCGGCACGCGTCCCCCGTGAAGGGGAAGGTCGGCACTGCCTGCTCGTCGTGACATTTCTTTTCCTACATTTTCTATGCCCGTCCGCCCCGGCAGCAGCGTCCTGATCGGAACCGCGCGAAATTTCAGGCGTTTGCATTCAGTCAAATCGCAGAGGCAAACATGACCGCATTTCAAACCATGTCCGATCAACCGTACCTAACCCGAACAAAAGCGCAACATCCGAGCGGCGAAAAAGAGGGATCTACGGCATTGCGGCTCCAGGGACGTGCGGACAAAGCCGCCTTTCTGATCAATGGCAACACATATTTCGCCGAAGTCTCGCGGGCGCTGCGGCAGGCCCGCCGCAATGTGTGGATCATTGGGTGGGATTTCCATCCCAATATTCGGATGGAGCCCGAAAAGTCCGACGAAACCTTGGCCGACCTGCTGCATGCGCTGGCAGCGGAAAATCCCGAGCTCGAAATTCGCATCCTTATCTGGGCGCTTGGGCCGATCTATTCGGACAAATCGATCGATCTGCTTCGAAAGAAGAATTTTCCCAGAAATGCCAGAATCGATTTGCGTTTTGCTCTTCAAGGGGCGCTGCGCGGCTGTCATCACCAGAAGCTCGTCTGCATCGACGACGCGGTCGCCTTCATCGGCGGCATAGACTTGACGGCACGACGATGGGATACGAGGCGCCATCGTGCCAGAGACAGGCTGCGGCGCGATCCCGAGGGCGCCCCTTACGACCCGCTCCACGACGTGCAGGCAATGGTCACGGGTGACGCCGCCCGGCTGATCGGCGATATCGCCAGGCGGCGCTGGGAGGAAGCCACCGGCGAAAAGCACCTGGCGCTCGCCGACAACATGCCGTTCGCCTGGCCGGATACCCTTTCCGTTTCGCTGCGGGACGTCCCTGTGGGTTTCGCCCTGACAGAGCCGGCGACCACCTGGCGTAGCGGCATCAGCGACGGCATCGCCTCGACCTTGGAGATCATCGCCCGAGCCCGGCGCCAGCTCTACATCGAGGCGCAATATCTCGCCTCCTTCCGGGTTGCCGACGCCATCGCCGCACGATTACAGGAAAGGGACGGGCCGGAGGTGGTCGTCATCTGCACGCGCAGCTCTCACGGACTGATCGAAAAGCTCGTCATGGGCGGCAATCGCGACCGTGTCATCCGCCGCCTCAAACGCGCCGATCGCGCCAACCGCCTGCGGGTCTACTACCCCGTCGTGCCCGGGCCGAAAGTGCCGGGGCCTGAAGCCCCCCGGCAGTCAGCGCAGGCGGACAGCGAAGTTGAGGTGCTCATCCATTCGAAACTGATGATCGCCGACGACGAGCTGGTCCGCATCGGCTCTTCCAATCTCAACAATCGTTCGGAAGGGCTTGATTCGGAATGCGATCTGCTGTTCGAGGCTGTAAACGCAGACCATCGTCGCGCCATTTCGGAGCTGCGCGATCGGCTGCTGGCGGAATATCTCGGGACGGCCCCCGAGACTTTTGCCGTCGCCTTCGGGCGAAGCGGCTCGATGATCGGGGCGATTGACGCGCTGAACGGCGGCGCTCGTGGCCTCAGGGAATTTGCCGTCGAATTGTCAGGCAGCATCTCGCCGATCACCGGCACCGCGATCTTCGACCCGGCCCGGCCCTTCCTCCTCTTACACCGACTGGGCCTCGGCGCTCTCGTCCGCCTCTTCACCCGCACGGCTTGAGCGCCGGAAGATGAGTTCGATGCTCAGGAGAAGCGTCGTGCCGAGCGCCAGCGGGATGAAAAAATAGGCGCAGCGGAAGGCGATCAGCGCACCGATCGACGCCTGCTGCGGCACGACATGGGAGACGGTCGCCTCCAGCACGCCGAGACCGCCGGGGACATGCGTCGCAAGGATCGCCGAATTGGCCAGCACGTAAGCCGTAACCGACCGGAAAAAAGCAACGTCGCCGAAGGTCGAAAGCATCTGGTGCAGGCAAGCGGACACCAGCATGAAGTTGACTGTCCCGACGCCCACCTGCGCCACGGCGATCGAAAAGCGTGGCAGTTGAAACGACCAGCGCCAAAGCCGCAGCTTGCCGCGGACGAAAAACGCCAGGCCCGCATAGACCACAGGCACGATCAGGGCCAGCACCCCGAAGATGCGGGCGCTTCCCGCATCGACGCGCATGAGGCGTGCCGCGTCGGAAGGATTAATGATCAGCGCAAGGCCGCCGAGCGTGACGAGCCCAAGTCCGACGGTGACGCCGCAAAACAGGATAATCTTCGCCACGTCCTCCGTCGTCAGCCCCCAGCGCGAATAGTACCGATAACGGAAGGCGCCGCTGCTCAGGCCGGCAAAGCCGATATTGTGGCCGAGCGAAAGGCTGATGAACGATGCCAGCACGATTTTGCGATAGGGCAAGGATTTGCCGAGCGAACGGATCGCCAGGAGATCAAAACAGCTGAGGCAGAGATAGGATGCCGCCACGAAGACGAGCGCCGTGAGGAACGTCGAAAGAGGAATGCTTCGAACCGATTGAACGATCTCATCGAGGCTATATTGTTGGAAGATCCGGTAGAGAAGAAAGACCGCAAGACAAAGGGCAGCCACGAGCAGTCCGTTCATGATAATGCTTTTCAGGCTCATCGATCATCCATTTTAAAAGTGCGGGCGACAGGCCCTATCATCCGGAACGATCAAATGAGTTCCGTGTTCCCCCGGGGGAAGAAAACCTCCCGCGCGATCAAGCTTCCAACGGGCCCATGCCGGATAAATCAATCAAATTGCTCACTTATAACGTGCACAGCTGCATCGGCAGCGACCGGAAACTCGATCCCGGCCGCATCGCTTCCGTCATCGCCGCGACGGAGGCAGATATCATTGCGCTTCAGGAGGTCGACGTCGGCAGGCGCAGGACCGGCGGCATCGACCAGGCGCACGTGATCGCTTCGCTCTTGAAGATGCAGGCGCATTTCCATCCGGCGCTGTCGATTGCCGAAGAACAGTACGGCGATGCGATCATCACCGCCCTTCCGACAGGCGCGATCAAGGCAGGCCCCCTGCCCTCCGTCGGCGAAGCCCGGGGCGCGCTTTCCGTCGAAGTCACGGCGGGCGACAGGAAGCTGCTCGTCGTCAACACCCATCTCGGCCTTCGCGGCCGCGAACGGATCCGGCAGATGACGACGCTGCTCAATTCCGGCTGGCTGCACGGCACGGCAGAAGCGCCCCTTCCTGCCGTCCTCTGCGGCGACTTCAACTCCATTCCCTCTTCCGCGAGCTACCGGCTCGCCGCGCGAACGCTGAAGGATGCGCAACTCACCGGGCCTGGCGCGCCGAGAGCGACCTTTCCCTCCCGCTATCCGCTGATGCGCCTCGACCACATCTTCGTCACCGACGACCTCGTCGTGAAAAAGGCGGTCGTTCTGGAAAACCGCCTGACGCGGATCGCCTCGGACCATCTTCCACTGCTGGCAGAAATCGGTTTTGCCTGATCGCTCCGCCGCGCCTGAGCGGCATGCCCTGATATGCGGTGGAAAACGACGTTGAACCCTTATCGGGGCTACATGTGAAACGGATATTTCACGCAATGGCGCACGTGTCGTTCGCGAAACGAGCGAAGTGCTCGACAGCATCTCCGCTAAAGTGGTCACCGCATCCGAGCAGAGATGACGCAGCAGAATGCCGCCATGGTCGCAGAAACCGGTGCGGCGCCGAAGGAACTTGCCGATGAGACCAGAACGCTTCTGCGGCTGATCGACCAGTTCCAGCTGGATGAAGCCAGCGCAGGCTGCGTTGCCGCCGCTTAGAGCGATGCTCCGTCTTGTTGCGATGCTCAAACGTGTGCGGGCGTCAGTGGCGGCTGTAGAGCGGCGGCGCCACGTCTTCCTCGGCGAGTTCCGGGTAGAGATGTCTGCGCGTGCGGGCGAGTGCTTCCGCCTCCCGGCGGTTCCGCTCCAGCAACGTGGCAGTAACGTCCTTGTACGGTTCGCCCTCCGATACGGCGACGCGGACAGTTCCGCCCTGCGAGAGGAAGTCGCAGAACGATCGTACCGAGCGAAGACGCGTCGTAATCTCGACATAGCGAGCGTCGTGTCCAGCCATGTTTGCCTCCGTTAAAATGGTAGATGTCACGAACACTTCGGCGAGATGATGGCGTCCCTTCCATGGTGAAGAAACCGACGCGCGATCTCACCCAAACCCATCCGTGCCTGCTGCCATCACCGCCGGGCGAGCTTTCGATTCATCGCAGCGACGGCCAAGGGTAACGCCGTTGTCACCACGCTTCCCCAAGGCAGCCGTCTCAGCCCCCTTGTGATGACGAAGGCACCCGCCATCGCGCCGGCGAGCTTCAGCCACGGTTGATCGCCGAGCTGGGCATGGGCGCTGGAATCAGCCCAACGGACGTTTTCGGTGACAACCGCCGCGGCCTGGCGTCTGATTCCATGAAGGCGAGCGCGAAGGATTTCGAGTTCCCACTTCAATTCCTGCAGTCGGCTTTCCAGGATCTGCTCCCCGGAAGTCGGCACCGATTCTGCCACGTGATTTTCGGGCGGTGCTGACGCATCTCCGCCCAATGTGGCAAAGTAGGCGCGGTATTCGGCCTCGCTCGCGAACCCCTCACGCCGAACGAGATCCGGATTGATGGTTGGTTCTTCTCCATTCGGCATTGAAGCGGCGGCATCGCCGCGATCATTTTCGGCGCCGAAGGCGGCGGCCTCATCCTTGATCATGATGCGTCTCCCATTGGTTCCTTTCGGCAGAACGTTCGATGGTTCAAATTGATCCGTCCGCCGTCAGGCTGGCGGCCATCCGCATCGCGGCTGTCACCGGGACGCCGCGCTGAAGCGCTCAGGGCGGAAGTCGGAAAGCAGCGGATGGCGGCGGCCCATGGCGATCTCGTCCGCCAGCAGTTCGCCGGCGATCAGGCCAAGGGTGGCGCCGCTATGGCTGAAGGCGACGAAATAACCCGGAATCGATGACAGCTCGCCGAAAACCGGCTCGCCATCACCCGGAATCGGTTTCGGACCGACCCCATAATCTTCGATCTCAAGGACCGGATTGCCTTCGAGGACTCTCGACGCCTCTCGCAGCAGTCCCTGCAGCGTCGATTGCCTGACATTGTAGCTGCCGTCGGGGTTGGCGCTCACCTCTTCCTCCGACCAGGCGGAATCGAGTGCGAAGCCGCCATTGGGCATCGGTCGAATGGCGATGCGCGGGGTGTTGAGCACGGCCTTCAGCGGGTGGCTGATCGGCTTTGTCCTGACAAGAAGGGCGATGGGTGTCGAATCCTCGATCTGCTGGCCAGCCTCAGCAACAATTGCGGGAACCTTGCTGCCTGCAGCAAGTAGCACGGCGTCGGCGTCGTAACGCGCGCCGTCCGCCGTGATTACGCCGTGGGCGCGCCCGTTGCTGACATCGACCGCCGCGCGTCCGGCATCCGTGATGATCTCGCCGCCAAGCGCACGGAATTCTTCCGCAAGCCTGCCGATCAGAGATGGAAGATCGACCCACCCCTCCCCCGGGTTGAAGATTGCGCCTTGCGGCGTCACAGCGCTCGGGTCGACGCCGGGCGTCACCGCAGCGATCTTCTCCGGGGTGAGCCATTGAGCGTGATAGCCGAGGTCACGTTCATGGTCGAAGATTTCGGCGATCTCATTGCTGGCGTCGTCCGCATCCCAGGTCAGCCCGCCGTCAAAGCGCAGCCATGAGGCATCGGGGTATCGAGCAGCCAGCGTGCGATAGCGGTCAATGCCTGCCAGACGCAGCCGGTGATAGGCATCGGAGCGTTTTCGCGCCGAGTTCAGCCAAGCGAGAGATCGGCCGGAGGCACCGTTGGCAAGCGCGCCGTCATTGACAAGCAGTGTATCAACCCCGAGTCGAGCCAAATGGAGCGCAGTCGAGACGCCGAAAATCCCGCCGCCGACGACAACGACCTTCGAAGGTTTGGTGTAAGCATTCATGTCGGGTACCCTATTCCTGCTCTTGTTTGATCGAACCGAATTGCGCGCGTTGAAGGCCTGGCGCCTCAGAGAACTTCCGCAAGGAAGCGCTTCAGCCGCTCGCTTTGCGGATTGTCGAAAATCTGCTGCGGCGAGCCGGCTTCGATGATACGGCCCTCGTCCATGAAGACCACTTGGTCGGCCACGCGGCGGGCAAATCCCATCTCATGCGTCACGACGGCCATGGTCATGCCCTGACGGCCGAGCGTCGCCATCAGGTCGAGCACGCCCTTCACCAATTCGGGATCTAGCGCGCTCGTCACCTCGTCGAACAGGATGACCTCCGGATCCATGGCCAGCGCCCGAGCGATCGCGACGCGCTGCTGCTGCCCGCCGGAAAGGCCCGCCGGCCGGTGATCTCCGCGCGCGGCCAGACCGACATCGGCCAGGCGCGCCTCGGCGACGCGTCGCGCCTGCTGCCTCGGCATCTTTTTGATCTTCGTCAGCGCAAGCATGACGTTTTCGAGAGCGGTGTGATCGGGAAACAGGTTGAAGTGCTGGAACACCATGCCGACCCGGCGACGAAGCTTTTCCGGCCTTATTGTCAGGATGCTTTCGCCGTCGAGCCGTATGTCGCCACCCTTCGGCTCGACAAGCCTGTTCATGCAACGCAGCAGCGTTGATTTTCCTGAGCCGGAAGGGCCGATGATGCAAGTGACGGTTCCGGCGGGGATATCGAGATCGACACCCTTGAGTACCTCGAACTCGCCGTAGGACATGCTCAAATCCCGGATTTGCAGGGTACCGCCCCTGAAATGCCGGTGATCGCAGCTCGCGACGTCGACGATGGAGTGGGGACCGGCTGCCGCCGCAAGCTCGCTCACCTCGACCAATCCGCTCGCAGGACTGGGACCGCGCCCCTGCTTACCCAATCGCAGCCTCGCATCGATATAATTGACGAAATGGGTCAGCGGCACGGTGATCACGAGGTAGAAAACGCCTGCCAGCAGCAGCGGCGACAGATTGCCGGTCACCACCGCCTGGTCTTGCCCAACGCGGAATATCTCCCGCTCGGAGGCGAGCAATCCGAGGAAATAAACGAGGCTCGAATCCTTGACGTTGCCGATGAACTGGTTGACCAGCGCCGGCAGTACGCGCCTGATGCCCTGCGGTATGACGATCAGGCGCATGCCTTGCCCGTAGCTCATGCTGAGCGCCCGGCAGGCCTCCATCTGCCCACGCTCGACGCTTTGGATGCCCGAGCGAAAGATTTCGCCGATATAAGCGCCGGCGATCAGGCTGAGCGCAAGAATTCCCAGCGGGAACGGAGAGGGACCGAAGATATCGCGTCCGATCCGGGCAAAGCCCTGGCCGATGATCAGGATCGTGACGATCGCCGGCAGCCCGCGAAAGATATCTGTATAGATGCGCGCCGGGAGCCGCAGCCACCGAGATTGAGAGATACCCATCACGGCAAGAACCATGCCGATGATGACGCCGAGCACGGTCGAAGCCGCGGCCAGGATCAAAGTATTCTTCAGGCCGACATTGATCATGCTCGGCAGCACGTCCGCCATCGCCTCCCAGTCGAGGAAGCTGCGGCGCAGATTCTCAAGCCAATTCATAAAAATCCCCATCGAAGCCCTTGCCGGGCGTGCCGCCATCGAGGTCAGCCGCCCGTTTTTGACGGACGGCTCGCGGCCTCACTTCTTGGGGAGATATTGATCCGGCATCGGCGAGCCCGGGAACCACTTCTCATAGAGGGTCTTCCAGGTGCCGTCCTGCATTGCCTCGTGAAGGGCGCCGTTCAGTGCCGTGCGGAACGTATCGTTGCCCTTCCTGATCACAAAGCCCGCCGGCGCATCGAAGGACGGGATGTTGACGGCGACTTTCAGCGCAGGATAGCGCTCACCATATTGTTTGGCCGCCTCGTAGTCGAGGAAATGCGCATCGATCGTGCCGTTGTTGAGTGCGGCGACGGCGGAATTGTTGTCGGGAAATTTCACGAGATCGGTCTCGCCAAAATTCTTGGCGGCGTAGACTTCCTGCAAGGTTCCCTGCACGACGCCGAGCCGCTTGCCCTTCAGCCCGGCCGCGTCCTTGATGGCGGCGTCCGACGTCAGCACCGAGAGATAACCGGCGAGATAGCCGTCGGAGAAGTCGACGGTCTTCTTGCGGGCTTCGGTGGTTCCGATCGCGGCGACGGCAACGTCGAACCGCTCGTTGGCAACCGATGGCAGCAGGGCGGAAAATTCCTGGCCGGTGAAAGTCACCTTGTCCTTCGCAAAGCCGAGCCGGGACACGACGTTGAGAAACAGTTCGATGTCGAAACCGGTAAACTGGCCATCCGCGGTCGCGAATGTATAGGGCTTGGCATCGCCCATCGTGCCGACGCTAATGACGCCGGGCTCGATCAGATTGTAGGGATTGTCGGCCGCTGCTGCGAAGCCGACTCCCATCGCCAGAAAGCAGGCCGCGAGACCGGCTTGCAGAGGCGCAATGACTGCCGGAAGTGATTCAAAAAACTTCATGTTCGTTCTCCGCTCCGAAGGAATGCTCTTGTCGGCATTAGCTGTTTATCCGCACTTGCCGCCGTTCTGCAGCAAGACTGTCCGCAAAGATACCGGTCTCCAATAAAAAGAGACCGGTCTCACAACAGATTTGATAACTGTCAATTGACCGCCCGTCAACAACTCTTGTAGTGCTGCGGCATGGAAGATTCCGCTGCTCCGAAACGTTCAGTCACGGTCGCCGACGTCGCGAAAGCGGCACGAGTGTCGAAAGCGACGGCCGCCCGCGTGCTCGGCGGCTACGGCGTCGTCAGCGGCAAGATCAAGGATCAGGTCATGGCGGCGGCGACGGCTCTCGAATACCGGCCGAACGAACTTGCGCGCAGCATGAGCACCGGCCGGTCCGGCATCATCGGGATCGTCGTCGGCGATATCGAAAACGCCTTCTTCAGTCTGGCGGTGCGCGGCATCAGCGATGCGGCTCGGCTCGCCGGCTTCGATGTGATCATCTCCAATTCGGGCGAGAAGCTCGAATCGGAGAAATCAGCCGTCGACCTCCTGATCGGCAAGCGTGTCGACGGCCTGATCGTGACGCCCGCCCGCTGTGACAGCTTCGACCATCTCCGACACGTCGGCCGCGCCGGTATGCCGCTGGTCCTCTTCGACCGGAGCATCGCGGAGCTCGATGTCGACGCCGTGACCGGCGATGATCGCGAGGCCGCCATCGCCGCGGCCCGGTTTATGGTCGACGCAGGACATCGACGTCTCGCTTACGTCTCGGCCATGGACGCTGAGGACGGCGGAGTGACCGATATCAGCCGGATATCGAATTCTGCCGTGCGTGAACGCGTGGAAGGCTTCATGAGCGTGCTGACGGAAGCGGGCTTGCCCGACCCCGTTCACTATGTGAGGCTTGGCGCGACCGATCAACCGCAGACGGACGCCGTGATCAAACGCCTGCTGGCGGACCCATTGCCGCCAACCGCGGTCCTCGCATCGGACAGCCTGGTGGGGCTGCGCGTCTTCAAGTCGCTGCAATCACTCGGTCTCTCAATTCCCGGCGATATCTCGATGATTTCCTTCCTGGATGCCGATTGGACTAGCGTGACCGTGCCGCCGATTACCGTCGTCGACCAGCGCGTCTACGAGATGGGCAAACTCGCCGGCGAGCGGCTCGTCTCCCGCATCGAACAGATCCCCCTTGCCGTTGAACGGCTGCGGGTCAGCACGAGCCTCGTCATCCGCAGCTCGGTCGCAAGGATTGGCGGGTGAGCTTGTTCCAAAGCAGGAATGAAGCGGCGTCTAATCGAAAAGCTCGCCGTGGCCGATCTGCTCCCGCTTCCCCGGCACGTCGCTAATCACGGGATCGTCGGCAGGATCTGGATCTTTTTTATTTGCTTCGGTCAAAAATCGCGCCGCCTCGAGGAATGCGACCGAGATTTCCTCGGTTCCCCATCCGGCTTCGTTGGCGGCTGCAATCAGCCTCTCCAAAGCGTCGCGCGCAGCAGCACTTGCTTCTTCGAAGCGCTGAGCGGGAGCCTCGGTTTTCGGCGGTGGAAAGGTCATCGGCGTTCCCTCCATAGTCTGACTATCAGAATGAACGCATCTCTTCCGAAATGGATGCACGACGAAGACGATTTAGCGGCGGGTGCGCCGGCTTTCTCGATCAGATAACACTCCGCAAAAGGAACGGGGAGCGCTCCAGCGGACGCTGAGCGAGGATCCTGAGCATCGCCGGCCCCCGTATGCCGGCAGTGGTGCGCGTGCGGCCGTCATGATAGACGACCGTCATGACCTGGTTGAGAATATCATAGCGTATCTCTGCGATCGTCCGGGTGTGAACCGGAAATACGCATTCGTCGGGCTCAGATGTCTGCCCGGAGGTTTTCAAAGTCATCGCGATGCCCCAACGATAACAGCGCTCTGTCCCTCGCCCCCTGTTCAGTGCATCCGGCCGGAAATCATAAGCGCTAGCGGCCCAATCAAGCATATATTGCGCCCATGGTCGCGTGACATCAGCGTGACATGCAGTTTCGTCTGAGAAAATGCTTAGAAATCAGCAGCTTATGAAAGCGGCAAGTGCCTGTAAAAGTCCCGCAATCAGTGCAATGTCGTCTGTAATGCGTGGACCCGAGCCACCTCAGGCCAGCGTTCGCTCCTGCGCGCGAGCGACCGGACGGCCTCGTCCACCGCAAGAACCGCGTCCCTCAGCCGTTCGATCTCATAATCAAGTTCATATCGCTCGACCTCATCAAGATCATGCCTGTCCAGCAGCCCACTCGCCGCTTCGATCAAACGGTCCGTGCGCCGGACAATATCCAGAGCGCGTCGTATAAGGACGTCAAGCATGCAATTCCCTCCTTGCCCGAAAGAGAGTCAGGCAGAATCGGAATGCTGGCAATCCTCAAATCTTGTCAGATCCGCTCGCGCACCCTGTCGTAGAAATCCTTGAGTTCGCGCAAGGCCGACGGCCCACGATGGCGCGGTGGGGAGAGCTGACGCGAGGCAAGCGCCAACAAACCTCCGACAGCAGCCATGAGGACAAAGGTTGAGAGCGGATAATGTTTCACCAGAGCCCCGGTCTGGCGAACCGCCTTTCCGGCGCCGCCCTTCGCCGAACGCCCCGCACTGATGACCTGCTGCTGAAGCCTATCAACCTGTTTCCGTAGAGCGCTCAGTTCTGTGCGCAAATCGTCCTCGGCTTGGCGGGGGACCCCGACAGAGGCGGTGTTGATATCGACGATCGCTTTCGGAATCGGCTCGCCGATCTTGGCACCTTCGGTGTCGAGCGTCGTCCCCACCGTGTTCTTGCGGCGCGGCATGATCAGTTCTCCTCTCTAGTCGTCATCGAGCGAAAAAACCGGTCGGTAATGGCGCTGGGAAATCACCAAGCTTCGGTCGGGCTGGATAATATAAATCTCCTCGACTTGCCGCCCCCATTGATCCGTGAAGGTGTGCGGAAAGGATGAACCGACCGGGGATTTCGTCAGCTTTGTGCGCGGTTGCCCCTGATAGGTGATGCTGCCCGGAATGGGCTCAAGTCCCGCCGATGGGTAGCTGCCTGCACTGGTCTTGCAACCCGTCAGCGCGATGGCCATAACCAGCCCAAGCCCCATGCTCCGCCTCATCGAATCCTCCGGCTGCTTCGGCATTCGCCTGTCGCACAAATAACAAGGCGCGGCGGACATTGTTCCGGAACCCGGTGGCAGCAGGCAGGAGTTCCTCTTCGAACAGGAACACCGGGGCGGCGGTTATTTCGAAGCGAAGCGCGGCGCTGCGTCGATGCGCTTCGCCGACGCGGAAGCGCCGAACTGGCGCGCCAACGTTTCATCCAGGCCGCCCATTGCGGCCGGTGTCCTGGCGTAAAGGCAAGAGAGGCCCCGAAGCGCTCGAATAGCGGCTCCGTGCGCTAACGCACCAAGGAAACAGGCCGCTTGGTATCAAACGGGGGGGCTACTATCTTGATTAGGTGAAGAGCGATGACGTTAACCGGCAATCGTGGCGGACTTTCATGGCGATTTTCTACCGACCGATACTCCCGCAGGATTTCAGATGCCTGTCGAAGGCTGTCATGAGCTGGTATCGCCATTTCGGCGTCTCGGTAAGCGAACACGACAGCCAGATCCTGTGCAGCGCCGCCATCCAGCTCTTCAATGAAGGCAAGACCGATGTCGACGACCTCGCCGCAGGATTGATCGAGATGTTTCCCGCCCCGGATCTGCTCAAGATCAACGCTCCGACCTCGCAGTCGATCCACTAACATCTGCTAACCTTTGCTTCGGCGAGCCGAAGTTGCCGCAAACAAGAGGCGAAGCTCCTCCTTCGCGCGGTGCCACCCACTCTCGGAACAGGGTGCGCTTTGCCGCGTTCTCACGGTCTGAAGGAGGTGCGTTATGGCCAAGACAAAGATTCCGAAGAAGATTGCAGGTTACAAGGTGCCGAAAGCCATCCGAAAGAATTCGATACTGAAAACCTTACTGGCGAGCCCCAGCGGTCGTGACACGCTGGGAAAGGCGCTGATTGCGGGAGCCGGCGCTGCTGCGGCCGTGCTGGTGGAGGACCGCGATGACATTGCCGGCGCCGCAAAATCGAGTACGCGCAAGAGCGCAAAGACTCTTGGGGTGGTCGGGCAGGCCTTCCATAGTGCGGCCGATGCGGCCATCGATGTTGTGCGTGAGGCCGCCAGTTCGGCGCTTCCGAAGAATATCCGGAAGCAGGCGGAAGAAAACCCTCGGAAGGGCGTCGCCGTGCATTAGATGCGACGCCGCCCCGAAAGCATTCGAAGAGAAAGCTGGAATCTCTCTTGCGCAAACGCGCCGATAAAGGCGTCTTGTCTCAGGCCAAAGCGGCCGCGACGGCCAAGGCGCTCGGAAAGCTTGTGCGCAAGCACCCTCTCATCGCGGCCGAGATTGCCCTGGCGGGAACGGCTAGAGGCATCGCGGTCGCGGCCGAGGAAGTAAAGCATCGCATCCTACCTGATCATGATGTCGAGGAAATCGGAGACAAGGAGTCCGGGGAAATCGACTGAAAGACCAGGATCTGAAGGAGCCTGGCGAGGCCATTCTGAAGGAAACGCGGGCCAATATCACACCGAAGCAGCTGATCAAGGCTGTGATGAAATCGCATCCGCAGGCCACCAAGAAAGAAATCGTTTCGTGCGGCCTTCTACGCTTTTATTGCGCATGCCGGCAACGACCCCGAAATGGCCGGCATCCTTCAGAACTTCGCGATCACCCAGCGCGCCGAGGAAATCGAGTGACACTGCGGCGGCCGAAGATATCGGCATCCCAAGCGTGAATGAATCCTGGCCCGCCGTCAACCGGACAGCTAAAGCTCGTCGCTGCGACGCTTTACCGCGTGTTTTACAGCCAGCAAATGTCGGCGCCGTTCGATCATGTAGTCAGCATAACCGACGCAGATGTAAAGCAATGTCGGACCGGCGTAGATGACGATGAGAGCCAGTGCAACAAGGATGAATGCGGTCGTCATGGTCTGTTTTCCGTCATGTTGATCATGTAAAGCGGTGGACCTCGTGCCTTGGGCTCATCAGGTCCCACCGCCAGGTCTGTCCCTCACTTCTCTCTTGCGTCGTGGGTGTGGTGGCGATCATGCTCGCCGCCGCCGCCGGAAACTTTGCTTCGCGTACGTCTATCCGGCTCGGCTGCCGGTTTCGGTATCTCAAGCGGCGACTTGGCGTTTTCGTGGGATGCGCCTGGGCCGCCCTGGCGGATCGTCGACGGGCTCTTCTTCGAAGTAGACATCGATGCCTCCTACCTGTCCTGCTGGTAACCCTGATGGGTTGTGTTGACTTTGGTGTTTCCTTGTTGACCCTTCTTTTCCGGGTTTTCGCTGCCGCCTGTCATCGCGGAATCCTCTGCCTCGGTCCGCGCCGGCTTGCCGGCTCCCTTGTTGCTGACGTTGTCGGCGGGAATGGGGGGTAATCTGCTGCTCATCACCTTGTCCTCATTTAGGATTCCGAGTGGAGCTGTGATCCGAATATTGCTCGGTCTGAACAGTCTTGCCGTCGAGACCGCGCTCTTTGGAGTGCCGGGTCTTGTCGCGGTTCGAAAGAACCGTGTTTGCGGGAAGCTTTTCCTCGTCGAGATTGGTCATCGCGCCGCTTCCGTCGCCCTTCCCCTTCGCGCCCGCGCCAATGTGCTTCCGGTCGGCATGTGCCATGGTTTTCTCCTTCCATTTATGGACTCAAACACACCAGGCCCATGGAGGTTCCGGGATGCGAAACTCAAATCGCCTGACGCTCGAGCGGACAAGCCGCGACGCCCTAAAGCTTGTCCAGGTGCCGCTGCAGTTCGTCCTTGGGGATGAAATTGTCGGTGCTGCCCGGCTCATGATCGGGATGCGATACCTTCACGTCGAGATCGTCAGGAAGCGACAATGCCTGCTTGGCGTTCATGATGCCCAGCGGCACCCGTCCTTCCTCGGTTTCTACGGCAACTTCGACAAGTGGTCTTCTGGCTTTCATTTCGGCGTTCCTTATCCCTGTCTAGTCGAAATCCGCCTGCTTCCCGATCGTTCCCTTGCCGCGTGAATCCGTGGCCTTTCTTCCCGCACCGCCGCCGTAATGCTATGCAGCAGAGGGTTCGACGCCAGCTCCTCCAACGAGAGCGACAACTTCGGCTTCCAGTTGGGGTAACTGTCGCTCGTGCCAGGGATATTGGTGGGCCTTTTCTCGTCGGTCAGGTCGGCAAGCCGAACCGCGACGAGAAGCGACGGAGTACGGGCGATGAAGCGGTAGGCGCTGACCGTCAATTCCCTCAAAGTCTCCCGGCCGGCCCTCGCACTAAGACCTGCCGGCACGTCGATGCCGGCAGCGAGGAGCGCGGCCTTCAGATTTCGTCGCTCGCGCCGGCGGTGCTGGAGATGTTTTGCCGTGAGATCGGGCGGCACGATGCCGTGGTCGCGGCGATCCTGGATGTCGGCGCTGCGCCACCAGCCGGCAAGCGTCTGGTGGTCGTGCGTCGAAATGCAAGTCAGGCCAAAAACGGGATAGGCATCCGGCGGCTTGAAGCCTTTCTCGTCCTGTTCATAGGAGAGAATGCGATAGGAGAGGATCTGCGCCGCCGCCAGCTCGTCAGGCAAATCCGGCGGGATCATTCCCAGCGCTTCGCCGATGACGAGGCATCGATACTTGTCGGACGTCTCGGCCAGGATCTGCAGAAGCCGATGCTGGGGGTAGCGGACATAGGCGCCGTCTTCCGGCGTGCTGTCGAGTGGCACCAGAAAGAGGCGGCGGAGCGCCGGCGCGTGATCGATACGGATCGCACCAGCATATTGCATCGCGGCGCTCACCATGCGCCGGTAAGGAGAACTGTCTCCTGCAGCGATGGCGGACGGCAGATATCCGGCGAGATGCCAGTCCTGCCCCTCTACCGCGAACGGATCGGGAGGGCTGCCGATGGTCGCTTTCGAGATATAGACATCCGGCTCGCTCCATGTCGCCGATCCGTCGACCGCCTCGCCGACGGCGAGATCGAGATAAAGCCCGATCCGCAGACCAGCTTTTCGCGCCCGGTCCGCTGCCTGCAGCAACTGCCGGTGGGCGAGCCACTGCAGCCACATATGAAAGCGGACCTCGTCCGCATACTCACGTTCGAACTCGGCGACGGCGGCGCTGTCGAAGCGCCGGAAATCTGCCGGCCATCCCTGCCAGCCAGCGCCTGCACCGCGTTCCGCCATGGAAAGCGAAAGACATTCAAAGAGCGCATGGCGCCGCAAGCTGTTGCCGCCTCGGGTGACGAAGGCATCGAAATCAACGGGATTGTAGGCTTCATGGGCGGCACCCGCCTGCAGCCAGGCGCGCCAGAGATCGCGCAGAGCTCCAAGCTTGGCTCTCGCAACTCCGACATAATCGACGAGGCCCCCCCCGCGAAGTCCCTCCAATTGCCGTTCGAGTTCGGCACTACTGACAAAACCTGGCAATCTATCGACCGCGATATAGAGCGGGTTGAGATGCTGACGGCTTGAAGGTTCATAGGGGCTGCAGCGATCGGGATCGGCAAGAAATGGTGCGTGAAGCGGATTGAGACCGATGAAATCAGCGCCAAGCTTCCCCGCCAAGTCGGCCATGTCAGACAGATCCTCGAAATCGCCGATGCCCCAGTTTCGCGCCGAACGCAGTTCGTAAAGCTGCAGGCTGATACCCCAGACCCGCGTCTTGAACAGGAAATCCGGCAGAAATGATTTGGGAATCGCCCTATCCGCCGGCCTCGACTGCTGCTCCAGTCGCGGTGGATAAGTTTGGCGATGGGTGGTTCCCGATAGCTCGACTTCCAGAGCCGAGAGTATCTTGCGTTTGGTGTCGGCGGAAATCGCCACCTCGCGATCGTCGGGACTCGGCCTGGTCGGGCTGATCCCGTATCGCCGGGCGAGCTTTTCGAGTTCGGCGGATTTCATCGTCCGATCGCCTTCATGCCATGCCCTCACCTGAGATGCTCCAGATCACCGTCCAGGGCGCCAATTGTCCTCCATCGCGGCCGCCGAGGCGGAAGATCGTTTCTCCTTCTTCGCGCCGCCGCAGAAGCGGCGCCGCCTCGCCGCCGAGATTGGCATCCAAATGAAGGCGACGGTCGCCGGCTAAAAACCAATCCACCGCGAGCGCTGTCCCCTCGGAGTGGTAGGTGGCTTTTCCGCCGCCGGCGCCTTTCAGCAGGGGAACGATCCGTCGATGTCGGAGGTCGAGAAGCGTCTTGTAGAATTCAAGCATTTCCGATGAGGCGCGTTTTGACCAGTCGAGCTTGGCCGCCGCAAAGGTCGACGGCGCCGTCGGGTCGAGAAGCTCGTCAGCGTCGAAACCCGGCAGGCGCGAAAGCTCCTCGCGCCTGCCCTTCCTGACCTTTTCGTTCAGATCCTCGTCGAAGTCGCAGAAGAACGGAAAAGGTTCTCGCGCACCCCATTCCTCGCCCATGAACAGCATCGGTATCTCAGGTGCCAGCAGGTAGATCGATGTGACGGCCTTGACAGCATTCGTCGGGCTCGAAGCCATGATCCGCTCCCCCAGCGCCCGGTTGCCGATCTGATCATGGTTCTGGATAAAGGAGACGAAGGCGGTGGGCGGCAGATGGCCGCTCGGCTTACCCCGGCTCCCGCCGCGGTAGGGCATATGCTCCCCCTGGAACACGAAACCTTCCGCCAGCGTCCGGCCTAGCTTGCCGGCGTCACCGGTATAATCGGCATAGTAGCCGAAGGTTTCACCCGTGGCGGTAATATGCAGCACATGGTGCATATCGTCGTTCCATTGGGCCGTGAACAGCCTCGCCTCGCCGTCTGCGTCACGTTCCAAAAGGTCGCTGTCGTTCTCCTCGTTTTCCACGATCAGATGAACATGCCGGTCACCGGCCGCAGCCTTGACGCGGCGGGCCAGCGCGTGAAGAAGATGCTCAGAACTGTCGTCCTTGATGGCGTGGACGGCGTCGAAGCGAAAACCGTCGAGCCTGAACTCGGTGATCCAATAGATGGCGTTCTCGATGACGAATTCGCGGATCATCTCAGAGCCGTCCCCGTCATAATTGATGCCGTGGCCCCAGGGGGTCCTGTGATGATCGGTAAAGAGCGGCGCATAAGAGGGGATATAGTTCCCATCGGGTCCGAAGTGGTTGTAGACCGCGTCGAGGAAGACCGAGATGCCGCGCTCATGCGCCGCATCCACCAGCGCCATCAGATCTTCCGGCCGGCCGTAAGTGCTGTCGGGTGCATAGGGAAGCACGCCGTCATAGCCCCAGTTGTAGCGGCCGGGGAAGTCGCTGAGCGGCATGATCTGCAGCGCCGTGACGCCAAGCTCCCGCAGATTGTCGAGACGCTCGATCGCGGCCTTGAAAGTGCCCTGTGGTGTGAAGCAGCCGATATGCAGTTCGTAGATGACCATCTCCTCCCAAGGCCGGCCGGCCCATTCGCGTGTGCTCCAGCGATAGGCGGCAAGGTCGACCACTTCGCTCGGACCATGCACATCCTGCGGCTGGAAGCGCGAAGCAGGATCGGGAATTTGAAGACCGTCCGGCAGGATGAAGCGATACTGCGTACCAGGGCCGGCATCCGCGACCGCGCACTTATGCCAGCCATCTTCAGCCGCTTGCATCGGGCGCGGATCAGAGCCTTCGATTTTCAACGAAACGCTTTCATGCAGTGGAGCCCAAAGGCGAAACAGAACGCCATCTTCGGTGAATGCGGGGCCGAACATCGTTTTGGTCAAGGGGAAGCCTTCGGTGAGTGAGGATGGGTTTGAGTAACTTTTAGCAGAGCGAAAAGTTTCACCGGAGTAGAGTACGCGCGACGAGATCTCATCAGCGGGCGGCGCAAATCCGAATTGGTCGCGGCGTGTTCATGCTGGTTCACGCGGACGAAGAGCAGTTTTCCATGTTAACCGCGCGCCTCATGGGCGGCATCCGCGGGCACGGCAGCCGATTCCTCCGCCACTCAGGCTGGTGACATAGGGGTTGAAGAAACGTCGATTATGCAGCACCCCCCAACGGCTGCCGCTTCGATCATCACGCCGCCGCGACCGTGGCCCTCAGAGCCTCGTCCATGGCCGCCTGGAGTTGCTCCTGCGTGAACGGTTTCGCCATCCTGAGCATCCGGCCGAGCCCCTGATCCTCGGCAAGCTCGACATAGCCGGAAGCGAGGATAACGGGCAGGTTGGGGAAGGCTGAACGAAGATGGCGTGCGAGCTCGGCGCCCGTCATGCCCGGCATGGCATGATCGGTGATGACGAGATCACACTCCTGTCCGCCAGCGAGGAATTCCAAAGCTTGGGTAGCGGAAGCCGCTTCCCGCGGCAGGTGCCCGAGATCCTCCAGCATTGCCACGGTTCCGGTCCTGACAAGCGCATCGTCGTCGACGACGAGGATGGCAAGCGATCGCGAGACTGCTTTCAAGGGTTCGGCGGCCGCAGGCACGTCCGCCGGCTCTGCCTTTGGAATGCTCTGCGCGACGGGCAGCCAGAGGGAGACGGTCGTGCCCTTCCCTCTTGTGCTCGAAATCTGGATGGAACCACCCGACTGCGCTGCCAGGCCGTGCACCATCGACAGGCCGAGACCGGTGCCTTTGCCGATCCCCTTCGTGGTGAAGAAAGGTTCGGCGGCGCGCAGAACCGTTGCCTCGTCCATTCCTTCGCCGTCGTCCGAGACCGATATCTTGATGTAATTGCCGCCTGCAAGGCCGGCCGGCCGGGTCTCCTCCGCCTCCGCGGCGACCGTCACCGCACCACCACTTTCGAGCGCATCCCGTGCATTGACGAAGAGGTTGAGCAGCGCCAGTTCCAGCTGGTTGCTGTCCACCAGCAGCGGCTCCAGATCAACAGGGATGCGCTTTCGGATCTCGACCCGCGGTCCAACCGCTTTGGCGAGCAGATCCTCGACATTTTCGAACAGCCGGAGGAAGTCGACCGCCTGCGGCTTCAGCTCCTGTCGGCGCGCGAAGGCGAGCAGGCGCTGGGTGAGCGCGGTACCGCGTTCGGCCGCCTGGATGGCGTTCGTCACCAGGCGTTCGCTGCGCTCGTCCGCCGGAAGCCGCTTCTTTAGCAGGCTGAGACTGCCGAGCACCGCCATCAGAAGATTGTTGAAGTCGTGCGCCACGCCGCCTGTCAGATGGCCGATCGTATCGAGCTTCTGCGCTTCGAAGAGCTGGGCCAGCGCCTCCTCGCGCTCGCGCGTCCTTTGGTCGATGCGATGCTCGAGCTCCTCGTTCAGCTGACGCAACTGCGCCGCCGAGGCTTCGAGTTCGGCGGTGCGCTGGTGCACCCTGGCCTCCAGCTCGGCGTTCAGACGTTCGAGTTCCCGCGTCTTCCTGTAGAGATCCGCAAAGACCCTGACCTTGGCGCGCAGCACCTCGGGCACGATCGGGACGGAGACGTAATCGACGGCGCCCACCGCATAGCCGCGCAACCGGTCTGGTTCCGCCAGCATCACGGCGGAGACGAATATGATCGGTGTGTTTTGATAGCGCGGATGCTGCCGGATCATGCTGACCAGTTCGAATCCGTCCTGCTCGGGCATGCAGACGTCGACGAGGATCACGGCAATTTCCGTGCGCAGCAGGTGCTCGAAGGCTTCGCGCGCCGATTGCGCCTTGATCAGATTTTCCTCGAGCTCTTCGAGAATGACCTCGTAGCTCAGGAGTTTGGCGGGCTGGTCGTCGACGAGGAGGATGTTGACGGGGTTCATGGCCGGATCCTCAGCGGTGCAGCCACATACGCAGAGCCGACAGGAGCTGCTCGGTGTTGACGGGCTTTGCCAGGTAGTCCGACGCGCCCGCTTCCAGGCATTTCTCCCGGTCACCCTTCATCGCCTTAGCTGTCAGCGCCAGGATCGGCAGCCGTCGGAAGCGGGGCTCCGAGCGGATCACCTGCATCGTCTCGTAACCGTCCATCCCGGGCATCATGATATCCATCAGCACGATCGCCACCGAGGGCTCGGTGTTGATGACCTCGATCGCCTCGCTGCCTGTGGTGGCAGTCAGCACCTTCATGCCCCGGCGCTCCAGCACGCTGCTCAGCGCGAAGATGTTGCGGGCGTCGTCGTCGACGAGCAGCACGGTCTCGCCGACCAGATCCTCGTCCGAGCTGTGCAGCTCCTGCAGCGTCGCCTGTTTTGCGGCCGGCAGGTCGGCGACGACCCGGTGCAGGAAGAGCGCCGTCTCGTCGAGCAGCCGCTCGGGCGACTCCACCCCCTTCACCACGACGCTGCGGGCCATACTGTGCAGTGTGGCGTCTTCCTCGGGCGAAAGCTCCCGCCCTGTGAACACGACGACCGGGACTTCAGCGATCTCGGCGTCGTCGCGGATCTGCTCGAGCACTTCGAAGCCGGACATGTCAGGCAGCGTGAGGTCGAGCACGACGCAGTCGGCCGAGCCCTGCCGGAGAACCGTGAGCGCCTCCGACCCGGAGCCGACGCTTGTTATGTCGATGTCGTCGTGCCCAAGAAGGGCGGTGACGCTCATGCGCTCGGCTTCGTTGTCTTCCACCAGCAGCAGCTGTTTGCGGCGCGGCTCGGCATAAGCCTTCAGCCGCGACAGCGCCTTGCCGAGACCTTCCGGCGTTGTCGGCTTGCTCATGAAGGCGAAGGCGCCGCGAGTCAGCCCGTGCTGGCGGTCCTCGTCGAGGCTGATGATCTGCACCGGAATGTGTCGCGTCTGCGAATTCTGTTTGAGCTGGCTCAGCACCGTCCAGCCGAGCATGTCTGGCAGGAAGATGTCGAGCGAAATCGCCGACGGCCTGTATTCCTGTGCAAGAACAAGCGCATCGCTGCCGCGCATCGCGACCAACACCTTGAAGCCGTTGTCGCGGGCGAGATCGACGAGGACGCGGGCATAATGCGCATCGTCTTCGACGACGAGCAGCACGGAGTCGCCGGGCTCGATCCGGTGGCGGTCGTCCGCGACATGTTCGGCGGGTTTATCAGCCCGGCGGGCAGCCGCCTCGGCGAATTCGACGACATTCGCCGCTGCCGGAGCCGACTTCGGCGCCACCGCGCCGGCGCCGACATAGGTGAGCGGCAGGTAAAGCACGAAGGTGCTGCCGACACCCGGCGTGCTGCGCAGCTGGATCTCGCCGCCGAGCAGGTTTGCCAGTTCGCGGCTGATGGCGAGCCCCAGGCCGGTGCCGCCATATTTGCGGCTGGTCGAGGCGTCCGCCTGCTGGAACGCCTCGAAGATGATGCGCTGCTTCTCAGGCGGAATGCCGATACCGGTATCGATCACTTCAAAGGCGATGACCGATGGCGCATGCCGGAGCGAGGGATGCTCCGGCGACCAGCCGCTCGCCGCCGAGGCGACGCGAAGTGTGATGCCGCCCTGCGCCGTGAATTTGAAGGCGTTCGACAGCAGGTTCTTGAGGATCTGCTGCAGCCGCTTCGAATCCGTAATGATGCTCTTCGTCACATCGGCGCCGACCTCGATAGCGAAGGACAGGTTGCGGTTTTCCGCCTCGTGCCGGAATGGCCGCGCCATCACTTCGAGCAGATTGCTGACAAAGATCTCCTCGGCGTCGACCGAGACCGTACCGGACTCGATCTTCGACAGATCAAGAATATCGCTAATGAGGTTAAGCAGATCGGTGCCGGCGCCGTGGATGGTCTTTGCGAATTCGACCTGCTTTGCCGAGAGGTTGCCGTCGGGGTTTTCGCCAAGCTGCTGGCCGAGGATAAGGATCGAATTCAACGGCGTGCGCAATTCATGCGACATGTTGGCGAGGAATTCGGATTTGTACTTCGAGGTGAGAGCAAGCTCCGTCGCCTTTTCCTCGAGCGCGCGGCGGGCCTGCTCGATTTCCTGGTTCTTCGCCTCGACTTCGACGTTGCGTTCCTCGAGCTGCTGCGCCTTCTGGCCGAGCTGCTCGTTGGTCTGTTGCAACTCGCGCTGCTGCGTCTGCAGTTCGGCCGCGAGCTGCTGCGACTGCTTGAGCAGGCCTTCGGTCTGCATGGTCGCTTCGATCGAGTTGAGAACGATGCCGATCGAGGTCGTCAACTGGTCGAGGAAGGAAAGCTGCAGCTCGGTGAATTCGCCTGCAGAGGCAAGCTCGATCACCGCCTTCACCTGCCCCTCGAAATGCACCGGCAGGACGATCGCGCTTCGCGGCAGCGTCGTGAACACGCCCGAGCTGATCGGCACGACATTGTCGGGAAGGTCGGTGACGAGGATACGGCGGGCGTCGCTGGCGCATTGGCCGACCAGGCCCTGGCCGAAGTCGAGCCGCAGCGGATGCGCCGCTTCGACGCCCTGCGCATAAACGGAGAGCAGCGACAGGAACGGCTGCTCTTCGTCGGCGTCCACCTGGTAGATGACGCCCTGATGCGCGCCGACCAGCGGCGCCAGCTCCGAAAGCAGCATCTTGCCGACCAGCGTCAGGTCGCGCTGGCCCTGCAGCATGTTGGTGAAGCGCGCGAGGTTCGTCTTCAGCCAGTCCTGCTCGGTGTTGCGCTCCGTCGTCAGGCGCAAGTTGTCGATCATCGTGTTGATGTTGTCCTTGAGCTCGGCCACTTCGCCGCGCGCATCGACCTTGATTGATCGCGTCAGGTCACCCTTAGTGACGGCCGTGGCGACTTCGGCAATGGCGCGCACCTGCGTCGTCAGATTGGCGGCAAGCAGGTTGACGTTGCCGGTCAGATCCTTCCACGTTCCCGCGGTACCGGGAACGTTCGCCTGGCCGCCAAGGCGGCCTTCGACGCCGACTTCGCGCGCCACCGTGGTCACCTGATCGGCGAAGGTCGCAAGCGTGTTCGTCATGTTGTTGATGGTTTCGGCAAGGGCTGCCACCTCGCCCTTCGAGGCGACGGTGAGGTTCTGCTTCAGGTCGCCGTTTGCGACCGCCGTCACCACCTTGACGATGCCGCGCACCTGTTCGGTGAGGTTGGCGGCCATGACGTTGACGGTGTCGGTCAGATCTTTCCAGGTACCGGCCACGCCGGGCACCTGCGCCTGGCCGCCGAGCTTGCCTTCGGTGCCGACTTCGCGGGCGACGCGTGTGACTTCGCCGGCGAAGGCGTTCAGCTGGTCCACCATCGTATTGATCGTGTTCTTCAGTTCGAGGATTTCCCCCTTCACGTCGACGGTGATCTTGCGCGAGAGGTCGCCGCGCGCCACGGCGGTCGTCACTTCGGCGATGTTGCGAACCTGCGTCGTCAGATTGGCGGCGAGCAGGTTGACGTTGTCGGTCAGGTCCTTCCAGGTGCCGGCGACGCCGGGAACGACGGCCTGGCCGCCGAGCCTTCCATCGGTGCCGACTTCGCGGGCGACACGCGTCACTTCGCCGGCGAAGGAGCGAAGCTGGTCGACCATAGTATTCAGCGTGTCCTTCAAGAGCAGGATCTCGCCGCGCACATCGACGGTGATCTTGCGCGACAGGTCGCCATTGGCGATCGCAGTCGCCACCTCGGCGATGTTGCGCACCTGCGCCGTCAGGTTGCCCGCCATGGAGTTGACACTGTCGGTCAGATCCTTCCAGGTGCCGGCAACGCCTGGTACCTGCGCCTGGCCGCCGAGTTTGCCTTCGGTGCCGACTTCGCGGGCAACACGCGTGACTTCGCCGGCGAAAGCGTTCAGCTGGTCCACCATGGTGTTGATGGTGTTCTTCAGCTCAAGGATTTCCCCCTTCACGTCGACAGTGATCTTGCGTGAGAGGTCGCCACGCGCCACGGCGGTCGTGACTTCGGCGATGTTGCGCACCTGACCGGTGAGGTTCGAGGCCATGGAGTTGACGTTTTCGGTCAGATCCTTCCAGGTCCCGGCCACACCAGGCACCTGCGCCTGGCCGCCGAGCTTGCCTTCGGTGCCGACCTCTCGGGCCACACGCGTCACCTCGGAGGCGAAGCGGTTCAGCTGATCCACCATGGTGTTCAGCGTTTCCTTGAGCTCGAGGATTTCGCCCGAGACCGACACCGTGATCTTCTTCGACAGGTCGCCATTGGCGATCGCCGTGGAGACTTCGGCGATGTTGCGCACCTGCGCCGTCAGGTTGCCGGCCATGGAATTGACGCTGTCGGTCAGGTCCTTCCAGGTGCCGGCCACGCCGAGCACGTTGGCCTGGCCGCCGAGCCGGCCTTCGGTGCCGACTTCACGTGCGACGCGCGTGACCTCGCCGGCAAAGCCGTTCAACTGGTCGACCATCGTATTGATGGTTTCCTTCAGTTCGAGGATTTCGCCCGACACCGGAACGGTGATCTTCTTCGAAAGGTCGCCCTGGGCGACGGCGGTCGCGACTTCTGCGATATTGCGCACTTGGCCGGTCAGGTTGGAGGCCATGGAATTGACGCTGTCGGTCAGGTCCTTCCAGGTGCCGGCCACGCCGCGCACGTTGGCCTGGCCGCCGAGCCGGCCTTCCGTGCCGACTTCGCGCGCCACGCGCGTCACTTCCGAAGCGAAGGCGTTCAGCTGGTCGACCATCGTGTTGATGGTTTCCTTCAGTTCGAGAATTTCGCCCTTGACGTCGACGGTGATCTTCTTCGACAGGTCGCCATTGGCGATGGCTGTGGAGACTTCCGCGATATTACGCACCTGCGCCGTCAGGTTGCCGCCCATCGAGTTGACGTTTTCGGTCAGGTCCTTCCAGGTGCCGGCGACGCCACGTACGTTCGCCTGACCGCCGAGCCGGCCTTCCGTTCCCACTTCGCGGGCGACACGAGTCACCTCCGAGGCAAAGGCGTTCAGCTGATCGACCATCGTATTAATGGTTTCCTTCAGCTCGAGGATTTCGCCCGAAACCGTCACCGTGATCTTCTTCGACAGGTCGCCATTGGCGATCGCGGTGGAAACTTCGGCGATGTTGCGCACCTGCGCCGTCAGATTCGAGGCCATCGAATTGACGTTGTCGGTCAGGTCCTTCCAGGTGCCGGCCACGCCAGGCACCTGCGCCTGACCGCCGAGGCGGCCTTCGGTGCCGACTTCACGCGCCACGCGCGTGACTTCGCCGGCAAAGCCGTTCAACTGATCCACCATCGTATTGATGGTTTCCTTGAGTTCGAGGATTTCGCCCGAGACGTCGACGGTGATCTTGCGCGAGAGGTCGCCGCGCGCAACCGCCGTCGTCACCTGCGCGATGTTGCGCACCTGGGCTGTGAGGTTGCCGCACATCGCGTTGACCGAGTCGGTCAGGTCCTTCCAAGTGCCGGCGACGCCCGGCACCAGCGCTTGGCCGCCAAGCTTGCCTTCGGTGCCGACCTCACGGGCGACGCGCGTCACTTCGGAAGCGAAGGAGCGCAGCTGATCGACCATGGTGTTGATCGCTTCCTTAAGCTGCAGGATCTCGCCGCGCACGTCGACGGTAATCTTCTTGGAGAGGTCGCCGTTAGCGACCGCGATCGTCACCTCCGCGATGTTGCGCACCTGCGCCGTCAGGTTCGACGCCATCGAGTTGACGCTTTCAGTCAAGTCCTTCCAGACGCCCGTCACCTCGGGCACCTGCGCCTGCCCACCGAGCTTGCCGTCAGTGCCGACTTCGCGGGCAACGCGCGTCACCTCCGAGGTGAAGACGCTGAGCTGCTTGATCATCGTGTTGACGATATCGGCCGAGCGCAGGAATTCGCCCTTCAGCGCCCGCCCGTCGACATCGAGCGGCACGGTCTGCAAGAGATCGCCTTTGGCGACCGCGGTGATCGTGCGGGTGACCGCCGTGGTCGGCCACAGGAGATCGTCGATCAGACCATTGATCGAGCCTTCCATTTCCGACCATGAACCATCCGACAGGCCGAAGCGCACCCTGGTACTTGTCCGCCCGTCGCGGCCGACGACCTGGCCGACATGTTCGAGTTGCCGGGCCATGCGCTGATTGGCGGCGATGATGTCGTTCAGCGCATCGGCGACCTTGCCGGTCACGCCGGTCAGGTCAGAGCGCATCCGCACGGAAAAGTCGCCGCGCCTGACCGCGACCAGCACTTCTAAAAGGGCGCTGGCATCGTCATACGCCATGCTTTTGTGGTCGTGCCCGTTGATGCTCTCAGCCGCAGCGCCGTCGCGCGAAAATTCACCGGTTTGCGTGCTCACGAAATCCCCCCTGTTCGACAGAGGGTAATTAGTGCTCGACTGGAAAAAGGCTATGGGTGTGCCGCAGGGTTGCGGAGGTAGGCCTAACCCAGTGTCGACGGCCAAACTTTGCCGGCGTGGGAACAGTTTCCCGCTGGCCATCGTTTCCGTCCTGACAAGGAGAACGACATGTCGAACGTCTCAAGGACAGGGAAAGACGAGATCAACAATGCGACCAGCCCGACGACCTTCGGCAGGTCGGTCGAGAGCCAAGCGCAGATGCAGGATGCCGCGGCGGAGGCATCGTCCGAAACCGGCGGCGAGGTGCTGAACATCTACCGGCTTGAGCCGATCGCCAAACCCGATGATCCCAGATGGGGCAACGCTCCCAATCACGGCGCCATCGTCGTCGCCGCCCGGACGCCGGGCGATGCCAGAATCGTTGCCGCGGCACGCGAGCTCGATTTCATGGAAGTCGATGCGGCGCCTGCCGAAGATGTCACCACGGCCAATGCCAGCGCCTTTCGTGACGACAAGCTTTACACCGTGATCGAGATCGATCGGGGCAGACGTGATATAAAGCGGGGTATCCTCGACGGCACGGTCTCGGTCGACACAATCCGGCCGGTCGAACAGGACTAGAAATCCTTTCTTCACCCGGGAGTTCTCATGAATACCGCCAATCTGCAGCTCAAGGGCCTGATCATGGCAATGGCCTCGATATGCGACGCGATCGTCGAAAAGGAATTGCTTACGCGCGCGGAAATCGATGCCGCGCTCTCGAAAGCCAAAAAGGCGATCGAGGAGGACGACGACCATGAGCTCTCCGGCGCCAACCTGGCGGCAATCCTATTTCCAATCCGTGTGCTGCAGCTTGCCGGCGAGGCCGGCAGCAAAGGCGAAGGGGCGACATTTTCGGATTATGCCAAGCTCGTGGGCAAGCTCAGCTGACCATGTTCCAAGGCTTTTCTCTCGATTCCGTCGACGTCGGACCAGGTTTGCTTCGCGTCCGACACGGCGGATCAGGACCAGCCGTTCTTCTCCTCCACGGCCATCCCAGGACGCATATGACCTGGGGGAAAGTGGCTGAGCTGCTGGCGCCCGACTACACGGTCGTCTGCCCCGACCTTCCCGGCTTCGGCCGCTCCTACCAGCCGGCCGATGCTCCCGACAACAGCAACTCTTCGAAGCGCGCCAAGGCTGAAGCGCTGGTCGCGCTGATGCGGCGACTGGGGCACGAAAACTTCGCGGTGGTCGGCCACGACCGCGGAAGCCTGACTGCCTTCCGCATGGCGATGGACCATCCCGATCGCGTGCAGAAACTTGTCATCGCAGACGGCATCCCCGTGATCGAGCATCTCGAACGCGCCGACTGGAAATTTGCCCGGGACTGGTACCACTGGTTCTTCTTCGCTCAGCCGGAAAAGCCGGAGCGGGCGATCATGGCCGATCCCTTGGCATGGTACGACAAACTCTCGCCTGAACTGATGGGAAGGCCGGCCTATGACGACCTTATCGACATTATCCACGATCCAGCCGTGATCCACGGGATGATCGAGGATTACCGCGCCGGCCTCAGTATCGACCACCGCCACGACCGCGAGGACCGCGACGCCGGCCGGAAAGTGACCTGCCCCATGCTGTGCCTCTGGTCGTTGCGCGACGATATGGAACAGATCTATGGCGATCCCGTCGCTATCTGGCGAAACTGGGCCGAGGACGTGCGCGGCTTCGGCATCGACAGCGGCCATCACGTGGCCGAGGAGAACCCACAAGCTCTCTCGCAGGCGATCCGGAAGTTTCTCGAAAACAATAGTGATAGTATCTGGACTTAGGACATGGTCTGGTAGGCGAGCTAACCGGGCGCAGTGTCCAGCATCGTCGATTTTTGCGATAAGTTGATCCTTTTGGTATTGTTTTCCTGCGCCTCCTGTGGCTATACCCCCGCCCACAAACTCACGCACCGGGATTTCTACAGTGATCAGCTTTAAATCACTTCTGGCCGCCTGCGGCCTCTCCGCTCTGATCGGCCTTGCCGCGGCTCCGTCATTCGCCGGCTCGACCACCTACCCGCTGACGCTCGAAAACTGCGGCGCTGAGGTGACCTTCAAGAAGGCGCCCGAGCGGGCGATCGGGCTTGGCCAGAACAGCGCGGAAATCCTTCTGTTGCTCGGCCTTCAGGACAAGATGGTCGGCACCGCCTTCTGGCCGAGCAGGGTTCTGCCGCAGCTCGCCGAGGCAAATGCCAAGGTCAAGCTTCTCACCGTCGAAATGCCGACCTTCGAGTCGATGCTCGCGGAAAATCCCGATTTCGTGGCGGTGGCCTTGCCAAGCCTGGTCGGCCCCAACAGCAAGATCGCCAAGCGCGAGGATTTCGACAAGGTCGGCGTCCCAAGCTACCTCTCGCCGAGCACCTGCCTCAGCACCAAGGACGTCAAGGACCAGTACGGCAGCCGCGGCGAGTTGTGGAACATGGATCTTCTCTACAAGGAGATCGACGAACTCTCTCAGATTTTCGATGTCGCCGATCGGGGCCAGGCGCTGATCGCCGATTTCAAGGCGCGTGAAGCCAAGCTTCGCGGGAGCGTTGCCAAGGACGGCCAGAACCTGTCCTACGTCTTCTGGTTTTCCAGCCCCAGCCCGTCGGCCGACGCCTATGTTGGTGGTAAAAACAGCGCCTCCGCCTTCATCGCCGATCTGCTCGGCGGACATAATGCGATCACCGCCGACGCAGAATGGCCGACTGTCGGCTGGGAAGGCATCATCGCCTCCAACCCCGACGTCATCGTCGTCGCCAGCCTCGACCGCAACCGCTGGGAACTCGACAAACCCGAAGCCAAGATCAACTTCCTGAACACAGATCCGGCCGTCAGCCAGATTCCTGCCGTCAAGAATAAGGCGCTCGTCGTGATGGACGGCCAGGCGATGAACCCAACCATCCGCACGATCTACGGGGCCGAACAGGTGGCCGCGCAGCTGAAGGCCCTCGGTCTCCTGAAGTGACCCACGCAGGCCGTCTCTTCCGGCAGCTGGGAGCAGTCATCGCACTGCTCCTGGCTTCCCTTTGCCTCATCGCTGTCGCCATCGGCGTCAGCGTCGGCATCGGCGACCTGCCGATCCCGCTTGCGACCACCTTCTCGGCCGTTACCAACCGGCTCGGCTGGACCGCTGTCGAGCTGAACCGCATCCATGAGACTGTCATCTGGGATTATCGCCTGAGCCGCGCGCTCGTCGCCGCCTTCTGCGGCGCGGGACTGGCGCTGTCTGGCGCCATCATGCAGTCGCTGCTGCGCAATCCGCTCGCCGAACCCTATGTGCTCGGCATTTCGGCCGGCGCCTCCACCGGTGCCGTTGCGATCGTCATTTTAGGCGTCGGCGCGGGCGCCGTATCGCTTTCGGCAGGCGCCTTCGCCGGCGCCTTCGCGGCCTTCTTCTTCGTGGCGCTGCTGTCGAACGGCACGCGCGGCGGCGCGGACCGCACCATCCTTGCCGGTGTCGCCGCCTCGCAGCTCTTCAATGCTTCGACCTCCTATATCGTCACCACGTCGGCCAATGCGCAGCAGGCCCGCGACGTGATGTTCTGGCTGCTCGGCAGCTTCAGCGGCGTGCGCTGGCCGGAATTTGCGCTGGTCTCGATCGTCGTCGGCTTCGGCCTCGCCGCCTGCCTGCTCTACGCCCGCGTGCTCGACGCCTTCGCTTTCGGCGACGAGGCGGCATCCTCGCTCGGCGTCAATGTCAGCCGCGCCAGAATGGCGCTCTTCGCACTGACGGCCATGATGACGGCCACGATCGTCAGCATGGTGGGTTCGATCGGCTTCGTCGGCCTCGTCGTGCCGCATGTCGCCCGTTTCGTCGTCGGGCCGCTTCATATCCGTCTTCTGCCGGCCTGCGCCATATCAGGCGCCATCTTCATGGTGCTCGCCGACATCGCCGCGCGCGCCCTCATTCCCAACCAGATCCTGCCGATCGGCGTCGTGACGGCGCTGGTGGGCGTGCCCTTCTTCTCGATCATCCTCTACCGGTTCCAGCGGGCGTCATGAGCATCAAGGCCGACAACCTTACCTGGAAAATTGGCAGGAAGACCATTCTGGACGGCGTCTCCATGGAGGCGCAGCCCGGCCGGATGCTCGGCTTGCTCGGGCCGAACGGCTCGGGCAAGACCTCGCTGCTGCGGCTTCTCGCCGGCCTGAAGCGGCCGCATTCCGGCCGCGTCACACTCGACCGGAGCGATATCGGCACGATCAGCCGCCGCTCGATCGCCCGGCGTATCGCCTTCGTCGAGCAGCACGCAACGACGAACGCCAATCTCAAGGTCGTCGACGTCGTCAAGCTCGGCCGTTTCCCGCACCGGTCGATGTTCTCCGGCTGGACGAAGGCCGACGAAGAGGCGGTCGAGGCAGCGCTCGCCCGCGCCGGCATGGCCGAAAAGCGCAACGATCGCTGGCAGAGCCTATCGGGCGGCGAAAAGCAGCGCACCCACATCGCCAGGGCGCTTGCCCAGTCGCCGCAGGAACTCATCCTCGACGAACCGACAAACCATCTCGACATCCAGCACCAGATCGGCCTGATGCGGCTCGTTTCCGGCCTGCCGATCACCAGCATCGTCGCCCTGCACGATCTCAACCATGCCGCCATGTTCTGCGACGAGCTTGCTATCATGCAGCAGGGCCGGATCGTCGCGTCAGGCGCGCCAGAGGATGTGCTGAGCGAGGCGCTGCTGCGCGAGGTCTTTTCGGTCGAAGCCCGCATCGAAGCCTCCCCCCATCATTCGCGCCCGCATATCCACTATCTCAGGTGAGAACGGCCGCTCTCACGCCACGATCTGCAGCGGCAAAGCGGTCGTCTTTTTAATCGTCTTGAGGACGATGCTCGATTTGACCGACGCCAGATTGTCGGTGACCCGGATCATTCTTTCGAGAAACTGGCTGAGATGGTCGAGGTCACGCGTCATGACCTTCATCAGAAAGTCGGCGTCGCCCGTCTGCGAGTAACATTCCAGGATCTCCGGCGCAGTCTCGATGAAACGATGGAGCCGCTCGTTTCCGCCTTCCGTATGGGCTCGAAGGCTGACGAGCGTATGTGCGACGACGGTGAAACCCAGTTTCACCGGATTGAGGATAGCGACGACGCTCTGGATATATTGCTCTTTGCGCAGTCTTTCCAAACGGCGCGCGCATTGAGTGGCGGACAGGTTGACCTTCTGGGACAACTCGCCCTGCGTCATCTCGCTGTTTTGCTGGAGGGCGGCGAGCAATTTGATATCAAACGGATCAAGCATGACCATCACTCCAGACGGTGATTTTCTGCACATTATAGGCCGCCTCCGCCGATTGTCTGCACGATCGCGGACTCCAGGGGTGAAAATCGCAGAAATTCGCCGTGACAGTTCAGTTAATCTCCAGCCACAATGCAAAAGCGAGGTGGAACTGTGTTTGACCAACTGAACAGCCGGCCGGCCGATAGCCTGCTCGCCCTCATCAAGGCCTTCCAGGCCGACGATCGTCCCGGAAAGATCGACCTCGGCGTCGGCGTCTATCGCGATGGCATGGGACGCACGCCCGTCATGCGGGCCGTCAAGGCGGCGGAGCAGTTTCTCCTGGAGACCCAGGGCAGCAAGAAATACCTCGGCCCCGAAGGCGATCTGCAATTCGTGCGCCTGCTTGAGCCGATCATCTTCGGCAACGCGCCGAAATTCGCCCAACGGCTCGCCGGTATTCAAACGCCCGGCGGCAGCGGCGCGCTCCGTCTCGGCGCGGAGCTCATTCAAACGGCAAACCCATCAGCAAAGGTTTTTTTGGGAACGCCGAGCTGGCCCAACCATGCACCGATTTTCGCTTCGGCACGCTTGGGCGTGAAGGAATACGCCTTCGTGGACCTGACTTCACAGCAGGTGACATTCGACAGCGTCGTCTCCGCCTTGTCTTCCGCCGGGGAAGGCGACGTCGTGCTGCTTCACGGTTGCTGCCATAACCCAACTGGCATCGATTTCACCATCGAGCAGTGGCGAAAGATTACCGACCTCCTCGTCGCGCACAGGCTGGTGCCCTTCATCGATCTTGCCTATCAGGGGCTCGGCGACGGCCTCGAACAGGATGCCGCCCCGACACGCATGATCCTCGATGCGGTCGACGAGGCGCTGATCGCCTATTCCTGCGACAAGAACTTCGGCCTCTATCGCGAACGCGTCGGCGCACTTTATGTCGTGGCTCGCAATGCCGATGACGTCAGAAAGGCGGAAAGCAACATGGCGGCGCTTGCCCGCGTCAACTGGTCCATGCCGCCGGATCATGGGGCTGCCGTCGTCAGGGCCATTCTCGAAAGCGCAGAAATGACGGCAATGTGGCGCGCCGAACTCGAAGAAATGTGCGAGCGCATCAACGGCAATCGCGCGGCGCTGGCTGCTGCCTCGACCGAACTGGCCTTCATCAGCCGGCAGCGCGGCCTGTTTTCCAATCTCTCCATGCGTAAGGAAACGGCGATCGCGCTCAGGGCAAACCATGGCATCTACATGGCGGATTCCGGCCGCATGAATCTTGCCGGCATGCAGCCCGCCGATGCCGGCGCCATCGTCGCCGCGCTCAGGGCCGAAGGCTGCCTGAAGTAAATAAATCAACACTCCGTTGGAGCCTCCGAATGAGCAGGAAAGAAACGACGGGCCAGGCGATCACCCGATCGCTTGTCGCCCATGGGATCGACACGGTCTTCGGCATCCCCGGCGCCCACATGTATGATTTCAACGATGCGCTCTATGACGCCGGCGACAAGATCCGATTCATCCATACAAGGCACGAACAGGGTGCGGCCTATATGGCCTACGGCTATGCCAAATCCACCGGCCGGATCGGCGCCTATACCGTCGTGCCCGGCCCGGGCGTCCTCAATTCGGGCGCGGCCCTCTGCACCGCTTACGGCGCCAACGCGCCGGTGCTCTGCATCACCGGCAATATCATGTCGCACCTGATTGGCCGAGGCAGAGGACAGTTGCACGAACTGCCGGATCAACTCGCGACAATGCGCGGGATTGCCAAGACGGCGGAACGCATCAATCACCAGTCCGAAGCCGGTGTCATCATGGCGGGGGTTGTCGCCAAGATGCGCTCCGGCCGCCAGGGCCCGGGAGCGGTTGAAGCCCCTTGGGACGTGTTCGGACAATCCGGCCCTGAAGTAGACATTCCCATTGGCGCGAGAGCGCCTCATCCGGCAATCAATCCCGATCAGATCGCCGCCGCGGCGGCGCTGATATCAAGCGCCAGTAATCCGATGATCATGGTTGGCGGTGGCGCGGCGGATGCCGGCGCGGATATCGCCGCGCTTGCGGAACTGCGGCAGGCACCGGTGACATCGCATCGCTCCGGCAAGGGCATCGTCCCCGACGACCATCCGAATTATCTGAATTTCGTCGCCGCCTATGAATATTGGAAGAAGGTCGACGTGCTGATCGGGGTCGGCAGCCGGCTCGAATTGCAGTTCATGCGCTGGAAGTGGCTTCCCAAGGGGCTCAAGATCATCCGCATCGATATCGATCCGACCGAAATGGTCCGCCTCAAGCCGGATGTCGGTATCGTCGCGGACGCCAGGGATGGAACGAAAGCGCTGATCGATGCGCTGGCCGGTTCCGGCCGCGAGGATCGCACACGTGAATTTGCCGAACTCAATGAAGAGGCAAGGTCTCGTTTTTCGGCGGTGCAGCCGCAGCTTGGCTATCTCGAAGCCATTCGCGAGGCCCTGCCGAGAGACGGCTTCTTCGTCGAGGAAGTCAGCCAGATGGGCTTTACCGCCCGCTTTGCCTTCCCGGCCTACGGTCCTCGTCAATATGTGACATGCGGCTATCAGGATAATCTCGGTTTCGGCTTCAACACCGCCTTGGGCGTGAAAGTCGCCCATCCCGACAAGGCCGTGATCTCCGTTTCGGGTGATGGCGGCTTCATGTTCGGCGTTCAGGAGCTTGCCACCGCCGTACAGCACAGGATCGCCGTCGTCGCCATCGTGTTCAACAATTCCGCCTATGGCAATGTGCTGCGCGACCAGAAGCAGACCTATAAGGGCCGCACTCTCGGCTCGCATCTGACCAATCCCGATTTCGTCGCTCTCGGCGAAAGCTTCGGCATCCGATCCTTCAAGGCGACGAGCCCCGACGAATTGCGGGACGTGCTGGAGAAAGCCCTTGCACTCGACGAGCCCGTCCTCATCGAAGTTCCAGTTGAAAAGGGATCGGAGGCAAGCCCCTGGCCCTTCATCCATCCGGCTCCGCACGAATGACCGGATGGAGGCGAAGCCCTATCAAGGCGACTTGAGAAAGATCGTCGCCAGCGGCGGCAGCGTCAGCGAGAGCGAATGCGGCCTCCCGTGGGCAGATACTGGTTCGCTCGACACTGCGCCGTTGACGAGGCCCGAGCCGCCATATTCGCCCGCATCCGTCGTGATCCTCTCGATCCAAACGCCATCCTGCGGCACGCCGATCCTATAGCCATAGCGCGGCACTGGCGTGAAATTCGAGACGACGAGCACCGACGAGGAGCGGTCAGGGGCATACCGCAGCATGCCGAGGACGGAATTGACTGCGTCATCCGCCGTCGCCCATTCGAAGCCTTGGTGATGGAAATCGCCGAACTGCAATGCCGGCTCGTCTTTGTAGAAGCCGTTCAGATCCTTGACCAGCCGCTGGATTCCTGCATGCGCGGGCCGATCCAGCACATCCCAGCTCACCGAAGCGTCATGGTTCCACTCGCCGGGTTGAGCGATCTCGCTTCCCATGAATAACAGCTTCTTGCCGGGATGGCCCCACATGAAGGCGAGGTAACTGCGCAGGTTGGCGAACTTCTGCCACTCGTCGCCGGGCATCTTGCCGAGCAGCGAGCCCTTTCCGTAGACCACCTCGTCGTGCGAAATCGGAAGAATGAAGCGTTCGGAATAGGCATAGATCATGCCGAAGGTCATCGTGCCGTGGTGGTAGCTCCGATAGACGGGATCTTTCTCGATATAGCTCAGGCTGTCGTGCATCCAGCCCATGTTCCACTTCATGTCGAAGCCGAGCCCGCCCTCTTCCGGCGGCTTCGTCACGCCGGGCCAGGCCGTCGATTCCTCGGCGATCGTCATTGCGTGCGGGCAGCGCTCATGGACGATGCTGTTCAGGTGTTTGAAGAACTCCACCGCTTCCAGATTTTCGCGGCCGCCATAGCGGTTCGGAATCCATTCCCCTTCGTTGCGGCTGTAGTCGCGGTAGAGCATCGAGGCAACGGCATCGACGCGCAATCCGTCGATATGGTAGCGTTCGAGCCATTCGAGCGCGCTGGCGATCAGGAAGCCTTTCACCTCATTGCGGCCGAGATTGTAGATCAGCGTGTTCCAGTCGCGATGAAAGCCCTCGCGCGGGTCCTCGTGCTCGTAGAGCGCGGTGCCGTCGAAGCGGGCGAGCCCCCAGACGTCGGTGGGAAAATGGGCCGGCACCCAATCGAGGATGACGCCGATGCCGGCGCCATGGCAGCGGTCGATAAAATAGGCGAGATCCTCGGGCGTGCCATAACGGCCGGTCGGGGCGAAGAGGCCGAGCGGCTGATATCCCCAGGAGCCGCCGAAGGGGTGCTCCATGATCGGCAGCAGCTCGATGTGGGTGAATCCCATCTCGCGAACATAGGGAACGAGCCGCTGGCTGAGCTCGACCCAGTCGAGCGACCGTCCGCCATTCTCCCGCAGCCAGGAACCGGCATGCACCTCGTAGACGGAAATCGCCCCTCCCAGTCTTTCCTGTCGCGACCGGCCCTTCATCCAATCATCGTCCGTCCATCGAAACCGCGTCGACGATGCGACGATCGAAGCGGTGGACGGAGCGGCCTCGCTGGCTCTCGCCACCGGATCGGCCTTCTGCGGCAAGCAGTGTCCGTGCGCATCGATGATCTCGAACTTGTATCTTTCGCCGGGCGCGAGCCGGGGCACGAACAGCTCCCAGACGCCCGCCGACTGCCGCAGCCGCATCGGGTTTCGCCGCCCATCCCAGGCGTTGAAATCGCCGACAACCGAAACGCGGCGGGCATTCGGCGCCCAGACGGCGAAGCGGACGCCCGCGACGTCGTCAACCGACATTTCAACCGCGCCGAGCGTCCGGCTCAGGCTGTAATGGGTGCCCTCGGAGATCAGGTGGAGATCGAGCTCTCCGAGCAAAAGCCCGAAGCTATAGGGGTCTTCGGTGATCTGCTCGCCATCCGGCCATGTGATCCGCAACCGGTAAGGCATCCTCGATCCCATCGCCGCCGCATACAGGCCGGCGGGGTGAGCGATGCTGAAGGGCGTCACCACCTTGCCGCTCGCCGCTTCGATGAGATCGACGCCCTCGGCACCCGGCAAATAGACGCGCACGATCGTCATGCCGCCGCTTTCGTGCGGGCCGAGGATCGAGAAGGGATCGCCATGGCGTCCCTCGATCAGGGCCCCGAGGGCATCATGCCCGATGCCGGCGAGAAGTTCCGAGCGTTCAACATTCATGCCGTTACCCCCGCTAAGCGCGATACGATTTCGGTAAGGCCGGCAAGCGGGATCGGCAGCCATTTCGGCCTGTTGCGGGCTTCATAAGCGATTTCGTAGGCGGCTTTTTCAAGAAGAAAGGCATCGAGAACCCTCCGTCGCTGATCAGGCGGCATAGCGAGCGCCGCGGATGTCGAAACCGCCTGCCAATAAGCGCCGAGAAAGGCCTCCTTGGCCCTTCGGCCGAACCGCGCGATGGCGTCGCGGCGAACCTCGCTCTCATGTTCGGTAATGGCGTCGTTTTCGAGCTGGGCGGTGGCGACGAGATAGCTGAGCGATCTTAAAAGTCCGGCGGCATCGCGCAAGGGAACGGTCTTCGCGCGGCGCTCGGCCAGATTTTTCGCTGGCTCGCCTTCGAAGTCGATAATGACCGCGTCACCCTCGCTGACCAGAATCTGGCCGAGGTGGAAATCGCCATGCGTGCGCGTCATCAGCGAGCCGCGGGCGCTCTCCGCCAGTCTCGCGCCAAGCTCGATAAGTTCCGATCGCCGATCGAGAAGCGGGCCGGCCAGTTGATCGATCATGGGATCGGCGTTTTCCTCGCGCTCGGCAAGCCTCGACATGGCATAGGCCACTTCGCCCGACACTGCCTTCTTGATGGCCTCGACCTCATCGTCGCCGGCGACGACAGGACTGAACGCCTCGTCTGCGTTTTCTCCAGCAAGCACTGCGTGCAGCTCGCCCAACCTCACGCCGACCATTGCGACGAAGTTGATGAGCGGCTGGAAGACCTCGTCGTCCGGCTCAAGCGCCGGATCGTTCAAGACGAACTCGTCCGCCGCGCGACGCAGATTGTTCAGCATCCAGTTCCAGGCATCGCCCTGGTTGCGAATCGCGCCCTGGACGATGATCAAGGTCGAGCGGCGGCCGCTGGAATCGGTGTGCGCGATCTCGCCGAGCAGTGGCGCGGTGTGGTCGTAACCCGCGCAGGTCAGAAACCGCGTCATCTCCACCTCCGGATGGACACCCGGGAAGATGTGCCGGATCAGCTTGATCATGGCGACGTCGCCGACGATCAGTGAGCTGTTGGATTGCTCGGCCGAGAGCCAATGGACCGGCATCTCGTCGGTGATATTGAGGCGGTCGAGCCGTTCGGTTCCGAAAAATTCGAGGGTGCCGGTGCGCCCGGTAATGCGCGAACGGTCGGCAAGTCCGCGCAGGATGCCGCGCGCCATCGGCTCGACCGCAAACCCATCCGTCAGGAAGCCGACCCGCCTGCCCTGGCGAACCCGCCCGAGCGCAAGCTGCTGCGTCAGAGCAGAGGGTTGCGCGTCGTCCCAGGCGATCGCCAACGGCAGCTGATAGGACTCGCTATGATCCGGCAGCTCCACCTCCAATTCGCCGAGGACGACGCCGTCAGCATAGGGGATCGGCGTCGCCGAGATCAGCCGGGCCGCCTGAAGCGGCTGGTCCTTGGCGCCGAACCAGCGCCGCTTGGCGAGATAAGCGGGGAGAATTTCGTTGCTGAGGACGCGTCCCAACCGCGGCTCATCGACCAGGTCGAGCAGACCGCGGCGGATCACCATCGTCACGAGATCGGGAAGCTGTTCGGGTGGAGCAGTGCGCCATGCCGGCGGATCGGCATCGGCCTCCAGCTGAAACCAGAAGAAGCCATAGGGCGGCAGTGTCAGGAGATAGGTCAGTTGCCCGATCGGTGGAAACGGCGACATGCCCGTTAGTTCGATCGGCACGCGGCCCTCGAAGGCCGAGAGGTCGAGCTCGACCGCCTGGGGCAGTCGCGAGAGGTTTGCGACGCACATCAGCGTCTCGCCGTTATATTCCCTAAGATAGGCCAGGATCTTGCGGTTCTCAGGCGACAGGAAACGCAGCGATCCGCGTCCGAAGGCCGGATGCCGGCCACGCAACGCCAGCATCTTTCGCGTCCAGTTGAGCAGCGAATGCGCGTCGGTGCTCTGGGCTTCGACATTGACGGCCTCGAAACCGTAGAGCGGATCGGCGATCGGCGGCAGGACGAGTCGCGCCGGATCCGTCCGGGAGAAGCCGCCATTGCGGTCCGGTGACCATTGCATCGGCGTCCGCACCCCGTCGCGGTCGCCGAGATAGATGTTGTCGCCCATGCCGATCTCATCGCCATAATAGATCACGGGCGTTCCCGGCATTGACAGAAGCAGCGCGTTCATCAGCTCTATGCGCCGGCGGTCGCGCTCCATCAGAGGCGCCAGGCGCCGCCTGATGCCGAGATTGATGCGGGCGCGCTTGTCGGATGCATAGGTCTCCCACAGATAGTCCCGCTCCGCGTCGGTGACCATCTCAAGCGTCAGCTCGTCATGATTGCGCAGGAAGATCGCCCACTGGCAATTCTCCGGGATTTCAGGCGTCTGACGCAGGATGTCGGTGATCGGGAAGCGGTCTTCCTTGGCGATCGCCATATACATGCGCGGCATCAGCGGGAAGTGGAACGCCATGTGGCATTCGTCGCCATCGCCGAAATATTCCCGCGTGTCCTCGGGCCACTGATTGGCCTCCGCAAGCAGCATCACGCCGGGATGAGTGGCGTCGAGAGCGGCACGGATGCGCTTGAGGATCGCATGGGTCTCGGGAAGATTTTCGTTGATCGTCCCCTCGCGCTCGACGAGGTAGGGAATTGCGTCGAGGCGGAAACCGTCGATGCCGGTCTCCAGCCAGAAGCGCATCACCTTCAGCAGCTCCTCCATAACCAGCGGGCTGTCGAAATTGAGATCGGGCTGGTGAGAATAGAAGCGGTGCCAATAATAGGCGCCGGCGACCGAATCCCACGTCCAGTTCGATTTCTCCGTATCGAGGAAGATGATGCGCGTTTCCGGGAATTTCTGGTCGCTATCTGACCAGACATAGAAATCCCGCTCCGGCGATCCCGCAGGTGCATGGCGTGCGCGCTGGAACCAGGGATGCTGGTCGGAGGTATGGTTGATGACGAGCTCGATTATGACGCGGATATTTCGCTGATGGGCGGCGTCAACAAAGGCGCGGAAATCCTCCATGGTCCCGTAATCCGGGCTGACATTGCCATAGTCGGCGATGTCGTATCCGTCGTCGCGGCGCGGTGAGGGAAAGAAAGGCAAAAGCCAGATGGCGTTGACGCCGAGCGCTGCGATGTGATCGAGCTTCTGGTGCAGTCCGGCAAAATCGCCGACACCATCGCCATTGGCGTCGTAGAACGACTTGATGTGCAGCTGATAGATGATCGCATCCTTGTACCAGAGCAGCGGGTCGACGCTACCGGAATTCATCGTGTCCATTCATGCCTCCGCTGCGCGAACGCGCCAGATCGCAAAGGGCAGGATCTGAGGATTGAAACTCACTCTCTGCCATTTGCCGTTCCACCTGAACCGGTGCCCCGTGACCAAATCCTCGGCGTCGAGCGCGCCGCCGTCCCCAAGTCCCCATTTCCACAGAGGCAGCTCGACATTGCTCTCCTGAAAATTGTGGGGATCGAGGCTGATCGCGATCAGCAGGACATTGTCGCGGGCGCGGCTCGCCTTCTCGAAGAACAGGATATTGTCATTCCACGCGTTCAGCAGCGTCAGCCCGAGATGCGAATGCAGCGCGGTGTTTTCGTTCCGGATGCGGTTCAACATCCGGATTTCGGCGATGATGTTGCCTGGCCTGTCGTAATCCCAGGCGCGAATCTCGTATTTCTCACTGTCGGCATATTCCTTGCGCTTGGCATCGGGACGCCCCTCGCAGAGTTCGAAGCCGTTATAGACACCCCACAGTCCGGAAAGCGTCGCGGCCAATGCCGCGCGGATCAGGAAGGCCGGGCGCGGCGCGTTCTGGAGGAAATCCGGATTGATGTCATGGGTGTTGACGAAGAAATGCGGGCGGAAGAATTCCCTCGGCGCCGTCTCGGTCAGCTCCCGCATATATTGCTCGAGCTCCCACTTAGTATTGCGCCAGGTGAAATAGGTATAGGACTGGGAGAAGCCGATCTTCGCCAACCGGTACATGACCTTCGGCTTGGTGAAGGCTTCCGACAGGAAGACGACCTCGGGATGGCGCGCCCTGATATCGCCGATCAGCCATTCCCAGAACGGGAAGGGCTTGGTGTGCGGATTGTCGACCCGAAACAGCTTGACGCCCTGGTCGACCCAAAGCTGGACGATATCCCTAAGTTCCACCCAGAGCGAGGGCAGCGCGTCCTTCGTGTAGAAGTCGACGTTGACGATATCCTCGTATTTCTTCGGCGGATTTTCCGCATATTTGATTGTGCCATCGGGGCGCCAATCGAACCAGCCGGGATGCTCCGTCAGCCATGGGTGATCGGGCGAGGCCTGGATCGCAAGGTCGAGTGCGATCTCCAGCCCATGCCGGCCCGCCTCCTCGACCAGCCGGCCGAAATCCTCGAAATCGCCAAGCTCTGGATGAATTGCATCATGGCCGCCCTCCTCGGAGCCGATGGCATAGGGACTTCCCGGATCGCCGGGTGCTGCCTTCAGGCTGTTGTTGCGCCCCTTCCGGTTGGTCGTTCCAATCGGATGAATCGGCGGGAAATAGAGCACGTCGAAGCCCATGCCGCGGATATCCGGCAGTCTCGGGATGACGTCGTCAAAGGTCCCGTGCCGGTTCGGATCCCCGCTTTGCGACCGCGGGAAGATCTGGTACCAGCTGGCGAAGGCCGCCGACTTGCGTTCGGCATCGACGGCGCTTGTCGTGGAGCGAAGCCGGAAAGGCCGCTTATCGGCCCGTTTCATCAACTCGGCTGTCTCGGGGTCGAGCAAGATCGCCGTGCGCTCGGCATCGGAAGCGTTTTCAAGACTGTCGATGAGCGCCTGCAGCTCAGCGCCGAGTGCCGCCCGCGCTTCGGCTTTCGCGCTGTGGACGAGCTCCAATCCTTCCTGCAGCTCCAGTTTCAGGTCCAGTCTGGCATCGTGCTTCTTGGTCAACTCGTAGCGGAAGATCGCGAACGGGTTCCTCCACGCTTCGACCGCGAATTCATAGCGCCCGACGCGTTCCAGCAGGAATTCGGCACGCCAGCGGTCGTTCTCGACCAGTTGCATCTCTGTCTCGTTCCACTCCGCCATGGCATCGAGCGGCCGCCAGAGCAGCACGGCGGCGAGGGGGTCGTGGCCGTCGGCGAATATATCGGCCTCGACTGTGACGGCTTCGCCGACCACACGCTTTACGGGAAATCGGCCGTCATCGACCCGAGGCATGATGTTTTCGATGGCAAGCCGCGGCGAAGCGATTGCCTGCTCAACGTCGATAGCTGGCCGGGATGCAATCGGCTCGGGCGCTTTGGCTTCGATGATCCGCATCTCCCCTGCCTGCAGGCGCAGGACCGCATCGGCGGCGACGGGAAGATAACCGGAGGCAACTTCGCGAAGGGCCGTCATCGGTGGGGAAGCGCTTCTCCTGAGGTCCCTGTTAATCAGGACGAACCGCACATTCGATGCGTTGCGAAGATCCTGCTCCTCGGATAGCACAAGCGCCGAAACCGGCCCATTGGCGTTGCGGATCAGGCGAAGCGATGGAGCGCGCGCGTGGCCGGACCTGCCGATCTCGGCATTGGCGAGGCGTATTTCGGAGGAGATGTCGAAGGCGAGATCATGGCGCAGCCTCCTCAGGCCCGAACCATCGCCATGCGTGGGATCGAGCGGCGTCGCCGCACCATATTCGAAACCGATCGGAACCATGAGACCACCGCCGAGCGAGGCGGCAAGCCGCAGCGCTCTGACGGCACGCCGCTCGAGGATTTCACGGCTCTCGGTCCCATGCGCGATCCGCCTGGCAAAGGGCGGCTCGGGAAAGGCAACCTGCCAGCCGAGCGCCTCCTGGACGCGGTGCTCCTCGATGAACCATCTCTCGTCGAGATCCCACCAGGCCATCGATGAAAAACATCCTGAAAAGCCTACATCGGCGATCGCTCTTCTTACCGCGAAATCGGTGCCGGGCGTCCAGGCGAGAAATTGAGCGTCAGCCTTCTCGCGCACGGCAGCGATCAGCGATTTGAAAAGCGACGGTGCGGCGCGATCAATCCCGAGCACTCGGTAGCCGGAGAGGCCGAGCCCGGACAGCCGCCATAGCCGTTCGGTCCACTCTCCCAACAAACGCAATTGCCGCTCGGACCCGATCGTGTTCATCGGCTCCGCCGGATCGAGCGGCGAGCGCCGAGGATCGACCGGACGAAAGACTTGTGCATCGCCGACTTTCCCGTCGAGCATCAGGTCCATCATCAGGCCGACGCCGCTCTTGTCAGCAGCCTCCACCAAGCGCGATAGCCCATCATCGACCGCGCTGCCGAGCTGCAGGTCAGGATCGAGGCGATCGAAATCCCGGGAGGTAAAGACGCTGCAGTCCCCGCCCCGCTCGAAGAGCGGCGCGGTCAGAACATAATCAAAGCCGGTATCCGCCGCATGGCCGAAAACCTCACGCCATGCATCGATACCTTGGAGAAGTAGCGGGTTGACATAATAGATCCGGGGTGGGGTGCTGAAAGCACCCTGCTTCGCAGAGAGTAACATCGGCCGCCGCCTCGAGTTGCTTTTCAGGCAAACTTCCTTTGGCGGAGGTTGTTCCACTCAAACCGTCAATTCACGGCTGCATGGGGCATGCGAACGGGAGACGACATCATCAGCCAGGTCGTCGCGCTCAACGAGAGAAGGAAGTCTTGGGATTTGCCGGTAGAGATATTGCCGCCATGCGCTAAAAGATCCTCTGACTGTTTCCAATCCGGAAATCATAGAGCGGTTGAGAGCCCACCCATCAATGCTTCGATCAATAGTCGTCATTACCGCCCTCCCGGCTTGCATACCCTTCCTCGCCTCCTGGAGCATCGAGACCGACCGCTCGGCACCTGATAAGCACGGCCTGTTCGAAATCCGCGAGGAGGCCGGGCGTTTCATCACGCAGGAGATCGCCAGGGGGCACCAGCGCTGGAACGTGCTGGAACCGAACGCGAAGGTGCTGGTTCCCCGATGCGCCGTCCCGCTCCAGGCGCAATGGACGCCGAAGAACCTCCGCCGCTCGAAGCCCAGCGTAATGGTGATCTGTGCGGTCACTGTGCCGAACGCCGTGATGGAACGGTGGGATGTGCCAGTGCCCGTGGAGGGGACATCTGGGAGCCCTTAGGGGGCGAGCATCCAAACGAGATTTGATGTAGTAGATGATATCACTGCGGTTGCAATATGGCGGGCAGACGTGAACCAAGCGGTAGAATTGTGCTCCTATCCCGGTCTTGACGAGCGCATCATTATCCTCCGGGCGGGAGACGAGGTCGATGCCGTGTTTGTGCGGACCGAGAGGTTCAATGTCCTGATCGATACGCTCGGCACGCCCGAGCTGTGCCGGATGGCGCTGGATCTGCTTGGCGACAGAGGCGAGGATCGCCCGCTGATCGTCGTCAATTCGCATATGGATTGGGATCACTTCTGGGGAAACTCTGCGGTTTCAGGGCGTGCTCCGATCATCGCGCATGCCGCGGCACTCGACCGTCTGCGTGATGCCTCCACGCAGCAGATCCTGAAGGACAAGGCAAGACTGGAGACGCGGTTTGCGAATGTCGAACTCATCGGCCCGGATATCACCTTCTCCGGCTCGATGGCCCTGAACGGCGGCGATCTGACGCTCGAACTCATTCATACGCCGGGACACACGCCTGACCATATCGCCGTCTGGATCCCGGAACTCCGGATCTGCCTGGCCGTCGACGCGGTGGAAACTCCCATTCCCGAAGTCTGGAGCAGGAGTGCCCATGATCTTCGCCAGATCCGCTCCTCACTCACGCGGATCCGTGACCTTGATGCGAGACTGGTCATTCCCGCGCACGGCAGATCATCTTCGCCTTCGGCGGTGGATGAGAACCTTGCTTATTTCGAAGCCCTGGCTGTTCGCATCGGCGGTCTGTGTGAAAGCCAGCTGGCTGACTCTGAACTCGGCATTACAAATGGTTTCCGTCTTGACGACTTCGTCGCCATTCCCGACGGGATGCCTTTGGGCGCGGCGGCGTTCTACCGGAACTGCCATGAGACGAACCTTGCCGCTACGGTTCAGGCCCATATCGAAAAACTGAAATCTGGAGGCCATGCGTGAAATTATTGGAGGGCGGGCGAACCGGACAGATCTGGCGCGACGGGGATACCGTCATCAGACCATCCGGCGCATGGACGCCGACCACGCACCGGTTCTTGCGCCATCTCGGAAGGAAAGGCTTTTCGGCAGCTCCGCAGCCCATTCAAATTACCGGCGACGATCAGGAGGTCGTCAGCTACGTCGCCGGGCGCGTCTGTGAAGACCTCAGTGATCCCATTGTCGGATCGGAGCGCATGCTGATGTCAGCAGCGAGACTTCTGCGCGATCTTCATACTGCATCTCAAGGCTTTCTGGAATCGGATGACGATGCTCAGATATGGATGTTGCCGCCGCAGGAGCCACGTGAGATCGTCTGTCACGGAGACTATGCGCCCTATAATGTCGCGGCCGTCAATCAGGAGGCTGTCGGGATCATCGATTTCGACACTGCCCATCCCGCCCCGCGCCTTTGGGATCTCGCCTATGCGGTCTATCGCTGGGCGCCCCTCTCCGATCCTGCCAACCCCTCGGTGGCATTCGGTCTGGACGACCAGCTGCGGCGGGCGAAAATCTTCTGCAACGCCTATGGCGCGACGATGGAAGAACGGCGCCAGCTTCCCGAGATGATCTGCAGCCGGCTTCAAGCCCTCGTCGATTTCATGTTGGCAAGGGCTGCGGCCGGCGACGAAATCTTCGCGGAAGACGTCGATGCAGGAGACGCCAGGCTCTATCTGAACGACATCGGCTATATCGGGATACACCGAAATCGGCTGTTGAAAGCGCTGTCCTGACTAAAGCCATTTTCGCCGGCGGAAGAAGCCGAAAAGGCTGAGGCACAGGACAGCGATGACGCCCAATACGACGAAATAGCCATACTGGAATTTCAATTCCGGCATATCGCTGAAATTCATGCCGTAGATGCCGGCGATCGCGGTGGGAACGGCGAGGATCGCCGCCCAGGCGGCGAGCTTGCGGGCAATCGCCGTCTGCTCCGTCTGGCCGATCATGACGCTGGCCTCGAAGGCGAAGGCGAGTACCTCGCGCAGCGCGTCGATATCTTCCTGAACCCGGCGCACGTGATCGGTGACATCGCGAAACAGCGACTGCAGTGTCGGATCCATGCCGGGAAGGTCGATATGCTCGTATCGCCGGCAGACGTCGACAAGCGGCACCACGGCGTTGCGCAGGCGAAGGAGCTTGCGCCGCAGCAGGTAAAGCCGCTCGATGTCAGATTTTCCCAACTGTTCGCGCAGCACGAGATCCTCGAGCATCTCGACCTCTTCCTGCACCACCTCGATGACAGGCATGTAGTTGTCGACGATGAAATCCAGGATGGAATAGAGAATGTAGTTCTCACCATGGGCAAGCGCTGCCGGCGTCGCCTCGCAACGCTGCCTTACCGCCAGATATGAGGACGACTCCCCATGGCGGACCGAAACGACGTAACCGCGGCCGACGAAGAGATGCGTTTCGCCGAAGACGATTTCGCCGTCCTTCATATGGGCGGTGCGGGCGACGATGAACATCGCCTCCCCATAAATTTCCAGCTTCGGGCGCTGGTGGGGCTGCGCCGCATCCTCGATCGCCAGCGGATGCAGATTGAACTCGGCCTGGATCTGGTGCAGCAGCACTTCATCCGGCTCGTGCAGGCCGATCCAGACGATGGCATTTTCCCGGTTCCGCCACTCGCCGGCTTCCTCTATTTTGATGTCGCGAATACGCTGCCCATGCTCGTAGACGGCGGCAGCTACGACGCCGCGTCGTTCATAAGGAGGCGACGCCGTCCCGCTGCCGACCCGCGCGGAAACACTGTCCAGATCCTTCAGCCGTTCCAAATCCTGCCGTCCTCCCCGTTCCGCGGCTCACGTATCCGCATCCAACGCCGGTCAAGCGTTGCGCCGATCATAATGCCATTTCGTAAAACATGCATCCGCTTCCGCACGGCGACTTGCTAAACCCTCGCTATCGAAAAACGCCCATCCAATAGCCAGAGGGCGGCGCGCCTGCATCTCTATCCACCGAGACCTGAAAGCCATGCACGAATATCCTCCAGTGAGCGAATACGAATCGATGAGTTGTCGCGCGAGGGCATAAAATCCCAGCTCTGCCAGAACCGCTCGGCTTCTTCATCGATCGCACGGACGACGATGGCCCGTCCGCCGATGATATCGGCTCCGGCAACGCAGCGAAGAAAGGCATCCTTCACGAGTGCCGATCCGATACCTTTGCCCCTATAGCGGCTATCCACGGCCAATTGCCCGATCAAGAGGCAGGGAATCGGATCGGGCGGACGTCCAGTTCTGATCTTGCGTGATACGACGTTGGGCTCGATGACCGTCGGTGCGAGGCCGTAATAGCCGATCACCCTATCGTCGTCGCAAACGACAAACGTCCGTGTAAATCCACGTTGCTGGTTCGATGCTGCAAAGTTCTGTAGCCAAGAATCCAGGGATGGCTTGCCACAGGAAAACCCCTGAAGTCGATGACGCCCGTCAAGAAGCTCGACATTTGACAGCGCCACCGGTCAATTTTCCCAAGGCGCCTTGCGCTGCAAGCGTTCCACTACTTTCGGCGATGGCGCGGATGGTGCCGCCTCGATTGCCGTCACAAAGGCATCGAAAGCATCGGGAGACAGGCGGATGACGCTTTCGTTCAGGATCGCCATCTGCGCCTCATGCACGGCAGCGCGTCGCATAAACTCTGTCCGGGAGAGACCCGTGAGCGCTGCACCACGGTCAATGACTGCCAGATCATCATCGCGAAAACGCATTGATACGGGTATTTCCTTGCGGGGAGCGGTGTTTGCCATGGTTTCCCTCATGAGGCATCGGGAAGGTATATAGGAGAATGTAACGCGGAACGCAATACATTAAAAGTGCTTCTGCCTAATTGACGGCGCAATACTCATACGCCGTACGGCCATCCATGCAGTGGCGGTACGCCGTTGAACCGGGCGAATGACCGGCTCCCTCCGGCAGCAGGTTTTCCAAACAGGGCATGAAGGCGCCCGGCGATGGCCAGGCGCCTTTGTTTCGTCATGAGGCGAAGGCCGGAGTGCGCCGCGCGCCCATTCTCAGCACGAAATAGATCGCCCCGCCGATGCCGACGCCGAAGAACCAGCCATAGGTGCCCCACCAGTCCGGCAGGATGGAGGTGAAGGTCGGCAGGATCGACGAGAACAGCGCACCGACCGCAAATGCGATGAAGGCATTGCCGTGCCAGCCGTTCTGGAACCGGAATTCGCCGTTCTCCTGATAGAGCGCCTCGACGTTCAACTGGCTCTTCCGGATGAGATAGTAGTCGACCATCATGATGCCGAAGATCGGCCCCATCGTCGAACCGATGAAGTTGACGAAATGCGCCGCACCCGTCTCCCAGGGAGCAAACGGATAGAGCACGAGGGCGATCAAAGCGGCGATATATCCGCCGCGCTTGAAGTTGATCTGGCGCGGGAAGACATTGGCGAAGTCGAAGGCCGGCGAGACGAAGTTCGCCACGACGTTGATGCCGAGCGTTGCCACCGCGAATGTCAGCGCCGCAAGCAGCGCCAGGAACCAGCTGTCGAATTTTGCCGAGATCATTTCCGGATGCAGCAGGACCTCACCGTATACGGTGAAGGCGGCCGTGGTCGTGACACCTGCGACGAGGCAGAATGCCAGGAGGTTGATCGGCAGGCCCCAGAGATTGCCCTTCCGCAGCGCCTTTTCGCTCGTCGCGTAACGCGAGAAATCGCAGAAGTTCAGGTAGAGCGCGGCGAAATAGGTGATCCAGGTCGCAGCCACCGCGGCAAGTGCCGCAATCGAGCCGGGCTCGCCCGGCACGCCTGCGTCCTTGGTCCTATCGATCAGCACGTCGCGCGGGATTTCTGAACCGAACGAGAAGGTGCCTGACTTGACGACCAGATAGACGGCCAGGATCAGCATCATGATCCAGACGGCAGGACCTGCCCAATCCTGGAACTTGCGAACCGTTTCCATGCCGCGTTGAATGATCAGCAGCTGCAGCGCCCAGACGATGATGTAGCAGATGAGTTCGAGGGTCGAATGCCCGAGCATGTGGCTGTTCTGATGGAAGGCGAGCAGGCTCTCGTTGCGGATCAGCAAGGCAACGATCGCGCCGGATGCCGCGGCGGTCTGCGCCCCGTACCAGAAGCAGGCGACCACCGCCCGGACCAGCGCCGGAACATTGGCGCCGAACGTGCCGAAGGAGGCACGCGCCAGAACCGGAAAGGGGACACCGGTACGCACGCCGGCATTGCCGACCAGGCTCATCAGGAAGAAAATGACGAGAGAGCCGATGCCGATGGCGATGACGAAGTTCACGAAGCTGCCGCAGAGCAGGAACAGGCTTGCCGCCAGATAATAGCCCCAGAGACTATGGACGTCCGACGTCCAGACGTTGAAGATGCTGAATGCACCCCACTTACGCTCCTCCGCGGGCGCCAGATCCTCGTTATACAACGAGGGAGACGGATTTTGAATGCTCATAATGCCCTCCCATATCCCCAGTGGCCGACTCGGCCACGATGGAAGTCTGCGCTTCATTTGGGCATCTGACAATTTAATAGTCACATTGTACACAATCCTGATCGACCAGATGAGCAGGCTATCGGTCTATTGCGGGCGAACGACACGCCCAGCCAGGCGAAACGGGCTTGCGACTGCAGCGCCTGCGGCATCGAAGACGAAGGCGCCGACATCGCCGGAGGTCGACCGCCTGCCGCTCTCGAAGGAAGCAAGCTGGGCGCCGAACTTCGCGAGCGATGCGTAGCGGTCGTGGCCCAACCCGTCGGAGGTCTTGATCGAGGTAATGTCGATGACCCGGAGCCTCGCCTGCAAGGCCGCCTCCTGGATGACGGGATCGTCGATATCGAGGCGGCCGACGCGCGCTCGTTCGCCGGCGATGAAGCTTGAGGCCACAAGAGCCCGGTCGTCCTTGGAAACCAGAAGGGAGATCGGGTTCGGCATTGGACCGATGTCCTTCAGCTGCGATCGGAAGACATCGACGTCGATGTCTGGAGCAGCGAGCACCACCGCCAGCTTGCCGATCACGGTGTTGCGATGCTGCAGCTTGAGCTCTCGCACCGTTTCCATCACCAGGAACCCGCCCATGCTGTGCCCGAACAGGATGATGCGCTTCACCTTGCCCGACGCCGAGAGAGATGTAACGAGAGAATCGAGTTCGCTGCGCGAGGAAAGCGCAGCGTCGCGGTCGGCGACATATCCGGCGACGGATGCCGCCGAAGGCCAGGAAAACAGGATCAGAGCGCCCGGCATCTTCGCGTCGGCGGCAATCTGCGCGGTGCGGTAAAGTGCCTCCTGATAACTGTAATTGTAGCCGTGGACGAAGATGCCGACGGTGCCGTCGGGCTGCACGGAGGCGAGCGCCTGCTGCACGAACGCATCCCTAGGCAGCTGCCTGCGCTTGACGACGGCAAATTGCCGCTCCGGATCCGGCTTCGACTTGGGATAGATGATAACGGTATCCTTCCTGACGGGAGGAACCGAGAACGCGTATTGCTCATAGGTCAGCTTCTCGGACCATGTGCTGTCGAACCCGCCCCGCACGCGATCCGGGGTCCTGTTGGTCGCGACGAGCACGCTCACCCTGTCCGGCGCCGTTTCCGAACGGGCCGGCACGCTCAGATGAACAGGCGTCAAGACCTCAGCCGATGGCCGCGTGGCGCAGCCGGCGAGCGTCGCCAGGCCGATGGTGACGATGATCGCGAGCATTGGCTTTGGCAGGCCTCGGAAATGTCGCTGCATTATCGATCCGTTTCCCTCAGATCCAGACGCTCTCCGGCGTGTGGTTCTGACCACGTCATCATTCGCCATGCCATTCCCGCTCCGGGGTGGGACGGCATCGCCTGCGCCATCCCACCTATTTCGTCGCGGCCCGTGTTGCAGCGGCCGCCGCGGCGGCCGTAGGCGATGGCCGTCGAAGCCCGGTTTCATGCCTCAGCCAAGGCTTCCGCCCGAACACTTTCATCCCTGGGGATCCTGAACCACGCGACATAGAGTGCCGGCAGGAACAGCAGTGTGAGCGCGGTGCCGATGACGATGCCGCCCATCATGGCGTAGGCCATCGGCCCCCAGAAGATCTCGCGCGAGATCGGGATCAGCGCCAGGGTTGCCGCCGCCGCCGTCAGCATGATCGGCCGCATGCGGTGTTCGGTCGCCTCGATGACAGCCTGCCATGGCGCCAATCCCTCGGCACGCAGTTGCTCAATCTGCACCACCAGGATGACGGAGTTGCGGATCAGGATGCCGATCAGCGCCAGAATCCCCAGGATGGCGACGAAGCCCATGGGGGCATTGCTCAGCAGGAGGGCTGCGACCACGCCGATCAGCGCCGTCGGCGCGACCGCAAAGACCAGGAAGAGGCGGCTGAAGCTCTGCAGCTGGATCATCAGGATCGTCGCCATCGTAAACAGCATCAGCGGAGCCACCGCCGCAATCGGCCCTTGCGCCTCGGCGCTGGATTCGACGGCGCCGCCGATTTCCACCCTGTATCCGACAGGAAGGTTCTTCTGGAATTCCTCCACCTTCGGCTTCAGCTGATCGACAATCGTAGCCGGCTGTGTCGAACCGATGACGGCCGCCTTGAGCGTGATGGTGGGCTGCCTGTCGCGACGCCAGATCGTTGGCTGCTCAAGTTCGAAGCGGAAATTCGCCACGGCCGAGAGCGGCACGACCTTGCCGTTGGAGGTCGAGAGCTGCAGATTCTCAAGCGTCTGGACGGAATCGCGCTCGGACGCCCTGGCCCGGCCGATGACATTGACCAGGTAAATGTCGTCGCGGATCTGCGTCGCGGTCGAACCTTCGACAATACCGTTGAGGGCGGTCGCGATGTCCTCGGAAGAGACGCCGAGCTGGCGCGCCTTGTCCTGCAGCACATCGACCTTCACCACCCGCGAAGGCTCGTTCCAGTCCAGCACCATGTTCGACAGCAGCGGATGGGTACCGACAACGCCTGCAAACTGCTGGGAAATATCACGTACCTTTTGGATATCCGGGCCGCTGATCCGGTACTGAACCGGTTTGCCCACCGGCGGGCCGATATCGAGAAGCTTCACGAAGGCGTCGGTGCCGGGGAAGGTCTTCGTCAGATAATCCTGCAGCTCCGCCCGCACCTTGTCGCGCACGTCGAGACCTTTGGTGACGATAATGGTCTGCCCGAAGGTGACATCGGGCGTCTGCACATCGAAGGACAGGATGAAGCGTGGGGCGCCCTGGCCGACATAAGTCGTCCAGTGATCGATATCCTTGTTGTCGGCCAGCATCTCCTTTTCGAACTTGCCCATCTGCCTGTTGGTCTCGGCGATCGAGCTGTTGTGTGGCAGGTTCCAGTCGATCACGAGCTCGGTTCTGTCCGAGTTCGGGAAGAACTGCTGCTGCACCAGCCCCATGCCGCCGACCGAAAGCGCAAAGACGCCGACCGTCAGCACGATGGTGATCCAGCGCCAGCGCATAGCGAGCGTCAGCAGCCACGAGAAGACGGCGGCGAAACGCCCCTTCTTCTCGTGATGCGACTTCATCGTCTTCGGCAGGATAGTGACCCCGAGAAGCGGCGTGAACAGCACGGCGACGATCCAGGAGACCACAAGCGAAACCGCGATGACGACGAAAAGCGTGAAGGTGAATTCGCCCGCCGCACTGCTGTTGAGACCGACCGGGATGAAGCCCGCGACGGTCACCAGCGTTCCCGTCAGCATCGGAAAGGCCGTCGATGTGTAGACGTGGGTCGCAGCCTTCCTCAGGTCGTCACCCGCCTCCAGGCGGGCCACCATCATCTCGACGGCGATCATGGCGTCGTCGACGAGCAGCCCGAGCGCTATAATGAGCGCGCCGAGCGAGATGCGCTGAAGCGAAATGCCGGAATATTCCATTACCACGAAGGTGATGGCGAGCACGAGAGGAATGGAGATCGCTACCACCATGCCGGCGCGCAGGCCGAGGCTGATGAAGCTGATGACGAGCACGATGACGATCGCTTCGAAGAGCGCGCGGGTAAAGCCCGAGACGGCTTCGTCGACGACATGGGGCTGGTCTGAAACGCGGTGGACATCCACCCCGATCGGAAGATCGGCGACCACCTGTTTCATCCGCGCGTCGAGCGCCTCGCCGAATTCGAGCAGGTTGGCGCCCTGCTTCATGCCGATGGCAAGACCGATCGCCGGCTCTCCATTGAAGCGGAACAGCGCCGAGGGCGGATCGACGTAACCACGCTTGATTGTGGCGACATCGGTCAGCGGGAAGAAGCGGTCGTTGATGCGAAGATTGATCGACCTGAGACTCTCCTCGGAGGTGAACTGTCCGCTCACCCTCAATGCGATGCGCTCCGGACCGGCGTCGACGAAGCCGGACTGCGTGACGGCATTCTGGGCCTGCAGCGTCTGGATGACCGACTGCTGGTCGATGCCGAGTGCCGCTATCTGGCGTGTGGAGAATTCGAGATAGATTGCCTCGTCCTGGGCGCCGATCACATCGACCTTGCCGACATTCGGGACCGTCAGAACTTCTGAGCGGGCATTTTCCACGAGATCGCGAAGCTGGCGCTGGGTGAGCCCATCGCTGGTGAAGGCATAGATGTTTCCGAACACGTCGCCGAAGCGGTCGTTGAAGAAGGGACCGACGACCCCGCTCGGGAAATCCCCCTTGATGTCGGCGATCATGTTGCGGATGCGCAGCCAGGTAGGCGCGACGTCCCTAGCCTTGGTCGTCGGCAGCAGCTCGACGAAGACGGTCGTCTGGCCGGCGACGGTCTGGCTCTTGGTGTAGTCGAGCGATTCCAGTTCCTGGAGTTTCTTCTCGATCCTGTCGGTCACCTGCCGCGTCACCTCCTCGGCGGAGGCGCCGGGCCACTGGGCGGTGATGACCATTGTCTTGATGGTGAAGTTCGGGTCTTCCTCGCGGCCGAGGTTCAGATAGGAGAAGGCGCCTGCGAGAATGAAGACGATCATGAAGTACCAGACGAGCGAACGGTGCTCGAGCGCCCAGTCGGAAAGATTGAAGGACTTCACTGGCTGATCTCCTGGTCGATCCTGATGGCTTGGCCATCCTCAAGTTTATGCACGCCTGCCACGACGACCCTCTCTCCGGGAGCGAGCCCTTCGGTGACGCGGACGGTGCCGCCGTCAACGACGTCGCCGTCGATCTTCACGCGGCGCAGCGCCACCTTCTTGGCAGGCACATCGACGATCCAGACGCTGGCGCCGTCGCTGCCGGCAAGGATCGCCGAGGAAGGCAGCACGATCTCGGGGTCGGCGGCGATGGTTGCGGAGGCTGTGATGACCGCGCCGAGCCTGAAGGCTTCAGGCGGATCGGCAAGTGCGATCTTGGTCCTGCTCGTGCGGGTGGCGGTTTCCGCCTCCGGCGCGATTTCGCGCACGACGCCCGTCGTGCGGATCGAAGGCTCGAGCTGCAGCGTCACGTCGAAGGGCGCGCCGATCTTCAGTTTCTGGGCAGCGGCCTGAGGCACGTCGACCACCGCATCACGCTTGTCCGGCCGGGCGATGGTGACGACGGTCTGGCCGGCCGACACGACCTGGCCGACCTCGGCCGATGTCGCCGTGACGACCCCATCAAACTCCGCCTGAAGCTGCGCATAGCCGAGCTGCTCCTTGGCCTTGTCGAGATTGGCCTGCGCCTTGGCGACGGCGGCCGCGGCCGTCCGTCTCGCTTGCTCGGCTTCTTCGAGCGAGGCTTCCGTGCCCGAGCGCGATTCCACCAGCGCGCGCTGGCGCTGTTCCGTCGTTACAGCGTTTCGAAGCTGGGCGTCGGTATTCTCGACATCGGACTGGGCGCTGCGCACGGCAAGCTCCAGCGCCAGCGGATCGATGGCAGCAACCACGTCACCCTTCTTGACGACATCGCCGACATTGACGTTGCGGGCGATCATCCGCCCGAGGATCCGGAAGCCGAGTTCGGTCTCGATCGTCGGCTCAATCGTGCCGGTCAGGCTGAGGCTTGTGGCGGGCGTCTGCCTGACCGTCATCGACAGCACGGGACGGGGCGCCTCCTGCGTGCTTTCCTCCGGCTTCGTGCAGGAGGAGATCAGGGCCGTACCCATCATCAGGGCCATTATCTTGGGACGAATACTCACTTGGATACTTCCTTCACATAAGACACGGTTTCACCGGGCCTGAGGAATTTGGTCCCGTCGGTCACCACGACATCTCCCGCCGACACACCCGATTTGACGACGAAGCTGCCGGTCTCGTAGCTGGCGACATCGATCGCTCTCATCGAAACCGCTGAGGATGCAGGATCGACGATCCAGACGGCTGGCTTGCCGTCCTTGGAGGACATTGCCGACCAGGGCAGCTGGATGACGTCCTGGGGGACATAACTGAATTTCCCGACGACGGGAGCGCCGAGCGGAATGGGAGCATCGCTCGTAATGGCGACTTTGACCCTGATGGTGCCGGTGGAAGAATCGATCGTCGGCGAAATCTCGCGCACCTTCGCCGTGATCTTCTGCAAGGGGTTCGACAGCAGGTTCACAGTGCCGTCGCCTTCGATCGGACGCAGGAACGCACTCTCGACAACTTCGAAGACGGCGTCCCGGTCGCCGTCATGGGCAAGGGTGAAGACAACCTGCGCGGCCTGCGCCACCTGCCCGACCTCGGCATTGCGGGCGGTGATCACGCCATCGGCATCAGCTTTCAGCTCCGTATAGGACAGGGTGTCCTGCGCGGTCTCGAAGAGCGCCTGCGCCGACTTCGTCGAGGCCTGCGCCGTCAAGAGCGCCTCTTGTGCCTGGTCGAGTGCGGCCCGCGTCGTCACCTGCGTTCGAAACAGGCTCTGCTGACGGTCGAAGGCGAGCTGTGCCTGGGTCTGCTGGGCTTCAGCCGACTGAAGATTGGCCGCCGCCACATCGAGATCGGCCTTCTGCTCTTCCGGATCGATGCGCGCCAGTACCTGCCCCGACTTTACTGACTGACCAACTTCCACCAGCCGTTCGATGATCTTGCCGCTGACCCGGAAGGACAGATCGGTCTGGACCCGGGCGCGCACCTCTCCCGTCAGCGCACCGCCATCACTCAGCGGCTCAGACCTCGCAACGACGACGCCGACCTGGCGCGCGGCAGGTTCGCTCGGCCCGCCAGGCTCACTGCAGGAGACGAGACCGATCGTGCATACGATCGCTGTGGCGATCAGAATGGTTCTCATAGTTGACCTCTTGCTCTCAACGGCAGCTGCTATATAATTGACTGACGGATTAGTCAATGAAACTTTTGCCACCGGAACGGCAGCACAAAACAAGGGAGCCGAGGCACGAATGGCAGCTCAGAAGAAACTCACGCGCGCGGAACAGAAGGCGCTGCGACCCATTCAGATCCTGGATGCCGCATTCGAGGAATTCGTCAGAAACGGGTTCACCGGCGCCCGCGTCGACGACATCGCGGACAGGGTCGGCGTCACAAAGGGCACGGTCTACGTCTACTTCGAGACGAAGGAAAAGCTGTTCGAAGCCATGATCAGTCACTTCTCCGTCCCCTTTCAGGAACTGCTTGAAATCACCGCTGGCCTCAGCGGCACTGCCACCGATAGGTTGACGTCCATTCTCGGTCTACTTTACGACCAAATCGCGGAGGATCGTACAACCCGCGAGTTGACGCGGCTGGTCATTTCGGAAGGACAGCGCTTCCCCGACCTGATCGATCGCCACCACGATCAATTCATAGCGCCAATTATCGCCAGGATCGACGCTCTCATCCTGGAAGGTGTTGCGTTGGGGGAATTTCGCGAAATTCCTGTCGAATTCTCAGACCTCGTGGTCGCGCCGATTCTGACGACGACAGTTCTGCGGCTGATATTCGATGATCGCCGCGTGCCGACGCCCAACAAGGACGCCTTCATGCGGGCTTATTTCGATCTGCTGTTCAACGGGCTGCTTGCCGAACGCCGCTGATTGCGAATGACGAAAATATCGACGCAAGCACATAGCTTTTCTAAAGTCTTTATGTGAAAACATCGAGTTAGCTTATGCTTCGAAGGTACGATCTGAATTCCTGGCGGAAAAAGTGGAACGTAAAGTCAATCTCAAGGATGTCGCGCGCGATGCCGACGTGTCGCTGAGCACGGCCTCGCACGCCCTGAACGGAACTGCGCCGCTCACGATCGAGGTGCGGGAAAGAGTGCTGGATTCGGCAAAACGTCTCGGCTATCTCGACCGCCGGAGAAAGAAGGCGACGATCGCCGCATTGCACGTTCTGCTTCTCGCCATTCCTGACGATGCCGCGCCGGAGAGCGATCTCAACCTGGTGAGCTGGACCATTCTCAACGGTCTTCGCAGGGAATGCGAGCGTCGAGGCGTCCGCATCGTACCCTATGTCAGCAGCGGCCGGCGCATCGACGGCGCCGAGGTCAGGAAGATCGCGATAGCAGAACGCGCTGACGGCATCGTGGTGCTGAACGATGATCAGCCCGAACTCATCCGCAGCCTCGCCTCGGCTAACATGCCCGTCGTCATCGTCAACGGTGAGGATCCGGCCATGCTGGTCGATACTGTGACGCCTGAAAACCGCTTCGGCGCACGGCTCGGCATCGAGCACCTCATGGCGCTCGGCCACCGCCGGATCCTGCATCTGACCTGGAAAGGCCGCACGACCATCCAGCGCCGGTATGACGGTTTTTCCGATGCCTATTTGGCCGCACAGCTTCCGGTGCCGGAGGACATGATCATCGAGGCCGAGGGATATGAGCCCCGGCATGGCGAAGCGGCCATCAACGCGCTGCTCCATCGCGATCCCACGCTGAAAGGCGCCACCGCCGTCTTCTGCGCGGCCGACAATCTGGCGCTCGGCTGCCTGAAGGCATTGGCCGATCGCGAGATACGCGTGCCCGACGCGATATCTGTGCTCGGTTTCGACGACATCGTTCCCGGCGAGTTCAGCCGCCCGCCGCTGTCCACCGTGAGCGTGCCGACCGACCGTCTCGGGGCGGCAGCGCTCGCGCTCATCGAACAGCGGCTGATCGCCAATGATCCGCAACGGCCGGCTCATCGCCTCGAACTCGGCTGCCATCTCGTCCTGCGGGGCAGCATCGCACCGCCGCGCTGAACGGCCGGAAGAGCCAGCCTTTCGAAGCTCCGAAGCTCACATCAGCGCAAACGCTCAGCCCGTAACCGCGTATCCCTCGGGCTTTCACCAAAAGTGCTGCGGTAGATGATGGAGAACCTGCCGGCGTGCGCAAAACCCCAGATCGCGCAGATTTCGCGGACGGATTGCTGGTTTGTCGGATCCCGAAGCTGCTCGCGGGCCGCCTGCAGCCGGATCGTGCGGAGGTAGCTGGCCGGTGAGGTTCCCCTGAACGCCTTGAAGCCCGTTTGCAGCGCCCGAAGCGAAACGCCGACGCCATCGGCAACCATCGTCATAGTGATAGGTTCCGCGATATTGGCATGCATGTAGTCGATAGCGCGTCGGACATGCCAAGGTGCGATCAACGATACTTTCTTTTTTTCCAGATGATCGGAAAACCGATGCCGGCCAAATCGGATCACGAGGTGAGCAAGAGTTTCGCTCATCGCGGCTGCGGCAAGAGGCGAAGATAGCAACGGACCGGCGCCGCGCATGCCCTGCACGATCGTCTGGAGCAGATTGCCGATCAGTTGGCCTGACTGCGTCGCGCGATCGAGAATCGGGTCGAGATCGAACGACTCCGAGAGGGGCTTTTCCACCAGCGAGGCGAGGACCCTTTTCACAACCTTCCAGTCCAGAAAAAGGGCGTCCGAGCGGTGCGGTCCTCCCTGGACCACACGATCGCCGACTTCGTGATTGTTGGCCATGAGAAAGTAACCGGCGCCGCTTTCGACCGTTCTCTTTCCTATCGACAGTCGAAAAGAGCCTGTGTGCGGCATGAAAAACGCGAGATGCTGCGGAGAGTCATCAAGCGTCCGAATCGTCCAGGAACTCTGATAGACCGAATGAAGCACCGTGAGCGCCTCGGTCCTTCTCAGATCCGCGCCCCAGGCGAATTTTCGGTCATCCTTCAACGGCTGTGCGCCGAAAACGCCGTAACCAGCCGTAAAGGCCTGAACCATTGATTCGAAGCTGGTGCCTCCATGCGTGGGCTCGAATCCATAACCACGATGCTCGGCAATTGCCATTTTCTCCCGTGTTAACGCATCCATGCCGCTCGGTTCTTTTCTTCTGCCGCCTGACATCATCGCGACTGGTCTGGCCAATCTTGATGGGTTAAGCAGGACCGGCAAAACCACGGATGATTTCGTTGCCCCGCAGAAGCAAAGCGTCCCCTCCACCTGCTTCACACTTACAGTGTAAATCAATATGTTTGGAAAATGAAGTACGCTCCGCTGGACCACGTTGCCCCACATTTCCTGCGAGACACAGAGCCCGCGAGAGTAGCCTCCCGTAACGAACGGGACCTTTTGCGGTTGATTTGGAAGTCGCCCGGCATCGAGCGCTCCAGCCTGACCGACCCACTCGATCTCACTCAGCAATCGCTGCACAGAATCGTCGGCCGGCTTCATGATCGGGGAATGGTCGTCTTTTCCCAATCGGAAAACCGGCGCGCCGGTCCACCAAGTCCGGAGCTGACACTGCGAAGGGAGTGGTGTCTGACGCTCGGCATCTCCATCAACGTCGGAACGATTGGCCTTTGCCTCATGGGTTTCGGCGAACCATTGGATAATATGGAAATTCCCCAGGCCGGCTCGTCGCTATCCCTGGAAATGGAGCGGATCGAAGCAGCCGTCGAACAGATCCTCGCCCGGCGCGGCGCCAAGCGGCGCGACATCCTCGGCGTCGGCCTCGCCGTCTCCGGCCATCGTATGCTGGATACGGCTTTCAATTGTCCCCTGCCGCTCGCCCACTGGTCGCTGATCGATCTGGCGCCAGTGCTTGGGGAGCGGCTTGGGCTGCCGGTCTGGGCGGACAATGTCGCCAGGACTGCGGCCTTGGCGGAAGCAATTTTCGGCGTCGGGCGTGACGTTGCCGATTTTGCCTATATCGCCCACCTTCATGGCTATGGCGGCGGCCTTGTCTCCGGCGGCATGCCGTTTCGCGGCAGTTTCGGAAATGCCGGCGAAATCTCCGTTCTTTTCGGGCGTCAGGACTACGATGATCGCCCCGCTCTCAACCAGCTGCTCGAGCATCTTCGCGGCAAGGGGCGCAGCGGCCTGACCCTGAGGGATCTGAAGGACGAAAATATGGTGGAGTGGGATGGTGTCGAGGAATGGATCGACCGCGTCACTCCGGCCCACAATCGTGCCATCAACGCGATCTGTGCGATCTTCGACCCGGCATTGATCGTGCTTGGCGGCGAGCTTCCACATTCGCTTGCGAGAATGTTGATCGAACGCACCGAATTCAACAATCTGCCTCGGCATGGCGCCTTGCGCGACATCCCGCAGCTCGCAGTGGCCCAGATCATCGATGCCCCCGGCGCGGTCGGCGCAGCATTGATCCCGCTATTCGAGACCGTTTTGTGATGGCCTCTGCCAGTCAATCCGGCACGGCTCCCATCTGAATAGGACCGAAGCGCACACCGCAGGACCAGTTGCGGTGCGCTTCAGCTGGCGCGACGAAATTGGAAAGGCAGTCTTAAATTCTTGGAGGTTTCCTCGACCTCGACTCCAATCGGTGCTGTGCGCCAGGATTCGTTCACTTCATTCCTGTACCAGCGATGCCCGTGGTGATGTACTTCTGCAGGAACAGGAACACGATCGTGACGGGCAGTAGGCTGAGGAAGGTCATCGCCAGGATATAGTGCCACTGCACCGAGAACTCACCTTGGAAGGCATTGAGTCCGACCTGCAGGGTGAAATTCTCGCGGCTGTTGAGGACGATCAGCGGCCAGAGGAAATCGTTCCAGCGCCAGAGCACGGAAAAGATCGCCAGCACGGCAAGCGCCGGCGCCGTCAGCGGCAGGATGATCCGCCAGAAGATGCAGAATTCGCTCGCCGCATCGACGCGTGCCGCCTCGATCAGCTCGTCGGGTATGGTCAGCATGTATTGCCGCAGCAGGAACACGGCCGTCGGCGAGGCGACGGTCGGCAGGATCACACCCCAGAGATTATCAGCGAGTCCGACCCCGACGATGACGAGATAGGCAGGGACCATGACGACGGCGAGCGGGATCATCAGCGTCGAGATGATGATGACGAACACAGTCGTATCGCCCCGAAACTTGTATTTCGACAGCGCAAAGGCAGCCATGGCGTTGACGATAAGCGTCAGCAGCGTGGCAACCACAGTGACGAAGACCGAGTTCTTCAGGAAGGTCAGGAAGTTGAAGCGCGTCAGAGGATCGGTGTAGTTCTCGGTGGCAACGGTCAGATGCTGGACCGGCGTGATCCCCTTCACGTCGACACCGAGCGGTTGTCCCGGATTTGCAGGATCGACCATCTGCGCCTTGAGACCGATGCGCCTGATCATGGCCCTTTCACGCTGCTGGCCGTCAATCGTGACGTTCCAAAGGCTGAGCGGCTTGTCGAATCCGGGCACGGTCTGCTCCACGGCGGCCCGCGGAAGCAGCGACGGCGGAAAGCGGGTGATCTCGGCCGCCGGTTTCAGCGAGGAGAGGCCTGCCCAGACGACGGGAATGAGCACGGCGAGCGTTCCGCCGATCAGCCAGACCCATGACAAAATATCGGTGATATCGATGCGTCCGGCCCGGCGTGTGCGTGAGAGAAAACTGATCGGATTCATCTCAGGACTCCATTCGTTTGCCCAAGCGCAGCTGTATGAGGGTGAGAACCAGAAGCACCAGCCCCATAAGAACCGATGCGGCCGACGCAAGCCCGAAGAGACGAAGATCGCTGCCGAAAGCCATCTGGTAGATATATTGGACGATGAAGCTGTTGGCCGTGCCCGGACCGCCGCCATTGGTCAGAACCCAGGCTTCGTCAAAGATCTGCACCGACTTGATCATCAGAAGGATGAATACGACAAGCAGGTTCGGAGCAAGAAGCGGAAGCGTGATCCTGAACAGTGTGCGGCGCGGCGAAGCGGCATCGATGGACGCGGCCTCGTAAAGATCTTTTGGGATCGCCTGGAGGCCGGCGAGCAGGATCAGGGTGTAAAAGCCCATATGGAACCAGACCGACACGACCACGACGAAAAAGCGCGACCAGCCGACATCAAGCAGGAAGATCTCAGGGGGAACGCCAAGCATCTCAAAGAAGGCGTTCAGCAGCCCGTTGCGATCGAGGAACCACTTCCAGATCAGGCCGATCACGACGGGAGACAGCAGAACGGGATAGAAGAACATCGCCCGGAAGAAGCCACGCGCGAAGATCGCCCGGTTGAGGATCAGCGCCGTGATCAGCGCCACCAGCAGCGTGGCGACGACATTGCAGGCCACGAACCAAACTGTGTTCCACACCGCCGTCCAGAACAGCGATTCCTGACAGGTTCCCGGCTGCAGATAATTGCCGCAGGTCAGCAGGGTGCGGAAGTTGTCAAGACCGACGAACGGCCGCTCCGAAACCAACAGATTGGTGCCGCCGGTGAAGGCGTAGCCGACCGCGATCGCGATGGGAAGGAAGGTGAAGATGGCAAACAGAATGAGGTTCGGCGCCAGGAACAGCCATGGCATCCGCTTCCGGCCGAACAGACGCTCGATCGCATTCATCGGCGCCTCGACCACCCTCATCCCCGTTTCGCCTGTCTGGGAAAGCAATGTACCGGCCGTGAGCTCTGCCATCTCAGCGCCTCCCCTGCCCTGACCGTCTGCCGAAGGCTAGGCTGCTTTCGGGATCGAACAGATGAACGCGGGCTGGATCGGCGTCGATCATGATCCGTTCGCCCGAGACCGGCGCGAAATGGCCGGCTTCATGGATGATGATTTGATCGTCCTGCCCCGCGAGACTGCCATAGACATAAGTCTCGGTCCCGAGCCCTTCGTGATACTCAGCGACGAATGGCAGGCCCCGCTCGCTGGATCGGGTGAAATGCGCAGGCCGGATACCGGCAATAACCGACTGACCGACCGCAACGCCGGCGGGATCGACATTGCTGACGATCGTGCCTCCGTTGCCGACATCGACGACGACGCCGCTTTCGCCGACGCCCGAGACCTTGCCCTTGATGATATTCATGCGCGGCGAGCCGAGGAATCCGGCGACGAAGAGATTGCGCGGATGATCGAAGAGCTCCAGCGGTGCGCCGACCTGCTCAACCCGACCCGCGCGCAAAACGACGATCTTGTCGGCCATGGTCATCGCCTCGACCTGGTCGTGAGTGACATAGATCATCGTCGTCTTGATGTCGCGATGGAGCTTGGTGATCTCGGCGCGGGTCTGGACGCGCAGGGCCGCATCGAGGTTCGACAGCGGTTCGTCGAAGAGGAAGATGTCGGGCTCGCGTACGATCGCCCGTCCGATCGCTACACGCTGGCGCTGGCCGCCGGAAAGCTGCTTCGGACGCCGGTCGAGATAAGGTTCGATCGCCAGCATTCTGGCCGCCTCGGCAATGCGCGCCTCGATTTCGGCACGCTTGAACTTCAGATTTTCTAGGCCGAAAGCAAGATTCTTGCGTACGCTCATATGCGGATAGAGCGCATAGGACTGGAAGACCATCGCGATTTTGCGCTCGGCCGGCGACAGCGCGCTGACGTCGCGGCCACCGATCGCGATTGCGCCCGAAGTCACCTCCTCAAGGCCCGCGATGACCCGCAATAGAGTGGACTTGCCGCACCCCGACGGACCGACGAAGACGACGAACTCGCCGTCCTTGATGTCGAGTTCGACGTCATGCAGGATTTTGACGGCGCCATATGACTTGTTGACGGTGGAAAGTTTCAGTTCTGCCATGCCCCACTCCCATCAGGTGCCGCCGTTTCGAAGACGACGTCGTTTTCGTTCCAGCCTTGCGGCAATGGTGTCGGCCTCGTGATCCGCACCTCTTTCATCAAGATTCCGGCGACATCGACCACATAGACGGCCGGCATCCCCCGGGGATAGTCCTGCAGGCCGATCACCCGCCCGTCCGAACCGCGGGTCCAGGCATTGGCACGCCCGCCGCCATCGGCCCTCGGCGCGAGGTCGGCATTCGTCGGGCGCAGGTCGTAGGTCCGCCCGGTGCCGAGCTCTCCGGGCTGCTGATCGACGGCGATACGGGTCAACGACACGTTCCGGATGCCTGACGGCGCTGCCGCAATGATGGTGATCGCGCCTTCCATCCGGCCGGTCACATCTTCGACGATGAGATTTTCGATGGCGCCCGCAGGGCGTTCAGCGATACGGTCGACGACATTGACGGTCAGCGCCTCCCCAGAACCCCAGAAACCATCCGGCGTTTCGCGGCACTCTACCGATATTCGGGAAAACCTCACATTCGAGATCCGGCCGCCGTCGCGGGAGAATATGCCGAGCGCCCGGCTAGAGGACGAGACGCTGCAATCCTCGAACAGAACATTGGTGACATCGCCATGTGTTTCCGTGCCGATCTTCAGCGCGCAGCTCAAGCTCTGAACGGAGCAGCGGCGCACGAGAATGTTCTCGCACCGGCCAATCGCCAGACCTTCAGGGCCGATGCTCGTCTTCAGGCATATGCCGTCATCGGCCGTCGATATGCTGCAATCCTCGATGACGGCGCCGCGGCAGGCGTCGAGCACGATGCCATCCGTATTGGGTAGGCGACGGTCGTTTTCGATGGTGACGTTTCGGACCGCGACATCGGTGCAATCGACGAAATGCAGCGTCCACATCGGCGAGCGGCTGATGGTGACGGAACTGATCTCGACCTCGTCGCAGCCTTCGAAGACGACGACGCGAGGACGGAATTCGGCAGGAATGAAAGTTCCCACCGTCTCGTCGTCGCCAATGATGAAGTTCTCGCAACCGGCTTCGATGCGTCCTTTTCCCGTCAGGCTGATCCGCCGCGCATCGCTCGCCACGATCATGCCGCGATCCGACTTTTCCGCGATCACCGAAACCGTCGTATGCGCATAAGCGGCATAATCGGGAATGGGACGCAGGATCGCACCGGCGGCCAGGTGCAGATCGACGCCGGATCGCAGCCGGAGCCCCCTGCAGAGGTGGATGCCCGCCAGGAGTTCCAGGCGCCCGCCGCCGGAAGCCGACAGACGGTCGATCGCCGCCTGCAGACGGTCGGTATTGTCGCTGTCGAGCGGCTCAATCGCGACGAGGGAAGGAGCACTCATTGGCGGCGGCCACTCTCGATAAAGACTTCGGTCAGAAGCAGCATGGTCAGCGCCTGGCCGTAAGGCGTCGGCAGGTTCGGGATGCGCCGGTAGAAATCGAGATCGCGGCCCATGGGCGTGCCGTCCGAAACGCCGTGGACGACACCTTCGTCATCGATCTGTGCCAGCACGGCCTTGAGCGCACGCTCTGCATAGACCTTGTCGCTCTTGTCGAGAATGCCGGCATCGATGGCGCGCAATATGCCATAGGCAATTCCCGCCGTTGCCGAGGTTTCGAGCGGCGAGGACGGATCATCCAGAAGCGTCGTGAACATGCCGTCGGGCCGCTGGCAAGCCTTCAGCGTGCGCACCTGGCTCACGAGGACGTTCGAGAGGAAACGCCGATCCTTCTCGCCGAGCGTCGGCACGAGATCGAAGAGCTCGGGGATCGCAACGGTGATCCAGGCATTGCCCCGCGCCCAGAAGGCGTTGGCGAAATTATGCCGGCCGTTGAAGGTCCAGCCGTGATACCAGAGGCCGCTCACCGGATCGGAGAGATAGCGGGTGTGGATGATGAACTGATAGACGGCCTCGTCGATCCAGTCATTGCGCTCGCAGAGGACGCCGGCCTGGGCAAGGAAGAGGCAGGCCATGAACAGTGTGTCGTCCCACAATTCGCCGTCGTTGAGACGCTCCTTGACGACGTGCTGGAAGCCGCCATCCTCGGTCTTCGGCAATTCCTTGATCAGCCATTCGGCCCAGTCTTCGACGAGGGCGCGGAAATCCGGACGGTCGATGTGCTGGACGAGGATTGCGAGCGGCAGCATCGGCGCCGTGCTGTTGATCTGGCGTGGCGGAATTCCGCGTTCGATCTGGGCGCTGTACCAGGCAACGAGCTCCTCGAGCGCTTTCTGGTCATTGGCGGAAATCGCACGCCGGAGGAATCCATAAAGGCCGACGCCGACTTCCCAGTCCCATTCGTCGAACTGGATGCCGGAGGCGGCATTGTCCGTCACGAGACCTTCCTTGATGCCCTTGAGCCGGCTGAAAGCCGTCGCCACGCGATCGATCGTCGTCTGGAGGGCGGCGTTGTCGGCAGATGCTGTGTTCATGCTGGAAACCTATGTTTCAGGAGTAGAAGGGCCCGTCAGTGCGGGCTTGGGACGCGGCGCTTTCGTGGGTGAGGATCGGATCTGGCTGATCATGCGTGAACGGCCGGGGCTTACCGGCGATCGAAAGACCGTCGGCATAGGAAAGAGCGATCGCCGGTCCGCCCGGCGGCGTCAGGGAAAGACGCCGAAGCGTGGGATCGAATGAAACCGTCGTTTGGCACAGACGCTCGATGAAAGCCTTGAAGGCTTCGTCATTGCCGGATGATATGATGGCTCCCCAGCCGCAGAGCGGTCCGTACGAGCGCACCTCACGATCGGCGGTCGGGCCATCGGTGATCAGTTCCAGGCCGTTCGAGGCCCAGAGGGCGGCAAATCCTCTGCCCGATCGCGCGACCAGCCACTTGCCTTCAATGATGAGATCGTCGAGACCGTCGCGGCCGACATAGGCGTGGGTCCAGGGATGCCGTGCGTCACCCGTATCTTCGATCAAAAGCGCGACGTCGCGATGCTGGGCGACGCGCGGCAGGATGCCGTTGCCGGCCCAATAGGACGGCCTTTGATTGCCCCACGGATCGTCTTCGCCGGGATGGTTGACCCAGAGCCTTGCCATCGGATGGCCGGCCAGCCGGATATCGAGAACATGCTGCTGATGCCCCTTGCGGCCGGTCTTGTGGTCGACCACCGTCGAAAGCTGCGCGGCCTCGTTCTTGAACAGCACGAGCTTTCCGCTCTCGAGCCCCTGGCTATAGCGCGCCTCGACGCTTCGTCCTCGCGGAAGCGCAGCAAGCTCGGCAAGATCGGCCGGCGGCTCATAATCGCCGGCGCAGAACATGGTCAAAGCAGCCACACCGTTGTTCAGCCAGCCCGTTCCGAAGGCGACCTGGGCGAAGGGCGCCAACTCCGTCAGCGGGCCGGCGCGCAGTTCCTTGTCGTAGGCACGGCCCTGCGATCCCGCGGGAACGCCGGCGAGCGTGTGAAGGGCGATCATGCGGAAGATGAGATCGATCTGGCCGCGGGCGCGGTCGGCAATCCCGCTCTCGGCCCAGCGCTCGAGCGCCAGCAGGCCGATGAAATCGATCGGGTAATAGGCGGCCGAGTTCCACTCCGCGAGACCATGGGCTTCGACGCTGTCGAACCAGCGCCCGAGGCGCTCGACGGCGAGCGCCGCCTGCTGCCGCCCGGTTCGGCCCGAAGCGGAAAAGACCTCGTCGGGCAGAAGAAGCCCGGCCAGAAGTTGGCTGGTGTGGAAGCAGAGCACATGGTTCTCGCTCCAGAACCACATCGCGTCATTGCCCGGCTCGTCGACCCAGTAGCGATAGGTGAGAACGGAATGGCGGATGCGGTCGACCGTCGCCCTGGGCATCCGGTCGCCATAGGCGCCAAGCAGCCAGAGCAGCGGCACCATGATGAAATCCGAACAGTCCTCACGCGCATCGATGGAGGCAAGCGTGGCATCGACGATGCGCTCGAAGCTCTCCCGGTCTTCGTAGCCGGTTTCCATCATCGCAATGAGACGACCGGCGCGGTTGGCGCCGAAGCGGGCGCTGTATTCCAGCGCCTGGCGTTTGCGGGCGGAAAGCGATGCCTCGGCCGGCAATGGAGAAATGGCGCTCATGAAGGCAGCGTCGATGACGCGGGTGACCGAGCCCGGTCCGGAGCCGATCGTCATGTGAATGCCGTGATAACCGTCCGCAATGCCGCTGATATCCTCGGCGATCAACCGGTTCTGCTGCGCATGCAGGGTCAAATGCACATGGGCGAGGAGCGGCCGTTCGTGACCATGGCCGACGACCTTGAGCTCCACCGGCAGGTCGCGCTCGGGCGCGGTGTCGAAGATGATTTCCAGAGGCTGATTGACGAAGACGTCATGGGCCGGGCGAACGCCGCGCACAAGGCCCTCCAGCTCGCGAACCTCATCCTGGTCGAGCGCCACCGGCAGCAGCACCGTGAGTGGTTCCTCATCCAGCATTTCAAGTTCGAAGAACCAGGTCGTGTCGCGCTCGGCAAGATCTTCGGTGTGGACGAGAACCTCGTTGTCGCCGGCTTCGAGCTGCAAGCTGATCTCAGTCGCGCTCTCGACATTGCGCATAAAGGGCTCGAAGCGCACCGCCTCCTGCCCGTTCACCCATATGCGCACCCCGCCGCAGGTCTTCAGCGCCAGATTGAGCGTGCGCGGTGCCTCTGTCCTGAACGTGCCCTTCAGCCATTTCCTGACATGCGTCGGCACATGCCAGAAGCTGGTGAACTCGACGCGGCGGTTCGAGCCGGGGAGATATAGGCTTGTGGTCGGCCAGGACGTGTCGGGCAGAAGCGGCCGCCCCACCATGGTCGACCAGAAGGCCTTCCGGCAAGGCAGGTCACCGACATCGACGAAACCGTTGATGAAGCGATAGTTCACGCGATCTTCGGCAGGAGCTGGCTCGCCGGGAAAATAGTCGGCGATGAGGCCGGACACGGCCCATGCCGTTATCGTCTCGCCTTTGGCAACGCCATAGGCTGGCGCCATGTCGTCGGGTTGCTTGACGCTTTCCGCCTGCACAGATCGCCTCCTCCGCAATCTTATGAAAATATTTTCATTACTTCATTTGTGTGCGGCGTCTTCAAGAAATGCTCAAAACATCGCAGCAGCGCCAGAAAATAGCTTGACGGGAGGAATGTCAAGTATATGAAATTCACTTATCGATGGCTGAGGCCGCGATTGATGAAAATTTTTTCATGGGAGGATGAAAATGAAAACCTATCTCTCAGGGGCTTTCGCACTGGCGCTGGCCACCGTTTCCTTCGCCTGGTCGAGCGTCGCCATGGCGGAAACCCAGACGATCACCTTTCTCTTCACCGACGACGACCAGGCTTACGTCGAGCGGATGGAAGCACTGAGCAAGGAATTCGAGGCGGCGCATCCCGACATCAAGGTGAATTTCGTTTCGTCGGGCTATGATGCCGTCGCCAAACAGCTGCCGGTGCAGCTTGCCATCGGCGAAGGGCCCGACGTTGCCAAGATCACCGATTGGCAGCTGGCGCCCTATTACCTCGACATGCGCCCGCTGATGAAGGATCCGGACGGCTTCGCCAAGCTGCACGGCGACAGCCTGAACACGCTTCGCTTCCCCGGCGTCAACGATCCGAATTCGATCAACGGCTACGTCGCGTCACAGACCTTCAACCTGCCCTTCGTCAACAAGACGCTCTTCGAACAGGCGAATGAACCCCTTCCGAAGCCAACCGCCACGCTGAAGGAAATCGTCGAGGCTTCCGCGCGCGTCGCCAAGGCGACCGGCGCCCAGATTCCCTTCACGATGGACCGCTCCGGCCACCGCTTCTCGGGTGCTGCCTTCTCCTACGGCTCGAACTACGTCAAGGACGGCAAGTTCTCATTCCCCGACGATGCCGCCAAGCGCTATATCACCGATCTCTACAACTGGACGAAGGACGGCTCCTTCCCC